>JBFHRE010000123.1:0-6874 GCA_041591895.1 Acidimicrobiia bacterium
AGTTCTCTCGGGTCCGGTCCAGCTGTGCTCCGGGCTGGGCTCCGGGCTGGGCTTTGTCACCGACCCGGTGGCGCCCGCCATAGCCGCCCATCTGACAGCGAACCGCCAGGTGCCCTTCCTCGTGAAAGCGGAGCACCTCCTCGACCACCTCCGCCGGGCTCGACCCGTCGGCGTGCCGGTAGACCATGGCCGCTTCCCGGCATGTGCCACCGAGGAGATCGAAGACCGGCATGCTCGCCAGCTTTCCCTTGATGTCCCACAGCGCCATGTCGACCCCGCTGATGGCGTTGTTGAGCACGGGGCCGTTGCGCCAGTAGGCGTTGACGTACATCAGATGCCACAGGTCCTCGATGTTGGCCGGATTCCGACCTGTCAGAAGGGGTGCTAGATAGTCGTCCACCGCCCGCGCCACCAGGGTGGGTCGCTGAGTGAAGGTGGCGCAGCCGAGCCCGTAGAGGCCGGGTTCGTCGGTCTCGACTTTGACCACCGCCAGGGCGATTCCGTCGGGCGCGGTGAGGATCGTCCTCACCCGGGTGATAGCTGTCATCGATCTCCCCTCTCGTGCTCGTCAGGACTCATCATGTTTCCAACCGAGGATGTCGGCCGCCTTGCGGCAATCGAAGAACCCCTGGTTGCGATCGAGACCTCTCCTGAGTTCGACGTCCGGGTAATACCGCTCCTTCAACTCGGAGGACGGGGTGTCCATCATCGTCCCTGGGGCGACGATGTAGAAGACCTCGTGGCCGTCGAACGGGGCGGTGACGCCGAGCAAGAAGGCGCGCGCCGCCGCCTCCTCGAGGGTGTAACCCCACAATTGCTTGGCGACGACCTCGCCAGGGAGGTCTAGCCAGCGCAAAGTCTCGGCGCGGTCGGCGACGACACCGTGCAGACGCAGGCTGGCGATCGTCATTCCTTCGTCGCGGCGCACCATCGTTTCGGCCTGCTGCTCGCCGATCAACTTCGACAGGCTGTACGGGTCTTCGGGATAGGCAGGGTGATGCTCATCGATGGGGAGGTAGTCATAGCGGGGTCGGCGGCTGAATCGGCCGCCGATGGCGTTGATGCTGGAGGCCATGCACACTCTGCGTATTCCGACCTCGGAGGCAGCCAGCAGAGCGTTGTAGCTCGACACGACGTTGTTGTTGTGGACGAGATGGTCCGGGTCCCGCCCCGGCCCGTTGATCGCTGCCAGATGGATGAGCGCATCACACCCGCCGATCGCCTGAACGAGCGACGGGTAATCCGTCATGTCGACATGGGCGACCTCGATCTCTGGAGGGCTCCCGGCACCCAGCCGGTCGACCCCGAGCACCGTGTGCCCATTCGACAGCGCCAGGGCGGTCACCGCCCGGCCTACCCGGCCGCGTGCACCGGTGATCGCAATCCTCATCGATGATCCTTCCAGGCCGTGCTCTCTCGCTGGTCGTCGGGTCCGCGCCCGGGGGAGAGCATTCCGGGGAGGGGCGACGGATCGCGGACTCTACCGTTGTCGTCTGGCGCCAAAGCCTCTACCCGGTCGCAGTCCGGACCGGATGATGTGACGTAGTAGACATTGACGTCCGATCTCTTCCCTGAACCACGGAGGTGAGTAGTTGGAACCTGAGTTCGACGTGGTCTCGATCGGTGAGACCATGGCGGCCTTCGTCGGTCGGAGCGATCCGCGGGTCTATCACGCCACGCCGGCCGGAGCCGAGGCGAACGTGGCGGTGGGGGTTGCCCGGCTCGGACTGAGGTCTCAGTGGGTGTCCCGCCTGGGCGACGACCGCCTCGGTGACTCGGTCGAGCGCTGGATTCGCGACAGCGGAGTGTCGGTGGCGGTCGCGCGCGACCCCGTGCGGCCGACCGGGGTGCTGGTGAAACAGGTCGCCGAGTCCGGGGCCGAGGTCCGGTATTACCGGAGCGGCAGCGCCGCGAGCCTGCTCTCTCCGGCCGACCTGTCGCGGGCCGGATCGGCCCGGTGGATTCACGTGACCGGGATCACTCCGGCGCTCTCGCCATCCGCCTCCGAGCTGGTCCATTCGGTCGTGGAGCGGCGAAATCATGACAGCCTGGTCTCCTTCGACGTCAACTACCGGCCGGCGCTCTGGACAAGCGCGGACACCGCCGCCGGGGTGGTTCTCTCGCTGGCCCGGCAGGCCGATCTGGTCTTCATCGGCGATGACGAGGCGCTGGCCCTCTTCGGGACGGCCGCCCCGGCCGATTTGGCCGGCATGATCGTCGAACGGGAGGACCAGCAGCTGGTGTTGAAACGCGGCGCCGGAGAGGCGACTCTCGTCACCCGGTCCGGGCTGGTCTCCTGGCCGGCCCTTCCTGTGAAGGTCGTCGACGCGACCGGCGCCGGCGATGCCTTCGCGGCCGGTTTCCTGGCAGGGTCGTGTTTCGGCTGGGAGCCCGTGGCACGCCTGCAGCTCGGCCACGTGATGGCATCCCGGGTGGTAGGTGTCATCGACGACGTGCCTCCTCCCTTCGAACCGGAAGAGATCGCTGGGATCTCTCCGGCTGGGATCGGAGCCCGTTGGCAGCGAGACCTGGATGGCGCCTGACGACACCGGTACCGGGGTCAGGAACCCGACTCGACGATGCGCTGGTACACCCGCACGTGGTCGACGTACAGGTACTGAGGGAACTCGGTGTCGACGCCGATGACCCCGCCGATCGTGCCTCCGAGGGCGAGGTTCACGATCAGGAAGAACGGCCGGTCGAATACCCACTCTCGCCCTCCGAGGTTCTCCGGCCCGAGGTCGTAGAACTCCTCGCCGTCGAAGAGCCAGCGGATGCCCTCCTCGTCCCAATCGACTGCAAAGGTGTGGAAGTCGTCACCGATGGCGAAGTCCTGCCGGTTCCATCTGGTCAGGCCGCCGGCGCCGGCGTACCCGGGACCGTGAAGGGTTCCGAGCACCAGGTCCGGCTCCTTGCCGGCGTACTCCATGATGTCGATCTCGCCGACATCGGGCCAGTTGCTCTTGATCGGGTCGGCGGTGTCGCGGCCGAAGTCCGCCCCCAGCATCCAAAAGGCCGGCCAGGTGCCTACGCCGTCCGGCACCTTGATTCGAGCTTCGATGTACCCGTACTGGAACTCCTGGAGCCCTTGCGTGAGAAGGCGGGCCGACGTGTAGTACGAGTTCTCGAACTGCTCCTGGCGGGCTTCGATGACCAGGAGACCGTTGTTGACCCGGGCGTTCTCGGGACGGTCTGTGTAGTACTGCGCCTCCCCGTTGCCCCAGCCCCAGCCGCCGATGTCATACGTCCAGTTTTCAGGGTTGATCTGGTCGCCGTCGAACTCGTCGTTCCACACCAGTTCGTAGCCTTCCGGCGGCTCGATCGGCATCGGTTCGGGTACGGCGATCGTGGTGGTCGGCGGGGGTGTGGTCGTCGTGGTTGTCGCAGCGGTCGTTGCGCTGGTCGTCACAGTGGATGTAGTCGCCTGTTCCGATGAGGTCGTGGTGCCGCCGACGGCGGATCCGTCCTCACTCGATCCCGAGGAGCAGGCGCTCGCCGCCAGCGCGAGCGCAATCACCAGTGTTCCGACTCGTCGATGGTGCACTGCGACCGCTTCCTAACCCTTCACGGCGCCGGCGGTGAGACCACCGATGATGTAGCGCTGCAGGAACATGAAGAGCACCAGCATCGGGAGCATCAGCATGAGGACCGCGGCAGCGATTCCGGGCCAGTTGCTTCCGTAAACGCCCTCGAAAACGATCAGCCCTCGGGTGATGGGGAAGAAGTCCTCGTTGGTCAGGTAGATCGTGGGAAGGATGATCTCGTTCCATATCCCGATGGCGTGGAGGACGGTCACCGTCGCCACGGCGGGTCTGATCAACGGGAAGATCACGGTGGACACGAACCGCAGGTAGCTGGAGCCGTCGACCGCCGCCGACTCGTCCAGTTCCCTGGGAATCGACTTCATGTAGTTGACCAGGATGATCATTCCGATCGGGTTGATGAGGAAGAGCAGGATGAACCCCGGCCTCGTGTTGTACAGCCCCAGGTTGAGGATCAGCTGGAACTGGGGGATGAGGGCCGGTGGCAAGAACAACGCCACCACGTACATCGTCAGGATGGCACCGCTTCCCTTGAAGTAACCGCGGGCGATCGGAAACGCGACGAACAGCGATGTTGCCACGAAGATGGCCGTCGCGGTCGCCGTGTAGATGACCGAGTTGAGCATGTATTGCGGAAAGTTGGCCAGTTCCCAGGCCTCGGAGAAGTTCGAGAGGCTGGGCTCGGTGACGATGGCCGCAGGATCCTTCAGGTATTGGGGAAGGCTCTTCAGGGCGGTGTTGCCCAGCATGAAGAGCGGCCAGACGTAGAAGACCCCAACCAGGGACAAGACGAAGTACGAGACTGCTTTGACCACACGCGACCGGACAGTCATGCTGGCCGACCTGCCCGGGCGCTCTCCGATGGTGTTGACGGTGACACTCATCCCATGTACCTCCGTTCTCTCCAGGAAACGTATCTGTTGGCGGCGAATCCGATGACCAGGACCAGGAAGAACAACACGATGGACGCGGCCGCCGCGTAACCCTGCCGGAAGCTCGGGGAGTCGGTTGTCTTGCCGAACCCCTCGGCGAACACGACGTATCCGAGCACCTGAGTACCGGGCTTGTAGCCGATCAACACCAGGAAGAGAGCCCAGGCCTGCAGTGATCCGACGATGTTGAGCAGAAAGTTGGTGTTGATCGCGGGGGTGAGTTGTGGCCAGGTGATGTTGCGAAAGAGGTTCCACCCGCTGGCACCGTCGATTCGGGCGGCCTCGTAGAGGTCGTCGGAGATCGTCTGCATTCCGGCCAGGAAGATCACCATCGTGATCCCGACGTTGGCCCAGATCTGCACGACGATCACCCACATGAATGCTTCGTTGGGTTGCCCTCCCAGGAACTCGGATTGCGCTCCGAACCATCCGTACATGGTCGCCATCGGGCCCCCCCTCGGCTGGAGGAACAACTTCCACATCAAGCCCTGGATGACTGCCCCGAGGATCACCGGCAGGAAGAAGAGGGTGCGGAAGAAGGTCCGGCCCTTCAGCTTCTGGTTGACCAGCAGGGCAAGGATCAGTCCGAGGGTGAACTGGATGAAGGTCACAAAGACCGAGAAACGCAGGGTGCGGAGGGTGGCGTCGATGTTGTCGCGAGATGCCAGGCCCTGGAACAAGAACTCGTCGTAATTGTCGAGTCCGATCCAGTTGATCGGCGCACCCTTGAGGCCACTGGCATCGGTGAAGGAGTACACGGCCGTCGCCATCGACGGACCGAGGGCGATGATCACGTAGAGGAGAACCCCGGGGATCAGGAGCATGAGGGGGGCGAGCCGTCTCGCTCTGCCTGCACCGCCGAACAGGTAGTTCTTGTTCATGATCGCCACTGTTGGCCTCCTCCCTAGTTCATCCAGAACGTCCGACGGGCGGGTCCGTACCGTAGTCTCGGTCGTGACCCACCCGTCGGGAACCTCATCGATTACCGGTCGTTATCCGGCCAGTCCGGCCTCGAGGTCGGTCTGGATTTGGTTGGCCAGTTCGGTGGCGTCCGTCCACTCGTTGAACGGTGCGAACCACGAAGCCGCCTGGGACCCGTTCGCCCACTGGCCGACACCGGTGGGTGCCACCCAGTACTGCTCGAATCCGACCCGGTAGTTGGCTACGAGATCTGCCAGTGCGTTGCCGACAACGCTGTCAAGCGATGCGGTGGGCTGGGTGGGCAGGAACCCCACTGCGTCCAGGTACTTCTGGTACTCGGCAGGCTCAGACATGGCTGCCAGATATGCCTTGGCCACGTCGGGGTTGGGTGTGTTGGCGTTGATCATCCAGCTCATGTCGTACTTGCCGAACAGGTACTGGTTGTCGGCCGCGTTGTCGCTGCCCGGGAACGGAACGTACGTCCAGTCGAATTCGGGCTCGAACGACTCGAGGTTGGGACCCTGCCACATGCCGGTTGGCATGAAGGCGACATCGCCGGCGGCGTAACGCCCGGTCGCTTCGTCGTGGCTCAAGCCGGTGACGCCGGCCTCGAGCATTTCTGTCGAATAGGTCTGGAATTTCTGGATCACTTCGAGCCCGGCGCCTTCGTTCCACTTGATGTCGCCGGTCCACAGACCCTCGGCGAGCGCCGCCTGATCGGGGAACGCCGAGCCCAGGAGGCCGTAGGCGCCGACGAAGATCGGCCAGCCGTCCTTGCCGCCCAGCGTCATGCATTCGTTGCCCGAGGCCTTGATGGTCTCACAGGCGGTGACAAGCTCACTCCACGTCGTGGGGATCGCAACACCAACCTCCGCCAGGAGATCGTTGTTGACGAACATGCCGCTGTAGGAGACGCGGCCCATCGGGATCGAGTACACCCGACCATTGAAGGTCGAGGCGTCCTGGATCGCTACGGGGTCGAAGTTGGCCACGAAGGGCTCGTCCGTCAGATCCATGAGGAGGCCGGCTTCGATCAGCTGCTGCCAGATCGGCTTCTCGCTGACCTTGTCGCCCATGTAGTCCTGGATTCCACCAGAGAACGCTGAACACGAACCGGCGCAGAAGTCGATCACATCGACGTCGTTGGCCGAGGTTCTCGTCTGGATAGCGGTGGCCATGTCGCCCTGACCGACCACGGCCATGTCAATCGTCACTCCGGGGTTGGCTGCTTCGAACTGGGCGTTGAACGCCTCCATGTACTCGACGAACGTCGGGTTCTGGTGGGCCAGCACCCGCAGGGTGACCGGCTCGGCGAGCGGGGGGGCCGTCGTTCCAGGTGTGCCCTCGGTGGGGGTAGGGGCGGCAGTGCCTCCCGTCGTGGTGTCGGTTCCGCCGTCGCCTCCGCAAGCGGCGAGCACCAGCGCCAGGACGGCAAACAGAACCGCCAAGCTGCGCTTGTTTCTCACTCGTGTCCTCCTC
>JBFHRE010000124.1:0-6800 GCA_041591895.1 Acidimicrobiia bacterium
ACCCCGACCGCTACCTCCAGCGTCTCCTGTGCGAGACGGACCGCTCCGGCCAGATCGCCTGCCGACTCGACGGCGAGGCTGAGTGCGTGAAGCGCGGCCAGCCTGAGAACCGGATCGCCCCCCGCTCGGCGGAGGCTCAGTTCGAGATGCTCACGCGCCTCGACGGGATCCTCGGTGAGGAGGCCCAGAACTCCCAGCGCCCGGGCAGCCTCGGCGTCGCCGGTCGCCAGCTCCACCGCCTCCATGGCGAGCGTCCGGGCACGCTCGACGTCACCGAGTCGATCCGCCATCAAAGCCCAGTCCGACAACAGCAACGCGGGTCGGGGATGGTCTTTTCGGGCGAGTTCGAACTGCCGTTCCGCCTGCTCCCAACGGCCGAGTCGTCGATAGACATCGCCGATGAGATGCTCGATCAGCGGATCAAAACCATCCGACGTCGCGGCTGCCTCCAGGTCACGCAGCGCCGCCTGATAGTCACCGCGCAGCATCGAGATCTCGCCGAGACGGCGGTGGATCCCCTTCCGGTCGGGATGACCGAGCCCGAGCGCCTCCCGGTAACTCTCGGCAGCGAGATCGAACGACGGCCGGGCCAGGTCACCCGCCTGCAGCAGGTATTCGGCCGCAGCCTCGTCGTCGCCCGCCAGACGGGCATGACGGGCGCCGGCGACGAGCGACTTCACGTCCGATCCCGACGCGGCCGAGGCCGCCCGCCGGTGAAGCAAGCGCCGCCGCACCAGGCGGGTTCCGTGGTAGACGGCTTCTCGCTGGATCTCGTGCGGGAACTCGACACCATCCGGATGCTCACGAAGGAAGTTGCCGGAGACCAGCCGATCGATGGCTGTCGCCAACTCCTCGTCAGACCGGCCCGACACCGCGAGCAACCAATCGACACCCACCGGACCGTCCTCGATTGCGACCGCGGTCAACACCTGTCGGGACAACTCGTCGAGCCGGTCCAGACGCTCCCGGATCGAGGCACGAAGCCGTTCGGCGTCGGGACCCTCCACCGGAGTCACCAGGTAGAGCGGCACCCCACCGGTCCTGCGCATCAGATCGTCGACGTCGACGACGTCCACGCCCGACTCGCGAGCGAGGCGGACGGCGGCATCAGGCTCGAGGGGAGGAAGTTCCAACCTCTCGCCTGCCACGCTCCTCAGCGGCGATTCGATTCGCACCTCCTCCCAACGCCCGGCCAGGAACAGTCCGACATCGAGTTCTTCGGCTCGCGCGGCCAGGGCCGCCAGCGCCGCCGACGACGGTGGGTCGACCCACTGCACGTCGTCGATGGCCAGATGTCCCCCGCGGCCGACGTGGGCGAGAAATGAGACGACGGCGTCATGAAGTCTCCGTTCCGCAGCCAGTGGCTCGATCTCTTCGGGCTCCAATGCAACCCCGACCTCCGGCACCAGTCGGACGAGTTCGCGCCTGACCCACTCGCCGACCCCGTCGAGCGAACGACCGCGCAACAACTGCCCGACGATGCCATACGGCACCGAACCCTCGGATTGCAAACCCCGGGCCACCAGCACCGGCCGGCGCGACATCCGCGTGAGGGCTTCGACCAGAGCCGTCTTTCCGATCCCCACCTGTCCGCCGATCGAAACGCATCCGGCCTCATGGCGGGTGAGGGTTTCGAGTTCGGTCTCCCGGCCGACGAGTCGAGTCGACGGTGGTTCCCGTCGGGGAGGGCTGGGGCCGCGAGCCATCCCCCGCATTCGGGGGAGATCCTCGGCGAGGATGGCGTCCGCCAGTTCGATGGTCTCTTCCAGCGGCGGGACGCCCAGCTCCCGGTCGAGGATCCCAACGCACTCGCGGTAGGCCTCGATCGAAGCAGAGCGGTCACCCGCCCAGGCCAGCGACAACATCAGTTGGCGATTGGCCGACTCGTCGAGCGGGTCGAGCGAGACCCTTCGACGGGCGACGTTCGCAGCGGCGGTCCATTCGTCCTGAGATGCGTGGGCGATCACCAGACGCTCGAGTGCACGGTCGAGGCGCCGAGTCTGCTCGGCTGCGACGACTCCCTGCCAGGCGTCGAATTCGGGCGCATCATTCAGGTAAAAGCCTTCCATGAAGGCTCCCCGGAACCGGGACACGAAGGTCTCCAGGGGACCGACACATCGGGCACACGCTTCGTCGGCGCCATGGCCATGCGCGATCGAATCGGGGAACGGGGTTACGAGGTCGAGCTCCCGACCCGGACCCTCCAGACCGACGACGAACCGGTCGGCCTTGAGCCACTTCCCCCCAAGTGAGGTCTTGACGGTGGAGAGCGTTCGTCGCAGGGCGCTGCGGCCTCTGTCCGGTCCCGATTCCGGCCACAGGAGCTCCACTAGGGCGTCCCTCGTGTGCACGGTGTCGGTGACGGCCAGGAAGGCGATCAGGGCGATCGCCTTGCGGGTGTCGACCTCGATCGGCGCACCATCGACCGAGATCTCGGGAGGGCCGAGCAGCGAGACGAACAAACGTGACGAAGAAGTATCCATGACAGCCGCCGTAACGATATCCGGCGAAGACAGAGGATGGCGGCCGTAACGATCACGTGGCGGGATTCGACTTGGCTGCCTCACAACAGAAGGAGCCAGATGGTGGCGGCTGCCGGATCGCAGTTCGTGGGTCCCGCATTGGCAGAGCAATGGCGAGGCCGAACAGGGACGCAGCACGGGCGCCCAACCACGACCCGTTGTGCAAACATCGGGCCGGCGGAGGCGCGCTTGCAGTGATCGATGAGCCGGTGAGCGAGAGGGTGTTCGGTGGCGGCGCGTCCGCGCTCGTGAGCCATCAAACCGGCATCAAGGATCTTGCCGCCGACCTGCGCGTCGCACTCGGCCGCACGCTGGGACCACAGGCGGCGCCGCTGTGGATCCGGCGGCCGGTATGAGGCAGTTCCCGTGAACCTGCCAAACCAAGCGCGAGGCCTTCTGCTCGGTCTTGTCTCGTTCGCTGCGCTGTTGGCTGCCGCGGTAGCGATCGCCCTCGGGTCCTACACCCTCGCCATTGGCGGGGGAGGTGCAGTCGTCGTTGGTGCATTCCTCGCATATCGGCGAGCAGGTGGAAGCGTGGCGTGGTTGCTGTTCGGATTCGGTATCTCTTCGGTGCTGGCGGAGATCGTCGCGGCCCTCGCCGCCGACGTGTCCGCCGTCCCGATCGAACGAGCCATCGGCATCCTCGCTTCGACGGTGTTCCCGTTGGTCGGCTTGTTCGGGAACGCTCTCCTGCTCACGTTTCCCACCGGTAGGGCGCTGCGGGGGTGGAGATGGGTGTTCGGTGCTGTGATCGCGATCGGAGCGCTCGGCTGTGCAGCAGGGTTTGTGTGGGCACTTGGCCGGCCGGCGGCGGTCCTGTTGGAGGTCGCCAATGCGACGAGTGACGCGGAGGGCGGGCTTCCTGTCAACCCGGCCGAATTGTTCTCGGCGGCCCTCTTCGCGGTGTTTCCATTGTCGCTGGCGTCGCTCCTCCACCGGCACCGGCTGGCGCCGCTCGCCGAGCAGCTCCAGATCCGGTGGCTCCTGCTCGCATTCGGAACGCTGTTCACGGTCACGGTCGGCCAGAACATCGCCGGCGACTTCACGAGCCCCATCGCCCTCACGTCCACTGTCGTTGCGTTCCTGCTCATCCCGACGGCCATCGGTATCGCCATCGTCCGGCACAGGCTGTACGACATCGACCGGATCATCTCCCGCACCGTCACATATGCACTGGTCGCCGTGGTGGTCGGCGGCATCTACGCCTTGCCGGTCGTCCTTGTTCCTTCCAGGATCGGAGCCGGCAACGACCTGGTCGTGGCCGGGGCCACTTTGGCCGCCGCCGCCGCCTTCAACCCGATCCGACGACAGATCCAGGCGATCGTCGACCGGCGATTCAACCGGGCCCGGTTCGACGGCGAGGTCGTCCTCGCCCAGATCTCGGAACGCTTGAGCCACCAGACCGCCCTCGACGAGCTGCGCGGCGACGTCTGGAGCGCCGTCACCCGCACGATGAGCCCGGTCGCCGCTTCCCTGTGGATCCGGGAACCGACATGAGGAGAAGCGGCCCTACCTTCACCATGGTCGCCGGCCTAGCCCTGATCGTGGCAAATCTGTGGCTATCGATTCGGGCTCGCAGCATCCCGTCGTTCTCGTGGACGTGGGCCGTTCCCTTCCTGGTCGCAGGCCTGGTGATCTGGATCCGGCGCCCGGGCAATCCGGTGGGCCCGCTGCTGGCGGTCCAGGGTCTGTTTGCGCTGGCAGCCGGGGTTGGGTTCGTCTACGGCGCCTACGCCTGGATTCCGCCTCGGTTGGAACCATCGGTGTGGCCGATCGTATTGACGAACCTCGCGCAGGCTCCTGCGATCTACCTCCTGGTGATCGCCCTGCTCAGATTCCCCGACGGACGGCTACCGAACACCCGATGGGCACCGGTCGAATGGCTCCAGTACGGCGCAATGGGCCTCATGTCGGCGGTCGGCTTGCTCGCCGCACCCGGCCACGGACTGTCACATCCGTGGGCGAGCCAACAGCTTGCAGACGCCATGGCCGACGCCCTCCCGGTCACGTTCGTCGGAATCCCGGTAGCCCTCGTCCTTGCACTCGTGGCGATGATCAACCGCTATCGCAGGGCAGAGCCGACGGTCCGCGCCCAACTCCGCTGGGTGTTGTTCACGATCGCGGCGTATGCAGTCTTCCAGTTCTTTGGTCAGATGGGTGCCTTGCTCGCAGGAGAGATCAACTGGTCGGAGTGGGGCACCCTGCTCGACGGAGCCATCGCTTCACTCATCCCGGTGTCGATCGGTGTGGCGGTGCTGCGATACCGCCTGTACGAGATCGACCGGATCATCTCACGGACGGTGACCTACGCAGTGGTGGCGATCGTCATCGGTCTGCTGTACGCGCTCCCCGTGATCGTTCTTCCCTCGGTGCTGGGGTCGGGCAACGATCTGATCGTGGCCGGAGCGACCCTGGCGGCGGCCGCAGCTTTCAACCCGGTCCGGCGCCGGATCCAGACACTCGTCGACCGGCGATTCAATCGGGCACGGTTCGACAGCGAGCAGGTACTCGGCCACCTCTCGGACCAGATCCGCAACCAAACCGCACTCGACGGCTTGCAAAGCGAAGTTCGGATCGCCCTCGACCGAACTATCAGCCCCGCCGCAGCTTCGATCTGGATCCGGGAGGCGAGATGAGTACCCGGGCCGTCGAATTCCGGACGGTGACCACTCCGGTCGAGCGGATCGGCGCTTGGCTGTGGTGGAGCATCGTTGCGGTGCTCGGCACCGTCGGCATGATTGCGCTCCATCGTGACCCGGCGCGGGTGAGAATCGAGGATTTCGGCGCGCTCTATCAGGCGATCGGTCTCGGCGACCAATCGATGATCGCGACGCTCTTGACGCTCCCTCTCGCGGTTGCCGTCACCGCTGCCGGGCTGATCCTGGCCAAGCGGCCTGCGGATCGCACGGCTGTCCTGCTCGCGGTCTCGTTGTGCTCGATCGCCTTCTTTCAGTCCGGAGCCGGTCTCGGGCTGGACTCCACGATGCTCCGCAACGCCTCCGTGTCGATGTCGGTTGTCGTAATAGCGCTGTTCATGGTCAGTTTTCCAAGTGGACGCCCAGAACCCAGTTGGGCGGCCCTCGTGCCAGTGGCGACACTCGTGGCTACCTTCCTCCAACCCGACCTCGCCGCCCGCACTCGCTCGCTGCTCGTCGGATCGGAGCCGGCCCCAGACCTGATCATCGTGTCTGCTGTCCTCTGGGGCCCTTGCATCGCCATTGCGATCACAGCCCAGGTGGTCCGGTATCGCCGAATCTCCACGTCCCAGGAGAGGCGACAGACACGGTGGGTCATGTTCGGCTTCGCCATTGTGATCCTGCCGCCGGTCATGCTGGTCGTGGCGATGGTCCTCATCGCGCCGACGCGGGCGGTCATCGGGGGACTCGTAGCCATCAGTGCGCTGGGCGCGCTTGCATTCCCGGTGACGTTGGCGATCGCCGTGTTCCGCCATCACCTCTACGACATCGACCGGATCATCTCGCGCACGCTGTCGTACGCCCTGGTCGCAGGTGTGCTCGCCGTCGTTTACGCCGTGCCGGTGATCACGTTGCCGTCGATCGTCGGCGGGAGCAGCGACCTCGTGGTGGCAGGTTCGACTCTCGCCGCGGCCGCCGTGTTCAGTCCCGTCCGGCGTCGGATCCAGGCGGCGGTCGACCGCCGGTTCAACCGTTCGCGGTTCGACACCGAGTCCGAGGTCTCCCGATTCACCGAGGGTCTCTCGGAGGCGACCGACATCGACGATCTCACCGGTGAGTTGGGCGCTCTGTTGGATCGGACACTCGCCCCAGCCTCGGCCCGGGTGTGGATCAGGGAGTCCGAGTGAGAAAGGTTCCTGCAGCCGGCACTGTCCGCCCGACCGACCCGAACGAGTTGGCTGAACCCGGACTAGGTCGCCCTTGGCGAATAGCGCGTTGGTTGTTGCTTGCCGCCACGCTCGCGATCACGATCGCCGGTTCGGTTGTGACGATGGTCACCGGCAGCGACGCCCTATCGGCGAGCATGCCGCTGTGGTGGATGCTCTCGGGTGTCACCGTCATGGTCAGGAGGCCATGGCACCCGGTCGGATGGTGGCTGGTGCTCATCGGTCTGAGTCTGGTTTCGACCGGTTGGGGAGGCTCAGCTCTCGAGTCGCTGCAGCAGCGACGTCCCGATCTCCTGCCGTGGTTCGCCTGGACCTCAACCTGGGCCGGGGCGGCGGTCTACACCAGCGTGGCCGGACTGCTGATGGACTTCCCGGACGGAAGGGCGGGGTTGAACCGAGGCGGGGCACGGGTTCGG
>JBFHRE010000125.1:0-6716 GCA_041591895.1 Acidimicrobiia bacterium
CACCAGAAGACATCAGCCCCTAACCGGGGAACCAGCGGACGAAACCGCCCAGCCAGACCCGGCCGGACCACGAACCACTCACCGTCAGGACCGACCGGGGGTCTGGGGGTCGCCCCCCAGAAGACATCAGCCCCCAAACCGTGTAATAGCTGCGGAAACCGCCCGCGACCCGCGACCCGCGACCTTTTCAGTCAACCGCCAGCGACGTCAGCAGGTTCGTCAAGAGCAACTGGGGACGGAGATATGCCTGGAGATCGGCAGCGGCGTCCAGGCACCTCTCGGCGTTCCGGACCGCCCGCCGGGCGGACATCGCCGTCAGCTCCGACAACGGTACGTCCCGGTTGCGGATCGGACCGCCCAACTGGATCGAGGCGGCATCGGTGTAGAACGAGGCGAGCATTTCGAGACCACTCACCAGCAACGCTTGGCGTGCTCGCTTGCGCGCCCGCTCGACCTTGTCCTTGGCGCCACCCTCGTCCTCGGCCACATCTTCGATCAGCGGATCGGCGGCCGCCAGCATCTCCTGGGCGAGCAGGAACGATTCGCCGGGACTCTCCGAAATCCGGGCGGGGACCGACAGCCATTTCTTCCGGAACGCCACCACCTCCTCGTTGGAGGCGAGCGTCGCCGCCAGACCGGGCCGTCCACCCGACATGAGCGCCACTCCCATCGCCTGCTCCTCGTCGATTCCCCGGGCGACCAGACCGGCGGCGATCTGCTCCTCGGCTATCCGGCCGAAGTACACAGAGCGGCACCGGCTGGCAACGGTGGCGGGCAGGACGTCCTCCGACTCGACCACGAGGATGAACACGGTGGTCGGACTCGGCTCCTCCAAGGTCTTGAGGAGCGCATTCGAAGCCTGGTCGGTGAGAGCGTCGGCCTCTTCTACGACGAACACTTTTCGCTCTGCCTCGTACGGCTTCATGGTGGCCTGCTGGATCATCTCCCGGGCGGTGTCCACCCCCAGGTTCGCCTTGCCTTCGGGCTCCACCATCACCAGATCGGGGTGGTTGCCCGACTTGACCCTGCGGCAGGATCGGCAGTCTTCGTCGTGTCGGCCCTGGTCGGGACACAACAACAGGCGGGCGAAACGGACCGCAACCGTGGCCTTCCCGAGCCCCGACGCCCCAACGAACAGGTACGAGTTGGCGGGACCGAGCAGCTCCCGGTCGAGTTGCGCCAGTACCTGAGCATGCCCGATCACATCTCCCAGCATCACCGTCACAGGAGCGCCTCCACCAGGCCGATCACCGAGGCGGCGATGGCGTTGAGATCCGAGTTGCCGTCCACCAGCACCACGCGCTCGGGCTCGTCTCGAGCGAGGTGGCGGTACCCTTCCGCCACGAGCTTCTGGAAATCGAGCCCGCTGCCCCCGATCCGATCCGGCTCCAGCTGACGCCCGAGCCCGAGTTCAGGGTCTACGTCGATGACTGCCACCAGGTCGGGGACCGTGCCTCCCAGCACCGCTTCGTTGAGCGACCTGACCTCGTCCACACCAAGCCCGCGGGCGTGACCCTGATAGGCGAGCGACGAGTAATAGGTGCGATCGGAGATCACGATGTCGCCGCGTGACAGGGCCGGGCGCACGACCTCTTCCACCAGTTGGGCGCGCCCGGCGGCGAACAACGCCGCCTCGGCCCACGGGGAGATGTCTCCGGCATGGAGCAGCATGCGCCTGACATCCTCGCCGAGAGAAGTCCCGCCGGGTTCACGAACCTGGGTCACCGACAGGCCGCGCTCCCGGAACTCGGCCGCGATACGCTCGGACACCGACGACTTCCCGGCGCCCTCGGCTCCCTCGAGGGCGAGATAGAAACCGCTCATGCCGTCATTGTGGCCGCGACCGGCGATCGCCGCGCATCCAGGTGAGGGCGTCGCCGGCCTCCTGGAGCGCCCTGTAACTCTCCTCGTCCAGCGGGTCGCCCATGAGTTCGGCGCGAGCTGCCCACACTACGGCCACTCCGGTCAGGGCGATCACGACCCCGGAGAAGAGCATCACCGCCCGAATCCCACTCCCGAGCAGTCCCGGCAGAACGCCTTCGAGGGCCGCGGCTCCCACGGATGCCATCCCAAACGACAAGAGCAAAGCCGTGCGGGCAAAGGCGTACAGGGCGGCGAACGTACGGCCGCGGATGTCGTCGGTCACCGCGGCGTGAAGGTGGGTGAAACCGGCGACAAAGGCCACCCCTGAGGCGAGTCCGGCCACCATCACCCAACCCGCCGCTCCTGCGACGTTTGTGGCGACCGACGTGAACCCGATGGTGAGCCCGGCAATCAACAGGGCAGCGCCGAAGATCACTTCGCGCCGAACGATCCGTTTGCCGTTGACGGTCATGATCAACATCCCGACCGCGGCCCCCACCCCGAGGGCGGTGACGAGCACGCCAAACCCGGCATCCCGACCGCCGAGGATCTGCTGGCTGAATGGCTGGCCGAGCACGAACAGCGCCCCGGCGCCGAACAGCGCCAATGCCACTCCCAAAACGGTGCGGCGTGCCGCGGGAAACGTGGTGACGAAGCGAAAACCGTCGACCATGTCTCGAAGCGGAGCCCGCAGGTCGAGCCTTCCCGCGGCCTCCCGTTCCGGCTGGATCTCGACCTTCGGCAGCACGGTGAACAGCACGACCACTCCTGATACGACAAAGGTGACCGCGTCGAATGCGAAGGCTGCCGCCACGCCCGAGTGAGCCGTGAAGCCCGGATCGAACCGGTCGCCGAACTCGATGAGCCCGGCGAACAACGCCGATCCGAGCGGGGCGGTGGCATAGGCCGCGATCAGGTTCAGCCCGTTGGCGGCCATGAGGTGTCGTTCGGGGATGAGTTGCGGGGTCACCGCTTCCCTCGCCGGCTGTCTCAGCAACGACAGCACCTCGATCGCGAACGTGAGCAGGAACAGGTTCCGATAGTTGTCGACCAGAACCAGGACCAGCACCAGAGCTGCCCGCCCAAAGTCGGCCACCACCATCGTCTTCTTCCGATCCCACCGGTCCGCAAGGACTCCACCGATCACACCAATGAGTAGGCCGGGGAGGATGCGGGCGACGAGTGGCACGAGGATGGCCACGGAAGCTGCCCTTCCGCCACCCGAGATACGGGCGGCGAGAGAGAAGGTCGCGAACAGCGTGACCCAGTCGCCGAGGCTCGAGATGAACTGGGACCAGAACATCCGGGCATACGGCCCCCTTCGGATCAGCTCGCGACCGCGGATCCTCTCGATGGCGGTGTCCATGGGACCAAGGGTATCCGAGCGGCAAGATATCGCCTCCAGAAACGGGGTGCGATGGGCACCGTCCTTGACATGCTCTGGCGCAAGTCCGTAGCTTGTCGTGTCGTGTCCAAGTCAGTGGTCATCGTCGAGTCACCGACGAAAGCCAAGTCAATCGGTCAGTTCCTGCGCGGCGTCGTCGATGGCGAAGTCGTCGTCGAGGCCTCGATGGGTCATGTCCGCGACCTGCCAGGGTCGGCCAAAGACCTCCCGGAGAAGTACCGGAAGGAGCCATGGGCCTACCTGGCGGTGGATGTCGACTCGGGTTTCGAGCCGGTCTACGTCGTGTCCGGCCGCGCCCGCGACCGGGTCAAGAAGCTGAGACAACTGGTGGCCGAGGCCGACCAGCTGTTCCTCGCCACCGACGAGGACCGCGAAGGCGAGGCCATCGCCTGGCACCTCGCCGAGGTTATCAAGCCAAAGATCCCCGTCAAGCGGATGGTGTTCCACGAAATCACGGAACACGCCATCCGCGAGGCGTTCGACAACCCTCGAGACTTGGACACGCGCCTCGTGGACGCTCAAGAAGCAAGGCGAATCCTCGACCGCCTCGTCGGTTACGACGTCTCCCGGGTCCTCTGGCTCAAAGTCTCTCGCGGCCTGTCCGCCGGGCGCGTTCAGTCGGTAGCGGTCCGGATCGTGGTCGAACGCGAGCGGGAGCGAATGGCATTCCGATCGGCCAACTACTGGGACCTGACCGCCGTGCTCGAGAAGCCGGGCGAGACGCCACAGTTCTCCGCCCTCCTGCTCTCGGTCGACGGCCAGCGTGTCGCCTCCGGTCGCGATTTCGACTCCACCGGCGGCCGAGCCGAACAGGTACTGGTCCTGGACGAGGAAGCCGCCGGTCGGCTCGCGACCTCGCTCTCGGGGAGCTCGTTCCGCGTCACCAGCACGGAGACCAAGCCGTACACCCGGCGTCCATACGCTCCCTTCCGGACCTCCACCCTCCAACAGGAGGCGTCACGGAAGCTCCGGTTCGCGGCCAACCGGACCATGTCCGTGGCCCAGAGGCTGTACGAGAACGGATACATCACGTATATGCGAACCGACTCGGTGACCCTGTCCGAATCGGCCATCGCCACCGCCCGGGCCGAGATCTCGAAGCAGTACGGCACCGAGTACCTGCCCGACAAGCCACGGACGTACACCAGCAAGTCGAAGAACGCCCAGGAAGCCCATGAGGCAATCCGGCCGGCCGGCGAGACGTGGAAGACACCCGCCCAGGTGGCCCGCGAGATGGGCAGCGACGAGTCGCGCCTGTACGAACTGATCTGGAAGAGGACGCTCGCCTCACAGATGCCCGACGCCAAGGGCGAGCAGATGTCGGTCCGGCTGGCGGCGACGACAGACGATGGACGCCAGACCGAATTCTCTGCTTCCGGCCGGGTGATCAGGTTCCCCGGGTTCCTCAAGGTCTACGTGGAGTCGATCGACGACCCCGACGCGGATACCGACGACTCGGAACATCCACTCCCACCGATGTCCGAGGGCGACGACGTCACGCTGGTAGCAATCGACACCGCCGGCCACGACACACAGCCTCCCCGCCGCTACAACGAAGCCTCCCTGGTACAACGCCTGGAAGAACTCGGGGTAGGGCGCCCGTCCACCTATGCCTCGATCATGACCCGGATCCAGGACGCCGGATATGTCTTCAAAAAGGGACAGGCCCTCGTCCCGACCTTCACCGCGTTCGCCGTGGTCACACTTCTCGAGCAGAGCTTCCCCAACCTGGTCGACTACGAATTCACCGCCAGGATGGAAGACGACCTCGACCGGATCGCTTCCGGCGAGGAAGACCGGGTCCCCTGGCTGACCCGCTTCTACCTGGGCGACTCCGGGCTCAAGGCCACCATCGAGGAGCGGCTCGGGTCGATCGATGCCCGCGCCATCAACTCGATCCCGATCGGCGAGGACGACCAGGGTCGCGAGATCGTGGCCAGAGTGGGCCGCTATGGCCCCTACGTCGAGCGGGGCGAGGATCGGGGGTCGATCCCCGACGACGTGGCTCCCGACGAGTTGACGATCGAAGTTGCGACGGACCTGATCGAAAGCCAGGGCAAAGGCGACAAGATTCTCGGCACCGACCCCGACTCCGGCCTCACGGTGCTCGCCCGCACCGGACGGTTCGGCCCCTACGTCCAACTCGGCGAGCAGGAAGACGGCTCCAAGACCAAGCCCAAGCGCGCCAGCCTCCTCAAGTCCATGGATCCCGATGCGCTTTCCCTGGACGACGCCCTCAAGTTGCTGTCCTTACCCCGGATCGTCGGGGCCGACGACGACGGGGCTCCGATCGAGGCGCTCAACGGTCGCTACGGGCCGTACATCCAGCGGGGAACCGACCGTCGATCGTTGGAGTCGGAGGAGCAGCTGTTCACCGTCACCCGGGAAGAGGCGCTCGCTCTCCTCGCGGAACCGCCACGACGCCGTGGCCAGCAGCGGGCCTCGGCGGGTCCTCTCAAGGAACTCGGGGAGGATCCGGTGTCCAAGAAGCCGGTGACGGTGCGCAACGGTCGCTACGGACCGTACGTGACCGACGGGGTCGTGAACGCCTCCCTCCGCAAGAGCGACAGCCCCGAGGGGATCACACTGGAGCGAGCCGCCGAGTTGCTCCAGGCCCGGCGTGATCGGATGTCCTGAGCCGCAACGGTCTCAGAGCCGGGCCACCAGCGCCCGGATCCGATCGGTGACACGAGCCAGCACCTGAATCGACGCCATTACGTCACCAGCCACCTCGAGCCTCGGGTCGACGTGGGCCAGTTGGAGCACCTCGGCTCCCCGAAGTCGCGCAGCTTGCGCCGGAGCCCATCCACCCATCCCTGATGCGCCCACGACCAGAAGCCTTCCGGCGGCGGGCTCCATCCGTTCGACGAACCCCGGCGAATCCAGCGGCGGCGAGATATACACCCCTGGGGCGCCGACCACGTCCTCGCATCCTGCCATCGCAGCCACCACCGCCTCGCCGGCTTCGCCTTCGACCCAACCCGCCTGGGCGAACACCGCCCGCGCCGCCCACAGGACGGGGCTTCGACCCATGTCTGACGGGACCGCGACCTGGAAGACACGGCGATCCGTCACTCCCCCACCTCCTCCGACTCGTGCAGATGGTGATCCAACTTGTGGCCGATCTCGTGACGCCAGAATCCGCGAGGTGCGAGCAGGCTGTCGACCAGGTGCTGCCGGGCGCTGTGGGTCGCAACCAGGGTGTTGACGACGTCGGCCAGCACCGAAACCAACAGAACCGACCCCACGGCTACGGCGAACGCCTGGCCCAAAATGGTCAGCTCCGGGCGATCTCGGCCACGGCGCGGAGCAGTTCAGGCGGACCCTGCAGGAGCAGGGAAGTGACCACGGTCGCGCTCCAGCGCTCGAGGTCGGCCTTGATTTTGTCGGGCGGGCCGATCAGTGCGACGTCCTCGACCATCTCGAGCGGAATGGCAGCCATCGCCTC
>JBFHRE010000126.1:0-6706 GCA_041591895.1 Acidimicrobiia bacterium
CCCTTCGCGTCCGGACTGGCAGGTTCTCGGGCGGGTTACCCTGCGGCGATGGGCGGTCAACACGACTTCGGTTTCGCCACCCGGGCTCTGCACGCGGGGCAGCGTCCCGATCCCGAGACGGGGGCGAGGGCCCAGCCCATCTATGCCACCACCTCGTTCGTGTTCGAAGATGCTCAAACCGCCGCCGACCTGTTCGCCCTCCAGACCTACGGCAACATCTACACCCGGATCGGGAACCCGACCACGGCCGCCTTCGAGGAGCGGATGGCGTCGCTGGAAGGGGGCCTGGGTGCGGTGGCGACTGCATCGGGCCAGGCCGCTCAGATCGTCGCCATCCTCACCCTCTGTCGGAACGGTGACCATGTCGTCGCCGCCCGCAATCTCTACGGAGGAACCTTCACCCAGTTCGACGTCACATTGCGACGCATGGGGATCGACGTCACGTTTGTCGATCCCACGCCGGAGGCGTTTGCCCGGGCGCTGACCGATGACACGAAGCTGTTGTACGGGGAAACGATCGGGAATCCGAGGGGTGAGGTCCTCGACATCGAAGCGGTAGCTGGAGTGGCCCACGACAACGGCGTGCCGCTGATGATCGACAACACGTTCGCAACGCCCTACCTGTGCCGTCCGATCGAGTGGGGAGCCGACATCGTGGTGCACTCGGCCACCAAGTTCCTCGGCGGTCACGGAGTGGCGATAGCCGGCGTGATCGTCGAGTCGGGGCGGTTCCCGTACGACAACGGCCGCCATCCGGTGATGACCGAGCCATCGCCGGCCTATCACGGCCTTCGGTTCTGGGAGAACTTCCGGGAGTTCGGATACCTCACCAAAGCCCGAACAGAACTCCTCCGTGACATCGGTGCGGCGCTCTCGCCGTTCAATGCCTTCCTCCTGCTGCTTGGTCTCGAGACGCTGCCGCTCCGGATGGCGAAACACGTCGAGAACGCCCGGCTTGTTGCCGAGTTCCTGGCTGCCGACGACCGGGTGGCCTGGGTGAGCTACCCACTCGACCCCGACAACCGGGGATTGGCGGACAAGTACACCCCCGAAGGCCCGGGAGCCGTCTTCACCTTCGGTCTGAAGGGCGGATTCGAGTCGGGGGTCCGGTTCATCGCGGCGGTCGAGCTCGCGAGCCATCTCGCCAATGTCGGAGATGCGAAGACGCTCGTGATCCATCCGGCGTCCACCACTCATCAGCAGGTACCGCCCGGAGAGCGGGCCGCATCCGGCGTCGGGGACGACATGATCCGGATCTCGGTCGGGATCGAAGACGTCGAAGACATCTTGTGGGACCTCGACCAGGCACTGACAGCAGCTGCAGAAGGCGGAAGATGAAGGTCCTCGAGGGCGATCCGACTGCTCGAGATCGGCTGCGGATCCTGCTCACCGCTCGCTCCGTCGCCCTGGTCGGGGTGTCGGCGAACCCGCTGCGCTCTTCCAATTTCGTGGCGACCTATCTCGTCAAGACCCCATACCGGGTGTATCCCGTCAATCCGATGTACGACGAGGTACTTGGCCGGAAGTGCTACCCCAGCCTGGCGGATCTGCCCGAGACCCCCGACATCGTGGACGTGTTCCGGCGGCAGGCCGATCTGCCCGGAGTGGTCGACGAAGCGATCGCAGTGGGGGCGCGAGTGGTCTGGTTCCAGCTGGGACTGCGGCATGAAGATGCCGCCGCCACGGCTCGGGATGCCGGTCTGGAGGTGGTGCAGGATCGGTGTCTGAAGATCGAACATGCCCGTTTTGCCGGTGGGTTACATCTGTCCGGGTTTGACACCGGACTCATCTCATCCAAACGAAGGAGGCCGGTGTGACATCGGTGATCGACGAATTGCTCGCATGGAACAACGCCAATGCCGACCGTCTGGCGCGGCCGGGGATGCCGCCGCAGCCTCGCCGGAAGGTGGCGGTGTTGACGTGTATGGACGCTCGGATCAAGGTCGAAGACATGGTCGGGATCCAGCCCGGAGAGGCGCACGTGCTTCGCAACGCCGGCGCCGTGGTCACCGAGGACACCATCCGCAGCCTGCTGCTCTCCCAGCACTTGCTAGGCACCGAGTCCGTGATGGTGGTGGGCCACACGAAATGCGGTCTCGAGGGTCTCGAAGAAACCAAGGTGCGGAGGACCGTGTCCGACCTGACCGGCCGCCGACCGTCGTTCGACATCGGATCGTTCGACGACGTCGAGAGCGGGGTTCGCCGCTCGCTCGCCGCCCTCCGAAAGAGTCCTTTTGCCAGAGGTGAGATTCGGGCGTTCGTCTATGACGTCGACACCGGCCGGCTGACCGAGGTCAGCTGATCTCGAAACGGCGACAATCGGCGTGGTTCGGGTTCAGCCGCCGATTGCCATCCCGGCGATTGCCACCGACACCAGCACGGCGAGGATGTTTCCCAGGCGCATCATTTGCGCCCTGACCCCCATCAGACGACCGGCCTGATCCTCGTTCGGCGGGCCGGCGCCGACCTCGGTCAGGAGTGCTCTCATCGACATGATCGTCGACCGCTGCCGGGTTACGCCGACGACCAAGGCCGCGATCCCGGCGACGGCGCCGATCGAGATCGCAACGCCCCGATATCCCGTAGGGGTGGTCGCTCCGTATCGCCGAATCCACAACCAGAGTCCGCTGCCGACGGTGAGGATCGAAGCGGCGGTCATGATCTCGGTCAGCTTGGTTCTCAGAGCCAGGGCTCCCATGAACGGCCCGGCGGCCGGTCCGGCGGCATTGGCGGCCGGGGTCACGAACATGGCCATGAAGATGGCCCCGCCTGCCCAGACGAACGCATCGCCGATGTGGATCAATCGCAGAATGGCGTCCATGGTTCCTCCTCGTCTCACGCCTCGGATCAAGTATGGGCCATCGACCTATCGACCAAGGGAAATCCGAGTTCGACCGGTCGACCAGGCGACCTCCGACCGCGGCCGGTTGGTAGGGTTCGGCGACACTGGATCCGGAAAGGTCGGGTATGGCATTGCTCAAGCGTCACTCGGACAAGGTGGATGTCCTGGCATCCGTGCCGCTGTTCGCCGGTCTCTCGAAGAAGGAGCTTGGCGAGCTGGCTCGGAGCGTGACCGAGGTGGAATATGGCCCTCGAGAGTTCCTCACTCGAGAAGGCGAGCGCGGCTTGGAGGCCATGGTCATCCTCGACGGTAAGGCCACGGTGCGGAGAAACGGACGCAAGATCGCCGACCTCGCAGCCGGCGACGTCGTCGGCGAGATGAGCATCGTGACCGACCTGCCGCGCAATGCCACCGTGCAGGCACAGACGTTCGTCAGTGCGCTGCTCATGAGCAGGGGGGAATTGGCGGCGATCATGGATGACAACCCGAAGGTGGCCGTCAAGATCCTGCGAACGGTCGCCGAGCGTTTGACGGAGGCCACAAGGTCGCACTGAGTCGGGCTGCGGCGTCAGTCGGACCTCAGCGCCCGTTGCCGCTGTTCCCAGCGCCCGGCGCCTACGACGCCGCCCGCCACCACGCCCGCCAACGGCAGCATCAATGCGACCACGTTGAGCCCATCGGCGTCCGCGATGCCCCGGGCGGCTAGTAGGCCGAGCCCGGCGCAGGCGGCGAGCGTGGCCATCACCGGCTTCCAGACCGGTGGCGCCGGCCGGTTGTCCGTTCGAGGCCGTTCGAATTTTCCGAAACCGATCAGGAACGGCAGCGTCACGAGGGTCATGAAAGCCAGCCAGAGCGGTCTCGTGAGCCACCACGAGACGGTGCCGACGGCGAGTCCGAGACCAAACCCGCCGCCCAGGAGCAGCAGCCCGACGATGGCGACCATTGCCGTGAGATGCCACAGATAGAGGGTCATGATCGAACCGTTGACCGCTACGACCTTGGTCCATGTCGAAAGCCGGTCGAGGCGTCGCTGGGCGACCTTCTCGAGCACCATGGCGAGGCCGAACTGGAACACGCCGAGAGCAACCAAGGTCACCTTGGGCGGATTCGAGTTGGTGACAGTCGAGCCGGCAAAGCCCACCATCGAGACCGGGTAGGGCCCGAGCACGATCAACGTCGCCAGCGTGGTGAATCCGGCGATGGCGATCATCGCCCGGCGGCCGGTGTCGCCGATCCTGCCGTCTGCCCAGGCGTACCCGAGGACGTGGACGGCGTTCCAAACGAAGATGTAATTGAGCCAGCGAACCGGATCGACCCCGTAACCGAGGTAGAGCACGTCCACCAGGCCGGCGGCACCGGCGAAGACCGCGAACGACCACCAGCCCATCCGCTCCCACATCGCCAGCGTCAGCGGGGCGACCGCGACGATGAGCACGTATGTGGCGAGGAACCACACGGGGACCAGGGCTGCCTGCGAACCGACTCTCACCAACTCGGTGTCGACTCCGGTCGTCACGGCCAGCCAGGCGCCTGGAGCCCACAAGGCGAGGACCGGGAGCACGGGGATGATCAGCCGCCGCAGCCGATCGTTGAGCCACTTGCCGTAGGGGGTTGCCTTCCTCCGCGATGCGCGCAGGCCGAGGGCGTTCGAGTACCCGCCAACAAAGAAGAAGACCGGCATCACCTGCAGGACCCAGGTGAGGCCCCTAGTCCATGGGATGTCGGTGAGCGCGTGCCCGATCCGGATTTCTCCGTTCACCACTGCGGGCGCAGCCATGAGCCAGTGTCCGTACACGACGACGAGAATCGACAGCGCCCTGAGCAGGTCAACGTATCGATTGCGTTGCGGCGGTGTCGCCACGGCCACCCGCTCGGCAGCCTCGAGGGTCTTGGTGATCGGGTTCATGCTCTCAGTATCGACGTGTTCGAGCCCGAACTGCATCGGGAGTCACCCTGATTTCGGCATCGGGGAACCCCGGGGGATACGATCGGCGAGTGATCCCGTACGGCGTGAGTTCGATGGTGGCTTCGCTCGAGCACGTGCTCGTCAAGCGGCCAGGTGCCGCGTTTGGCCGCGCGTTCGACAACCCCGACCACGGCTTCCTCAGAACCGTCGATATCGCCCGGGCCGAGAAGGAGTTTTCGGCCTTCGTCGATCTGCTGGCCGATCTCCGGGTCACGGTTCACGAACTCGGCCGGGAGAATTCGAGTCCCGACCTCGTGTACCAGTACGACCCGTCCCTCGTGACCGATCGAGGAGCGATCCTGCTGCGATCGGGAAAAGCGAATCGGCGCGGCGAGGAGGATCTCCAGGGAGGGTGGTACGAGGAGCACGGCATTCCGATCCTCGGACGGATCGAAGCCCCCGGCACGGTGGATGGTGGTGATGTCTTCTGGCTCACCGAGGACGTGGTGTGCGTGGGTCGGTCGCTGCGGACGAACCGTTCCGGGATCGAGCAGCTCTCGCACTGGTTGGATGAGTCGGTCCAGGTATTCGACGTCCCGTACGACGCCGGTCCGGCAGAGTGTCTCCACCTGCTGTCGGTGGTGTCGCCCATCCTCGACGACCTTGCGGTGGTCGAGGCCAAACGGCTCCCGGTCGGTCTGTATGAACTGATGCTCGAGCTCGGCGTCCGGATGCTGGGGATCGCGGACGAAGAGATCCCGACGCTGGGCTGCAACATCCTGACCATCCGGCCGGGCGTGGTGGTCATGCTCGAAGGGAACACGGAGACAGCAGGTGCCCTCCGTTCTCTCGGGATCGAGGTGCACACGTTCGAGGGCGACGAGATCTGCCTGAACGGGAGTGGCGGCCCGACCTGCCTCACCCGTCCGATTCGGCGGGGATGACAAGCCGGGATGACAGGGCCGGGTCGATTCCGGGTCGGTGCCTACGGTCTGTGTGAGGACCGCGCCGGGTCGGTGTTGCTGGTCCAGATCTACGCCCATGACCCCTACGCAGGGCAGTGGATGCTGCCGGGCGGCGGGATGGCTTGGGGTGAGTCACCGCTCGAAACCCTCCATCGGGAGTTCGAGGAGGAAACGGGACTCACGGTGGAGGCCGCCGAACTGATCCACGTCGAGTCCACTCTGTTCGAGGCGTGGCGTGCCATCCCTGCGATGCATCATGTTCAAGTGGTGTACCGGGTTCGGGCGACTGGAGATCCGATCATTGAGGCAAACGGCAGCACCGTCGATGTGGCGTGGGTGGCCGCCGACGAATGGCCCGCGCTGACCGTGGTGCCTTGGGTTCGAGTGGTGCTCGAACGGTTCACATGAATCCTGCTCGCCCGGTCCGCCGGACCGGCTACGGTCCTCCGGCGCGGAGGTATCAGTGCAAGTCGATCGCGATCGGATAGTCGAGGACCTTCAGGACGTGGTTTCGATCCCGTCCGTGACGGGAACCGAGCGCCGCGTCCAGGAGCGGATGGCCATGCTCATGGAGGAGGCGACGCTCTCGGTAGAGGTCATCGAAACCGACCCCGAGCAACTAGCTTCCGATCCCGACTTCCCCGGGATCGAGGTTCCGAGAACGGACCTGCCGGTGGTGGTGGGGCGGTACTCGTCCGGGCGGCCCGGCCCAACCCGGATGCTTCTCGGTCACATCGATGTGGTGCCCACCGGAGATCCGGCCACCTGGGAGACGCCTCCGTGGGAGCCGCACGTCGCGGACGGTTTGCTCTACGGAAGGGGAGCCTGTGACATGAAGGGGGGCGTGGTCGCGATGCTCGAGGCGGTGAGGGTCGTGCTCGAGAGCGGCTCGGACCTCAACGGAGATCTCGTAGTCGTGACCGTTCCCGCCGAGGAGGACGGCGGCTCGGGCGCGCTGGCGGCCATCCGGGCCGGGTGCACCGCGGACATGGC
>JBFHRE010000127.1:0-6686 GCA_041591895.1 Acidimicrobiia bacterium
CCATGGAGGTGTGATGTCCGACCAATTGACCGTCGTTTTCTTCCCCGAGGCCGCCTACGGGCCCACCAACAACTGCGTGGGAATCGGGAACGTGCTTCGCGAGCGGGGACACCGGGTGGTCTTCGCCGCCGAGCCGAGCTACGAGGGAACCTTGGAGCCGCTCGGGTTCGAAGAGGCCCTCGTGGGCCTGGCCGAACCTCCGGAGGAAGAGCAGGAAGTCGGCCAGTTCTGGAAGGACTTCATCCGCGACACCTCCCCCGAGTTCCGCAAGCCGACCATCGAGCAACTCGACTCGTTCATCAAGCCCACCTGGGGGGCGCTGCTCGACGGCGCCCGCTATTGCCAGCCCCGGCTCGAGGGATTGTTCGAGGAACTGCAGCCCGATGTGATCGTGGAAGACAACGTCCTCTGCTTTCCTGCCGTCACCACCGCCGGCAAGCCATGGGCGCGAATCGTCAGTTGCAATCCACTGGAGTTGAAGGATCCGGCCCTGGCCCCGGTGTTCTCCGGATACCCCGAGAGCGACCGCTCCGGGTGGGACGAGTTCCGGGCCGAATACGAGCGCACCCACCGCGACCTGTGGAGCGATTACGACCAGTTCGTCCGCGAACAGGGTGCGGCCGGACTGCCCGACCTGGAGTTCATCCACGAGTCGCCGTTCCTCAACATGTATCTCTACCCGTCCGAGGCCGACTATCGGCGTCAGAACCCGCTGGCTCCCACCTGGCACCGGTTGGAGACCTGCGTCCGCACCACCGACGCCACCTTCGAACTGCCCGATGCACTCCGCGGCGACGGGGCGTTGGTCTATCTGTCGCTGGGAAGTCTCGGCTCGGCCGACGTGGACCTGATGAAGTCGATCGTGGCCGCCCTGGGCGAGACTCCCCACCGCTACATCGTGTCCCGGGGCCCACAGCACACCGAGTACGAACTCGCAGACAACATGTGGGGCGAGGAGTTCCTCCCCCAGACGTCGATCCTGCCGATGGTCGACTTGATCATCACCCACGGCGGGAACAACACCACCACGGAGGGCTTCTACTTCGGCAAGCCGATGGTGGCGCTGCCGCTGTTCTGGGATCAGTACGACAACGCCCAGCGCCTCGACGAGACCGGGTACGGCGTCCGCATCCCCACGTACACGTTCGAGCCCGAGCAGCTGCGCGGTGCGGTGGATCGTCTGCTCGCCGACACGGACCTCCGGGGCCGGATGGCGTCGATCGGAGAACGGCACCGGGCCAACCCGGGGACCCACAAGGCAGCCGACCTGATCGAACAGCTCGGTCGGACCGGCGAGCCGGTGACCCGCTGATGGGCGACCAGATCCGCGTCGTCAAGGCAGATGCGGCGATCGCCTGGGGCGAGATCCCTCAGGAGGCCGACAACCCGAGGCCACCAGCGTTCGAGACCATCGAACACCGGGCGGCCGACGGCAGGTTTGCCGTCGGATTCTGGAAGCGGGATCCGGAAGAAGGCGAGATGGAACTGACCGAGTTCCATGAGGTCATGTTCATCCTGGAAGGCGAAATCGAGATCACCTCTGAAGACGGGACCGTCAATCAGGTGGGACCGGGAGACCTGGTCATCGCCCCGCAGCACAGCCGGGGCACCTGGAAGGCGCTCTCACCCGTCAAGAAGGTGTGGGCGATCTACCGGGAGACCTGAACCGTCCCGCCCGTCAGCGAAGTGCCGGTGCCGCCGCTTCCACGGTCGACTCCAATGTGACGGCGCAGCTCACCGAGCGGCTGATCAAGCACGCCCGTTCCGCCTTCTCCAGCAGTCGGTGGGCCCTGTCGACCTTCTCCCGGTCATCGACGACCACCCGGGGCCGCAGCACGACGGACTCCATGAGATACATGCCATCGTCGGCCCGTACGAGGTGACCGACGGCGGCGTCCGAGTACTCCACGACCTCGAGCTTGGAGTTGGCGGCTATCGCCCGGAACGTCGTCATCAGACATGCCGACAGAGCCGCCACGAAGAGATGCTCCGGGCTCCAGACCGCGTCGGGGCCGCCGAACTCGGGCGGCGAAGCCACCGTCAACTCGGGGAGGCGGTCCTGAGGGGCGGTCAACTCACCTGTCTTCAAGCTGGTCCCGGTCAGTTCGACCCGATATTCGTGACTTTCGATCATTCCCATCTCCTTCCTGTGTCGCCGAAACGGCCGGCTCTTCTATGCATGTCCAGGGGGGCGCAGGTTCGTCCTGCGCCCCCCTGCTCTCACCCCATCGTCAACCCGGCTTATGCCCCCTTACGCCGGGCCCGATGGTTTTCAGAGGCGGAGTCGTTCCCGACTCCGTGCTTCCTCCACCCGCGGCGCCGGATCGGCGCCACCTATCGCCCACACCACGCGGTGCGCATGGATCGCCAGGGCGATGCCCCAAATCACGATCACCCAGAGGGCGACACCGACACCCTCGCCGGACACGAGGTCCCGACCCACCAGGTAGGTGTTGACGACGACGAACACACCGGCATGCATCCAGAGATTCGTTGACCGGGCTCCCTTCACCTCTACCCGTCGACGGGCGGTGATCACCAGCAGCGCGATCGCGCCCAGCGCCAGCGCCTCCGGTCCGAAGAGGATGAAGACGCCAGCAAAACCCAACACCGCCAACCCGAGTCCTACATACCGCTCACCGGTCTTCACCATGCTGCTTCTGTGATGCGGCTCTGGATGCATGTGGGCCACCTTTGCTCCTCGACGTTTCACGCAACCCGTCGGTGGTTCCCGGGTCCAGGGCCGAAGGTCCCAACGGGCACCGGAATCGAGCCCCAGCACCTCCGTGGCCCGGGTACCGGTCCCGCGGAGGTGTGGCGTGGAACCGGTCCCACCATGGTCAGTGGTGGAGTAGCTCCTTGCTGCTCCGCCCCTCCTCGACCGGGACCGGAACAACCTCCCGCCCTCTCAGCCAATAGATGTAGCCGTGGAGCGCGAGCCCGACCGCCCACGGGATCGTCATCCAGAAGGCGTAGTCCAACCCGCCGCCGAGGGCGAAGTCCTGGACCCAGACAAAGGCGTTCACGAGGAAGAACACACCGAGATGAACCGCGAGATCCGTGAACGGGGTCGGCGGCACCGCGGTCCGGCGACGCCCTTCGACGACCAGGTAGTACGCCACAGCGAGAAGAACCAGTCCCCCCAAGATCAGACCCACCGTCCATGCGGTGGATACGTCTCCGATCCGCCACGACCAGTCGCCACCCAACCCGACATACTCTGTTTCGGGACCCAGCAGTATGAACACGCCCATGAAAGTCGTGATCGCTCCGCCGAGCCCGAATACCCATTCCGCCACCTTCCAGGTCGCACCCCTGCGACGCTCAGGAGATGTGTCGATCATTGCCACATCGACCTCCTTCGACGCCCCCTACGCGAGCAGAGTGCGCAACCCTGTCCAGAGTCGAAAGTCCCCCACCCCCGTGTCGCTCCGGGACATGGTTCAATTCCGGTCATGAAACGACGTGAGTTCGAAGCCGTTGTCGACGAGGTTCTCGACACTCTCCCCGAATGGGTGCTCGAAAAGATCGACAACCTGATGGTGGTCGTGGAGGAGCGGCCTACCCCCGATCAGGATCCGCACGGCGAGGGGTTGCTTGGTTTGTACGACGGAGTCAGTCTGCTCGAACGTTCAGGGGATTACTGGGGGGCGATGCCCGATCAGATCACCATTTTCCGGCAACCGCACCTCGATTTGGAACTCTCCAAGAACGAGCTGATCGCCGAGATTCGCAAGACGGTGTTGCACGAACTCGCCCATCACCTGGGAATAGACGATCGCCGGCTCCACGAATTGGGTTGGGACTGAGTCAGCCGCGCCTGGTGCGGGCGATCCCGGCTTTCTTGAGCACCGGTGCAGACACTCCGGCCTCCCGCCACGCGCTGTACGAAATCCCCTTGCGGTCCGAATAGGACGCTGCGTGCTTGACGAAGTCTGATTCGAGCGCATCCACGTCGACGGAGACCTCCAATGACCTCAACTGATCCTCGGCGTCGAGTCGCGATTGGACGAGTTCGAGACGTTTCAGCGGATCGCCTTCGCCGGCCAGCTTGGCTTCGATCCGGTTGAGCTTCTCGGTGACCGACTGAACGGTGACCGGGCGGCCCGGCTTTCGATCGGCGACCGTCTCCAGATATGCCTTGATTGCCCGGGACTCTTCCCGTCCTCGGGCGATTGCTGCCTTGTGCTCGTCCGACATCGCCATCCGACATTCCTCCTAAACCCGGGTGCTAGGTTCTGATTGTAAGCAGAAAACCCGGGTCTAATCACCTGTGATTCGTTTCGGGTGATCGAACGAAGGGAGCAACCGCCCATGGACGAACTCATCGCCGCTATTTCCGAGAAGACAGGCCTTCCGGCCGACAAAGCCCGCGGCGCCGCCACAGCCGCCATCGACTTTCTAAAGGACAAACTGCCTGCGCCCATCGCGAGTCAGATCGACGGATTCCTGTCCGGGAACGCCGACTCGATCGGTGACGCGATCGGTGACGCCGCCGACAAACTCAAGGGCATGTTCGGAAGCTGACGTGACCACTCCCTTCTCCCTGGGCGGCTAGGCGAGGGCGGGCACGGTCGCTGGGGCCGGCAAGCAGCGCCCACCATCTGATCCGGCGTCGGCCTCGCCTCGGCTGTCGTGGCCGAGGCCTCCGCCACCTCTCGGCCGGTTGCCACCGGAAGTCGAGGTCAGCTCTCTTCGCGAGAACCCAGGATGTCATTCGATCGCCCATCTCCCTCCCCTTCTCCTGCTCATCACCCCCCGACGGCTCGGGTCGTGACATAGTGGTCGGCCCCACCGTCGCCTCCCGTTCTGTTCGATCCGAAGTAGAGGGTCGTCCCGTCCCAGGAGATTGATGGCCGGGTTTCCGATGCGTCGCTATTGATGGTCGTCAGATTCACCGGCGTCTCGAACCCCACCGCCGTGGACGGACGCAGCGCCGAGTAGATGTCGTTCCCGAGTGCGCCGGAACGGTTACTGAAGAAGAAGATCTCCAAGCCGTCACGACGCAAGTTTGGCTGCCCGTCGACCGACGCCGAGTTCACGCCTGCTACAAGCACCGGCGATCCATAAACGCCACCGTGCGAGTGACTCACGTAGATGTCGGAATCGCCGGCGGCTGCACCAGCGTCTGCCAGGTCAAACCCGCCGGGACGAGTGCTCGAGAAGTAGAGCACGGGGCCGGTCGTGGACTGTGGCAGCGGGAATGGGCTCGCCTCGTTTGCTGCGCTGTTCACGGCACACCCGAGGTTGCTGACATTCTCGAAGCCGGTCGGGGTCTTCAGTCGGGCGGTGTAGATGTCGTCCCCGCCGCAACCGCCACCACGGTTGCTGACGAAGAAGAACGTGTGGCCGTCCCTTGCGATTGTGGGACAGAAGTCGTTGGCGGCCGAATTGACCGGCGGTCCGACGTTCACAGGTGACCCCCAAGGGTCGTTGACGCTCGCCCTGGTCGAGACCCAGATGTCGATTCCTCCTTGCGCACCCTCTCCACTCCGATCCGAGGCCATGTAAAAGGACTTGCCGTCCCTCGAGATGAACGGACAGCCATCGAGACCCGGACCGTTGAAGTCGGCGGGGGTACCCGGTATCGACTCCACCCGCACCGGGCTACTCCACGGTCCGAAGGAGGTGGGCATGGCCAGCGCCGCTCCGGCGCTCCAGAGCAGCACCAGTGCGAGGAGTGCTGCCAGCTTCCTATGTCTACTCATGTGTATCTCCCTTCGAGATGAACACGGTCGCCCGCGGACGCAGGCGACGTTCGGTCTCGCCGGGACGGGGCGGACTGGAGCCTCGAACCCAGCCGGTTGCTCATGACGGTTCCACCGGTCGACCGCTCTCCTTCCAGGCCCGCAACCCGCCTCTGAGATGGGCCACGTGCCGGAAGCCGAGCCGGTCGAGTGTCTCGGCTGCGAGCGCCGAACGGTTCCCGGTGGCGCAGTACAGGATCAGTCGCCGCTCGGGATTGAACTCCTCCCGGTGATCCGGACTCGCCGGATCGGCCCAGAATTCGAGCATCCCTCGCGGCGCCCAGACCGAATCCGGGATCCGGCCGTGGGCTCGAAGTTCGTCCTCCTCCCTGAGGTCGACCAGGACCACGTCCATCTCCAGTTCGATCGCCACCTGGGCGGGATCGAGGTTCTCGACCCGACCCTGAGCCGCCTCCACCAGGCGTTTGGCGGTCATCTGTCTGCGCTCCGGTTCCGTCATGAGCCCCATCGTCCGATCCCTCGCTCGCGGGTCGCTGGAAGGCGGCTGGGAGCGACTGGGACCGTTCCCAGCGGATTCCCAGAGCCATCGGCCAGGATCATGAGGAAGAAAAGGTGTGCATGGCGTCTGGAGACGGCGTACAACTACGCGAAGACGTGCAATACCGGGTGCTCGGACCGCTCACGGTGACGGTGGATGGCCGCTCGCTGAAACTCGGGGGACCGCGACAGCAGACGGTGCTCGCCGTGTTGCTGAGCCGCGCCAACCGCACCGTCTCCCAGGACAGTCTCATCGACCACGTCTGGTCGGGTGAGCCACCGGAGGCGGCCAAGGCCACGCTCCAGGGGTATGTGTACGGACTCAGACGGGAGCTGGGGGCGGATGTGATCGCTCGCCATGGCGATGGTTACCAGGTCCAAGCCGACGCCGATCGCCTCGATTCGCTCCGGTTCGAAAAACTGGTGGCCGGGGCGCGGAGC
>JBFHRE010000128.1:0-6663 GCA_041591895.1 Acidimicrobiia bacterium
GCCGAGGACGTCGAGGGCGAGGCCCTGGCCACGCTCGTCGTCAACAAGATCCGCGGCACGTTCCAGTCCGCCGCCGTCAAGGCGCCCGGGTTCGGTGACCGCCGCAAGGCCATGCTTCAGGACATCGCGATCCTGACCGGCGGCACCGTCATCAGCGAAGAGGTCGGGCTCAAGCTCGACGGCGTCACTGTCGACATGCTTGGCCAGGCTCGCAAGATCATCGTGACGAAGGACAACACCACGATCGTTGACGGCGCCGGTACCGAGGCTGACGTCCGGGCCCGGATCAAGCAGATCGAGCGTGAGATCGAGAACACCGACTCCGACTGGGACCGCGAGAAGCTCCAGGAGCGTCTGGCCAAGCTGTCGGGCGGCGTGGTTGTGATCAAGGCTGGAGCTGCCACCGAGGTGGAGCTCAAGGAGAAGAAGCACCGCATCGAGGACGCCGTGTCGGCGACCCGCGCCGCGGTCGAGGAGGGCATCGTCCCCGGTGGTGGAGTTGCCTTGCTTCGTGCCCAGGATGCCGTGGACAAGATCCGCGGTGGAAACGACGACGAGAAGACCGGTCGGTCGATCGTGCGTCGCGCCATCGAGGAGCCTCTTCGGCAGATCGCCGCGAACGCCGGCTTCGAGCCGGGTGTGGTGGTCGAGCAGGTTCGGACCGGCAGCGGGAGCTTTGGCTTCAACGCTGCCACCGGCAAGTACGAAGACCTCATGGCGGCGGGCGTCATCGACCCGGCCAAGGTGACCCGTTCGACGCTCCAGAACGCCTCATCCATCGCAGCCCTGTTGCTGACGACCGAGGCTCTGGTCGCCGAGCAGAAGGAAGACAAGCCGGCCGGCGCCGGTCACGAGCACGGCGGTGGAGGCATGGACTTCTAGTCCACCGATTCTGTCGATTCGAAAGGAGGGCCTTCGGGCCCTCCTTTCGCGTGCCGATGGAGAGACGTGGCGGCCGTGGAGCGGCTTGTCATACTGAACCGGCGCGGGCCGGGATGGGAACGTCAGGAGTTGTCCAGGTGAGCAAGTCCCGCCGCCAGCGCGGCAGGTACGAACAGACGCCGGAACCGGGGTCCGAGACGAAGAGGTCACGGACGCGCGGCGCCGGCGATTCCTCTCTGTGGTCGGGTCTTCGCCGATCGTCGAGCTTCCGGCCGTCCCGGCTGGGCCCGTCGATCAAAGTGGCGACGATTGCGATCGGAGTGCTGACCGTCACCGGGCTCTGGCTGTTCCGCGACGATCTGGTTGCATTTCTCGACCGACCCCCGGTGACGACCGTGTCGGAGGAGTCTGTGGCGACGACAGTGGCGGCAACGATCACGAGCCCGACTACCACGCCGGCGGCCGTGGACCTCCAAGCACTCCTCGAGGATGCCGGTTTCGGGGACGTGACGATCACCGTCCTCGACGATGTGCTGTATCTGGATGGCGTCATCCCGACCAATCGACTCGAGTCGGGTCTGTTCGCCTACGTCGATGCGGTCCGGGCAACCGTGCTCGACGCCGTCGGATCTGCCGATGTCCGGAGCCGACTGAGGGTGCGGGGCGACGCCGGTGCTCTTGCCAGGGAGATCGAGCGTCTCGTCGGGGACCGTCCGGTGGTCTTCGAGGATGGTTCGGCAGAGCTGTCCGAATCCTCGGTGCAAACGCTGTCCGACCTTGCGATCGTGATCAATGCCCATCCGGGCGTGGTGGTTGCCGTAGCCGGTCACACCGACGCCGGCGGCAGTGCGACCCAGAACCAGCAGGTCTCTCTTCAGCGAGCGACTGTGGTCGTGGAAGAGCTCGTGGCAAGGGGGGTCTCTGTCAATCGGCTCACGGTCTTGGGGTACGGCGAAGCCTTCCCGGAGGAGGGCTCCGAACCGTCGAGGCGGATCGAGTTCGAGGTGGTGGGTTGAGAAAGATCGCGATCGGCCTACTGCTGGTCTTCCTCGGCGGGTGCACGTCCGGTGACGGCGGGACGAGTGCCCGGCCGTCGAGCACGATTGGTTCTTCCAGTGGTCCGGTGTCGATGGTGACCACCGCTCCGGCGATCTCCGATACCGAACCGGTCGATGAGTCGATCGTGACCGATGGTGTGACCGTCACCGACGACATCATCCATCTCGGTTTGCTCGCCGATCTCTCGGGCCCATTCGCCAGCTCGTCGGTGGATGCCGTGGACGCCCAGATCGCTTTCTGGGACCATTTGAATCGCCAGGGCGGCATCGCCGGCCGGACGGTCGAGCTGCATATCGCCGACACGAAATCCGATCCGCAGCTCCATGTCGAGAAGTACGAGGCTCTGATGCCGGCGGTGGCGATGTTCAGCCATTCGATGGGATCGGAGCCGACGCTCGCCCTCGCATCCCGCCTGGGCGCCGACCAGAGGATCGTGATCCCGTTTTCGGCGTATTCCGGTTGGTCGGACCCCGTGATCGGTTCGGCGATCATGGAGACCGGGCCCAACTGGTGTGTTCAGGCGATCAACGCCGTCACCTCGACGGCCCAGGGATACCGGGAGTCTGAGGGGAGGGCACCCAGGCTCGCGGTGGTGTCGAGCCCCGGATACTCGGGCCAGGACGCAGCCGCCGGTGCCAAATTCGCAGCCGAGTCCCTCGGGATCGCCGTTGTGTACGACGGCGAGGGTCGGTTGGCGCCCGGCGCGGACCTATCGCCCGTTATCGCCGCAATCAGTCGCTCGGGCGCCGATCTCGTATGGGTGTCGTCAGATCCGATCACCCTCGCCACGATCGTGGCCGGCTCGGTCCAACTGGGGTTCTCCGGCACGTGGATGGGCCCCTCAGCCACGTTCGACTCCCGGCTGCTCGACACGTCGCTCGGTGACCTGCTCTCGCAGCGGGCCATCGTGACCTATGCCATGGCACCGTTGGGTTGGGAGGTGGAAGGGATGTCCCGAGTGACTGAACTCTTGGCGGACAACCTCCCGGACCGGTATCCGGCCGAGTCCCTCATGGCGGGCTACCTCCAGTACGAACTCGCCCGGACGATTCTCGAGCGTGCCGCCGAGTTGGGCGATCTCACCCCGAGTGGCCTGGTGGCAGCGGCTCGCACTGTCGGATCGATGTCATTCGACGGGTTGGCGCCTCCGGTGCTCTACGCCGATGATCCCAACCTCGGTGTCTCTCGGGCGAGCGTGGTCGGCAGACTCGACAAGGACCGGTTCGAGGCCCAGGGCGGACTGTCCGCCCGGCTGGGAGATGGGGCCGTTTCGCCGGTGGAGGCCGACGGCGAGTTCATAGCGACCGACATATCGACCCGGTACGACTTTTCCACTCCGTGCTACCTACCGCCCGGTTCCTGAGCTCCTGACGCCTGATCCGACGCGCTACCTGCGCCCGATCAGCTCACGGTATGCGGCGGAATACTCATCGGCGCGCCGTGACCACGAGTTGTCGATGGACATCTGACGTCGCTGCATCGCCTGCCAGCTGTTGCGATCGGTGTGGGCGTCGAGTGCCTGTCCCAACGCCCAACCGAGCCCGTCTTCGGTGTAATGGTCGAACACGAACCCGGTTCCGTCGTCCCCGTCGACGTGGGTGACGGTGTCGGCCAGCCCACCGGTCCGCCGGACCACCGGCGCCGTCCCGTAGGCAAGCGAGTACATCTGGTTGAGGCCGCATGGCTCGTACAACGACGGCATGAGGAATATGTCGGAGCCGGCTTCGATCCGATGGGACAGGCGTTCGGAGTACCCGCGGTGGAATGCCACCTTGTCGGGATAGGCGGTGGCGAGCCAGGCGAAGAAGTCCTCATAGCGAGACTCGCCCGCACCGAGCAGGACGAATCGCATGTCCCACGTGTCCAGGAAATGGACCAGCGGACCCCGCATGATCTCCATCCCCTTCTGCCAGGCCAACCTGGTCACCATCCCCACCACCGGGACGTCACGGCGGTAGGGGAGCGAGAGCTCGGCCAAGAGCTCGCGCTTGTTCCACTCCTTGCGCCACAGGCTCTTGGCGCTGTATCGGAACGGGAGCAGCGGGTCGGTCGACGGATTCCACACCTCGTCGTCGATTCCGTTGAGGATCCCCACTACGGACGCGGCTCGGGCTCGGAGGAGGCGATCGAGGCCGGCTCCGCCCTCCGGGGTCTGGATCTCGGCCGCATAGGTCGGGCTGACGGTCGTCACCAGGTCGGCGTGGATGAGGGCGGTCTCCATGAAGCTGAGATACCCGGCGTCTGGTGAACCGCCGATGAGCCCCGCATGGTCCCCGAAGCCCAGGTCCTCCCACAGGTTGTCCGAGAACCGGCCCTGGTAACCGAGATTGTGGATCGTATAGACGGTGGGAACGTCGGCCAGCACCGGTTCGTCGGCGTAGGGCCCGGTGATCAGGCCGGGTACGAGTCCGGTTTGCCAGTCGTTGCAGTGGAGCACGTTCGGCCGCCACTCCTCCTGAATGAGCCAGGCGAGGGCGGCGTGCTGGAACACGGAAAAGCGCAGGTGCTCGTCGGGGGCGTCGGAATAGATGGTCGCCCGGTCGAAGAGCCCCGGAATATCCAGGAACACGACTCCGTCCGACGACCATGGAGTCACCTGGAATCGGCCGATCGGGTAAGGCGTCCCGGCGGAGAGATCCTCGACCGAAATCGACGCGTACCGGGGGGTGATGGTCACCACCTCGGCCCCTCTTGCTCCAAGGGCCTTTGGCAACGCCGACGCCACATCGGCCAGACCCCCGGTTTTCGACCAGGGAGCGACCTCCGACGAGAGGAACGCGACTCGGATCGGTTGAGTGCGGGGGGCAGCCACCCTGTCATTCTGGCGAATCCTGTGCCGACTTGCCGCCCATCCGTCCTGGGAGAAAACCCCAACTCCGGCCGACATTGGTGTCGGAGCAGCCTCTAGAGTCGGGCTCGGAGTGCGGGGACCCTGGTCCCCTCATGGGCAAACGACCGGCCAACCGGCCGCACGGGTGAGAGGTGAAACCATGACGCGATTGCGTAAAAAGCCGTTGCTGACGCTGGGGATATCCCTGGCGCTGGCTATCGGGCTGCTGCCGACCACGGCCGGTGCGGCTCCAGGGGACAGCGGTGAGGTCAAGACGATTCAGATCCTCCAGTATTCCGACTGGCATGGCCAGCTCGATCCGATCAACGGGGTCGGCGGGGCGGCGGTGCTCTCGGCGTACTTCAAAGCGGATGAGGCGGCCAATCCCAACACCCTGATAATCACCGGCGGGGACGACTTCGGCGCTTCACCGCCCCTGTCGAACTTCTTCGACGAAGAGCCGGCGGTCCTGGCCCAGAATCTGATGGGAACCGATGCCGCCGGGCTCGGTAACCACAACTTCGACAAGGGAACCGCCCACCTGGCGGCACGGGTAGCGGATGCCGACTACACATATGTCTCGGCCAACCTGACCAATTTGTCGGAGAACGGCCTCAGCGGCGTGAAGCCGTTCGAGGTCTTCGACGTCGGTGGAGTCAAGGTGGCAGTGATCGGTGTCACCAACCCCGAAGCCCCGACACTCGTGTTTCCCGGGAGCTTCGGCACGATCCAGATCACCGATCCAGCGGCGGCGGCCAACAAGGCTCGTTCCGATGCCGCCAAGGCCGGCGCCCAGGTGTTCGTACTCGTGGGTCACATGGGTGTGCGCGGCTTCGATGCTGCCAGCGGGGCGCCATTCGGTGAATTGATCGACCTGGCAAACGCGGTCGGCAATTTCGACCTCGTTCTGGGCGATCACACCGACGTCCAGTACGTAGGCACCCACAACGGCAAACTGGTCGCTGAAGCCCGCTCCAAGGGTCTCACCTACAACCGGATCTCGCTCGACATCCGGCTCAAGAACGGCAAGGCCAAGTTGGTGGGCTCAAACGTAGACGTGGTCACTCCGACTGCGAGTGCCATAACACCGGATCCCGACGTGGATGCTCTTCTCCAGCCGTATCGGGACGCTTTGGCCCCGATCTTCAATACGGTGCTCGGGAGTTCGACCGTGTTCATCCCCCGAGCCGACTCCTGCGGACGGGCCGATGGCCGTCTGTGCGAGTCGCTGGTTGGAAACGCCACCACCGATGCGATGCGGATCCGGTACGGGACCGACTTCGCCATCACCAACGCCGGTGGTCTGCGGGCCAACCTGACCTGTCCGACGGTCGACAACCCGACCGACTTCTGCCCGCCCTACACCCCTCCGCCATTCCCGATCACCCGGGGGCAGGTGCTGACGGTCTTGCCGTTCGGAAACGTCGTTGTGACGGTGTCGATCAGCGGGGCCGAGCTCAAGACCTACCTGGAGCACGGCGTCTCTTCGATGCCGGGTGCCAACGGCCGTTTCGCCCAGGTGTCGGGTCTGTGCTTCAGCTACGACATCGCGGCGCCGGCCGGGAGTCGGGTGACGGGCGCGGTACGTCAGGCGACCGACGGGTCATGCACGGGAGCGGCGGTCGACCTGACCGGAGCGTCCACATACAGCCTGGCCACCAACGACTTCATGGGCAACGGTGGCGACGGGTATCCCAACGTCGCCTCCCGAATGGTGACGAGGGAGATCATGGATCAGGTGCTGGCCGATCACATCGCGGCCAACAGTCCGATTTCCCCTGCGATCCAAGGTCGGATCGTGTGCACGACGAGTGGGGCAACGGCCTGCCCGGTGACGCTTCCCTGATCCGAGACGTCGGTTCGAACGATGAGGAGGGCGCCCGACGGGCGCC
>JBFHRE010000129.1:0-6638 GCA_041591895.1 Acidimicrobiia bacterium
GAGTGTCCGGCGCAGCACTGCCGGGACGTGGAATACGTGACTGACGTCGTATGCGTCGAGCATCTCGGCGAGGACGACCGCTCCGGTGGTCATGCGGCCACCTCGAAGACGGCAGTCCCGGCGGTGGTCACGGTGTCGCCTGTCCGGACCCACAGGTCGATCTTCAATTCGCGCCCGTCGACCTCGGTGACCGTCCCTCCGCAATCGAGGGTGTCGCCCAGATAGGCGGGAGCCAGGTGGCGATAGGTGATGCTGCGAAGCCGGGCCTTCCGCCCCATGTAGCGGTGAACCGCCTGGACCATGTAGACACCCTGGAGTGGGCCATGGACCAGCAGGCCGGGATGACCGTCGTGTTCGACGGCGAATGGGACGTCGTAGTGGATTCGGTGGATCAGCCACGACGAGGCGCTGAACATGAACAGGTCGACCGCGTCCGGTGTCCGGGTCATGACCGGGATCTCGGTTCCGGGTGTCATCGGTAGATCCTTGTGAACCGCTCGCGAGCAACCAGTTCGTCCCGCTGGTTGGTGAACGTGAACTCCTGCGTGACGAAGACGAGATCGCCACTCCGTCCTTCCTTCTCGTACATGTCCACGATCTTCTTGGTCACGGTGATCCGGTCACCCGCCACCACCGGTTCACCGAGGTCGAGGGTGATCTCACCCGCCATCGCCCGGGTCGTGGGCAGCGGCGGAACGTCTGCCGAGGCCGATCCGTCCGCTTCGAGCGACACCCGATCCCCCAGGTGGGCTGCGTGCATCCGGATGACGTACGGGAAGAACGGAGGCGCGACGATGTCGGCAAAACCGGCTGCCCGGGCGGCGTCGGCGTCGAAGTGCACCGTGTCCGTCTCGCCTGTGGCGCGGGCGTACTTCTGGATGTCGGTGCGGCCGACCTGGAACGTGTAGGGGGGGTACTCCTGTTGGGCCCATGCTCTCGCGGCGTCTGTGATGACTCCCATTCGGTCCTCCCTCAGATTCCCATCGTCCGGGCGATGATGTTTCGCTGGATGTCGGATGTTCCGGCCCCGATCACCCCCAACCGCGACTCGCGGTAATGACGCTGGAGGTCGTACTCCATCGTGTACCCGTAGCCGCCCAGCACCTGGAGCCCCATGTCGGCGACGCTCTTGTAGGCCTCGCATGCATACAGCTTGAGGATGGCGGCATCCCGCACGGTGGCCGTCCCCCGGTCGAGACGGGAGGCATACCGGTACACCAGCATCTCTGAGATCTCGGTCATCATCTGCATCTCGGCCAGCCGGTGGGCCACCGCCTGGAACTCGGCGATCGGCCGGCCGAACTGCTCGCGCTGCTGGGCGTAGGCAAGCGCGTCCGCCAGCGCCGCCTTGGCCGCCCCGGTGCGGGCGGCGGAGAGGCAGAGGCGTTCATACCGCAGACCCACGCCGAGGTCGCGCCACCCCTCGTGGAGGGTGCCGAGCATGTTCGTCCTTGGCACTCGCACGTCGTCGAAGAAGAGCATTGCCGTTCCCAGGGGCCAGTGGCCGAGGGTTTCGATCGGCTGCCACACGAGCCCGGGACTCCGGCAGTCGACCAGGAAGTTGGTGATTCCGTGGTGCTTCTTTCCTGCCGATGAGGTGCGGGTTGCCACGACGTCGATGTCGCTCACCTTGAACCCCGATGTGAACACTTTCTGTCCGTTGAGCACGTAGTCGTCTCCGTCCTCCTCTGCGGTCAGGGTGATCGAGGCGGCGTCCGATCCCGCATCGGGCTCCGTGAGCGAGAAGCACACCGACATCTCCCCGGTAGCCACTTTGGGAAGGATCTCGCGCTTGTGCTGATCGGTCCCGTATGTGCCGATCATCAGCCCACCCCACGTGACCGCCCGGAAGACCCAGAACGACAGGTCGAGGAAGGCGCGGCCGAGCTCCTCCAGCAGGATGGCGACTTCGACGGCGCCGCCACCGGATCCCCCGTGTTCCTCCGGGATGTTGATCCCGAGCCAGCCCTGGGAGCCGAGCTTGCGGTAGAGGTCGGTAGGCGGCCGGTGCGCCCGGTCGCATTCCCGCACGTACTCCCGGTCGATCTCGTTCTCGCAGAACCGGCGGACGGTGGCTCGGAACAATTCTTGTTCCGGTGTCAACTCGACGTCCATTGTCCCGCGCCTTTCTGGAGAGCGGCTGCCAGGCTACGCGGGGCCGCTCGTCCCTCGCCATCTGTTAGTCCGTCTCATCGTGCGGGACGGGCTGCAAAGGAGGCTATGACGAGCAACGACAGGCTGTCAACTGATACCAGCTGAAGCAGAGAGAGGATCGGTTGACAGGGGTCGCGACCCACCGATAGGGTTTGTTCGCGACCGTGCGTCTCATTATGTGAGACGCAATTGCGAGGAGGTTTGGCCCATGTCGGAGACGCCCACCATCGAGACGGTGCGGGAGTTGTGCCGGCGGTACAGCAACTGGGGCAGGTGGGGCGATGACGACGAGAAGGGGACCCTCAACCTGGTCACCGCCGAGCACGTTGTGAGCGCCGCGGCCTTGGTCCGGCGGGGCGCCACGATCTCGATGGCGCTGCCTTTCGACGAGCAGGGTCCCCAGACAGGTGCTTTCGGCCGTTTCAACCCGATCCACCTGATGATCCGGGACGGCGCCGACGTGATCGCCGGGTCGTCGGTCCGCGATTTCTACGGCGGCGTCGACCGCCACTTTCGGGGGACGGACGACCTCATCATCATGCCGCTCCAGTCCGGCACGCAGTGGGACGCCATGGGCCACGTCGTCTTCGAGGACAAGATCTACAACGGTTTCGGGGCCGAATGGGTGGGGAGCAAGGGAGCTCTCCGAGGCTCTGTGAAGCAGGCGGCCGATGGGATGGTGGGCCGGGGGGTACTGCTCGACCTCCCCAGGGCGCTGGGAGTCGACTGGCTCGAGCCGGGCCACGCCATCGACGGAGACCAACTCGACCGGGCGGCGGCGATGGCAGGTGTGGAGGTGGGAGAGGGCGATTTCGTGTTTGTCCGCACCGGCGCGATGACCATGGCCAGGGCGAACGGGCGCTGGGGTGACTACGCCGGAGGGGATGCTCCGGGGTTGGGGCTGGACAGCGTCGACTGGATCGGAGAGCGCGACATCGCGGCCCTCGCGACCGACACCTGGGGGCTCGAGGTGCGACCCAACGAGACGCCCGACACCTTCCAGCCGCTCCACATCATTCTCATCAACCACATGGGCTTGTGGCTTGGAGAGATATTCGATCTGGATCCGATCGCGGAGGATTGTGCCGCGGACGGCCGGTACGAGTTCTTCTTCGCCGGTCCGCCGCTGCCGTTCACCAGAGCGGTCGGTTCCCCGCTCAATCCGATGGCGATCAAGTAGGACGACGGATGGATGCACTGCGATCCATGATCTTCACGCCCGGGCACCGGCGTGATCTCATCGAGAAGGCCATTCGATCCGGAAGCGACGCCGTGATCATCGACCTCGAGGACGCGGTAGCTCTCGATGCGAAGCCCCAGGCCCGAGAGATGCTGAGCGACCTGCCGGAGTCTCCCGTACCGCTGTTCGTGCGCACCAATGGACCGGACACGGGGATGATCTGGGAGGACGTGGTCGCTGCCGGGAGCGCCGGACTGGCGGGTGTCGTCATTCCCAAGGCAGAGCACCCCGAGATCATCACCCGGATCGACGGAGCCTTGACCGCCCTCGAGATGACCTTTCGCCACCCGCCGGGCAGCATCGGGATCATTCCCCTGATCGAGAGCGCCCTCGGAGTTCGAAACACCTATGAGATGGCCGTTGCCAGCGAACGGGTCGAGTGCGTCATGTTCGGCGGGGGCGAACAGGGCGACCTGGTGGCCGACCTCGGCTGCGAGTGGTCGCCGGAGGGAACGGGCCTCATGCAGGCCCGGTCCCAGGTGCTGCTCGCCTCGCGGGCGGCCGGGATCGAGCACCCATTCGAAGCTGTCTTCATGGATTTCAGAAACCTCGAAGCGCTCCGGGTCGAGTCAGAACTGGCGCGCCGTCTCGGTTACGTCGGCAAGGTGGCGATCCATCCCGCGCAGGTGTCGGTCATCAACGAGGTGTTCACGCCCGATCCCGACCTGGTCGCTCGACAGCGGAGGGTGCTCGAGGCGTTCGAGGAGGCCGAAGCGAGAGGTTCGGCTTCGATCGGTGTGGACGGAAGGATGGTCGACTACGCAGTCGCCCGCGTGGCGCGCACGATCATCGCCCGAGCGGAAGCGGCGGAACGGGCAGCGGCCCGTCAAACGAAGGAGACCTGATGAGGAGTCGGTATATCGATGGGGGAGTCGGGGTGGCAGTCGTCGGGGCCGGATCGATCGGAACGCTCCGGGCCGAGATCTCCCACCGGCATCCTTCGGTCGACTTCCTCGCGGTCTGCGACATCGTCGAAGAGAAGGTCAGCCGGCTGGGCGACTCCTGCCAGGCCGACGTTGTGACCACCGACGCCCTCGACATCGTGACAAGGGACGAGATCGACGCAGTCATCATCGCTTCCACCGAAGACTCCCATTACGAGCCGGCGATGGCGGCCATCCAGGCCCGCAAGACGGTGCTGATCGAAAAGCCATTCACCATCCTGCCGGAAGAGGGACACAAGCTGCTGGCGGCCGCCGACGAATACGGGGTGCGGGTCTACACGGGTTTCACCCAACGCTTTCGGCGCCGCTACCTGGCGATCAAGGAGCACATCGGCCTGGGCTACATCGGTGAGGTCACGAGTGCCAAGGCGACCATCTACCTCGCCCAGTCGGTGGCACGGGCGGTGATCTCTCGGGCCGGCACCACGACCCCGTCGGTCAACACGATGACGTATCTGTTCGATCTGCTCACATGGTATCTCGACGGCAAGAAGCCGACCACGGCGTACGCCGCCGGATCGACGAACGGGAGAATCTCCGAGGAGTACGGGGCCCCAGACTCGACCTGGTGCGTCCTCACCTACGACGACGGGGCCGTTGCGAACCTCGGGGTGAGTTGGGAGCTTCCCGACTTCTGGCCGGCGTATGTTGCAACCATGGACTTCGAGCTCTTCGGACGGGAGGGCACGGTGAGCGTGAAGGACGACCATCGAGATGTGATGCTCGCCTCGCGGAAACCGATTCCCTCTCCCTACACGCCAGACGCCACCATGAACGTGGCGCTGCTCGGCTCGTACATGCCGGGCGATTGGGCACTGGGTGAGCATTTCGGCGCCATGCAGGAGGAGACCCATGCGTTCATCAATGCGGTCGGTCAGGATCGCCTGGATCCGATTCTCGCTACGGGCGAGGAAGGCATCGACGTGCTGGTCATCTCCCGGGCGGTGGACGAGTCGGCTCGCACAGGACAGGTCGTGACTCTGGAGTGGTGACACCATGCCTGCGATGCTGACCGGGGTCACCGTCCTCGAACTGGGACAGGTGATCGCAGGCACCTACGGTGGCGCCATCCTGGCCGAGCTGGGCGCAGAGGTCATCAAGATCGAACCGTTCACCGGCGACACCGCCCGGAATCCGAACATAGCGCCGCTGCGCGGCGAGAGCGCGATCCACCTGTTCATGAACCGGGGAAAGAAGAGCGTCGTGATCGACCTCAAGAACCCTCGGGGGCTCGACCTCTTCTACCGACTGGCCGATCACGCAGATGTGGTGATCGACAACTTCCGGCCCGGTGTCATGAAGCGCCTGGGAATCGACCACGAGACCCTGGAACGGCGGAATCCGGATCTCGTCACCGTATCGGTCACCGGTTTCGGCGAGTACGGGCCGGCCCGAGACAAGGCGGCATTCGATCTCGTCATCCAGGCCTATTCCGGTCACATGGCCATCACGGGCGAGCCGGAGGGGCCTCCTTCCCGGGTCGGGATCCCGATCGCGGACATCTCCGGGGGGATCTTCTGCTGCCTGTCGGTGCTTGCCTCGTTGCTGTCGAGAGAGCTCCATGGCGGCGGGAGGCATGCGGATGTCGCCATGCTGGACTCATTGGTATCGATGCTCTCCTACGACGCGCTCGATCACCTCAACACAGGTGTCGAGGTCACCCGGCAGGGCACCGCCCACGCCCATATGGTTCCCTGGCAGGCGTTCGAGACCGCCGACGGCCATGTTGTGGTGGCGGCCCGCGACGAGAAGTTCTGGGCGAACCTGTGCGACGCCATCGGCCGCCCCGACCTCAAGGATGATCCCCGGACACTCGACAATGCCGCCCGCGTGGCAAATCGCGGCTTCGTCGTCCCCGTCCTCGAGACCGCTTTTCTGACCCGAACCCGCGACGAGTGGGTGCGCATCCTCGACGAGTTCGACATACCGTCGGCGCCCGTCAACGACTTTGCCGGAGTTCTCAACGATCCGCAGGTCGAGGCCCGGGGGATGGTCCGAAGCTATGACCATCCCACCCTGGGAGAGATCCGGTACACGCCCAGCCCGATGAAGTTCACCGACTGGGAGATGCCGGCCGATCCGGCCCCGCTGCTGGGCGAGCACACCCGCGAGGTCCTCGCCGAGCGTCTCGGCCTGTCCTCGGAGGAGATCGAGGGACTCATCGCCGACTCGGTGGTCGGTGCGTGGCAGGGGTGAACGATCAATCGAGAGCACCCGCTCGATAGAGAGGAGAGGGCGTTGAGGTTCGGTACGTTTGTGCCTCAGGGTTGGAAGATGGACCAGGTGGGCGTTCCGGTCGA
>JBFHRE010000130.1:0-6481 GCA_041591895.1 Acidimicrobiia bacterium
CCCAAAACCCGAATTTGGCTTCCTTGACGGTCTGAGAGATGCCCTTGAAAACCCGGTACCGGAGACCTGCTCCGTAGTGGATGGCGTAGAAGTTGAGCCCCGCCTCGATCCGGAAGCGGTCCTTGTACCTGCCGGGCAGGATCGTCCAGAGGTGCTTGGTGAGGGCCCGCTCCCCACCCAGCAGCGGGATGAACGCCATCAGTCGGTGGAGGAGGTAGATCTTGCGGTTGCGCATCAGGATGAACATCTCGCATTTGCCCTCTTTGACCGGCCGGATGGTCTCGGAGATCATCTCGTGCGTGAGTCCGATGATGTCGGCGTCGGCGAAGAAGATGACATCGGTGGCGGCGGCCTGGACCCCGATGTCCATGGCATGGCCCTTCCCCTGGTTCGGTGTGACCCTCTCGACCCGAACCCCATGCTGTGCCGCGACCGCGGCCGTTTCGTCGGTGGAGCCATCATCGACGACGATCACCTCGGCAAAGCCCGGGTAGCTCGTTAGAACATCGAGGACTCGGCCGATCCGGTCGGCCTCGTTGAACGCGGCGACGACGGCAGTCACGCCTTTCGGGTCTGTTGCCAACTCCTCAGTCCTTTCACAGTTGCTGCGGCGAGCACGACGCCGAGTATTGCCCACTCGACCTCACGCAGTCGCGTCCCAAACCGGTCGAGCCCCCGGCCGATCGCCCATCCGATCGGGATCATCACCGCCAGCCACAGCGCGGTTCCGACCGAATCGAATCCGACGAACTTGGCCAGGCGCACCCGACGCAGCGCCATGTACGAGATCGATGCAATCCGGGTTCCGTAGAGGAATTTGACGAATAGGAGCGCCCGGTGGGGATGTTCGCCGGTCAGACGCTCCAGTCGATCGGCCGCTGCCTGGAGGCGGCCCTCGTCGCGACGATCGACGAGTCCGGCCACACCGGCGCCGACGGAGCGAAACCAGAACGTGTCGGACACGACGGTGCCAAGGAAGGCCCAAGCAGCAACCGCCTGCCACGACCACGAACCCTGGGCGGCGAGTGCCGACGAGGCCAGGACTACCGACTCGCCGAGGAAGAAGGTGCCTACGAAGATGACCCACGACTTGTGGAGGGCAAGGGTCGACAGCATCTGCGGGGCCACCCTACCGGGGGAGGATGATGTCCCCGACGTGTCAACCCGTGGTGTTTGACGACGACTCCAGTGTGGTCCGGCCTGCCGACCGCGGGTCGTTTGCGGCTCGGCGGGGTCTTTCGGCCCGGTCCAGGCTCGAGACGATGGTGTCATCCTCGATGCTGCAGCTGGTACGACGAGAATTGGAGAAGGCATGGCCCAGAGCTATTTCGAAGACCTCGCGGCCGAGGTCGAGATACCTCCGGGAGGGACACTCAGCCGGGTACTGGTCAAGGACGGCGCGCTTCGACTTGTGCTGTTTGCCTTTGATGCCGGGGAGGAACTGACCGAGCACACATCTGCCCTACCCGTCGTGATTCAAGCCATCTCTGGCCAATTGACAGTCGGATGGGGGAGCGAGCGTCGGCGCCTCGGGCCCGGTGGCTGGCTCTACCTGGAAGCCGGCGAGCCGCATTCGGTGCTGGCCGAGGAGCCGAGCCGGATGTTGCTGACGATGATTCGTTGCTCGTGACGGTGACAGCGACGGGTGAGCCCAGAGTGGCGCGAGCCGGGCGGGCGGCGCGCTGTGGCAGCACGACCGCCTGGTTGCTCGCGTGCCTGGCCAGAACATCCTCGGGGCTTGACCGGTAGGGTGCTTGCTACCCCCGATCGCCGAGGAGCCGTGGCCGCTGCTCAGTCGACATGCTTCCTGATCGCCGACATCTCCGGGTACACCCGATATCTGGCGTCGGTCGAGTTGGAGCATGCAGACGACATCCTCTCCGACCTCCTCAACACCATCGTCATCGCCCTCCGTCCCAACTTCCGGCTGTCACGCATCGAGGGAGACGCCGCCTTCATGTTCATGCCCGCCGAGCGGATCGACGGATCGATGCTGCTCGACACCATCGAACGGTGCTACTTCGGGTTCCGGCGGCGCCGGCGGGACGTGCGCCAGGCCACCTCGTGCGACTGCGAGGCGTGCGTCCGGATCCCGGATCTCGATCTCAAGTTTGTCGTCCACCACGGCCCTGCGCTGGTCCAAGAGGTGGCCGATCGACAGGAACTGCTGGGTCTGGACGCGATCGTCATCCACCGGCTGCTCAAGAACGACGTGGTCGAGCGGCTGGGCATTAACGCCTATGCCTTGATCAGTCAGAAGTGTTTCGACGTGTCCGATATCGACCCGGTGGCGCTGGGTATGCAATCGCACACGGAGACCTACGACCAGATCGGCGAGGTTCCTGGCTGGGCTCTCGATCTCGAGCGACGGTGGCAGGAGGAGGAATCGCGCAGCCGGTTCCGGGTCGAGCCGGACGAGGCGTTCGTCCACCTCGACGTCCCGACCACTGTCCCCCCTCAGGTGGCATGGGAGTTCCTGACCAAGCCCGGTCAGCGAATGACCTGGCAGCCGTGGGTGACCGGGGTGGAGGTCGAGGCGACCGGTGGGCGGAGGGGAGTCGGGTCCGCCAACCATTGCACCCATGGCAAGGACGCCGTCGTGGAGGAGATTCTCGACTGGCGCCCCTACGACTACGTCACCGACCGGACGATCATCCAAACCCCGGCGGGATGGGTCAAGATGCTCCACACCGTCGAGTTCGAGCCGACACCGACCGGCACCACGATCCACATCCGGTTCAAACTCCCGGAGAACGACTGGGAGATCGAAGCGATGCAGGAGATCGGCACTGCCTACGAGGCGGCGCTCCGGGCGCACATTCCCGATCTGGTAGTGCAGCTCGCCGAGGTGCTCGCAGAGCGTGAGGAGGGGAGGGGGCCCGAGCCGGAGCTCGAGGGTTCGATCGCCGGGCGTTAACCCCGAGGGGCGTAGCGCACGCGCTCGAATGGCCACTCTTCGGCGAGCCAGTCGGACACCTCGCGCCACACCACTGCATCGAGCGCGGCCCGCTCGGCCGTCACCCAGGATCGAACCGAGGTCTGTTCGGGCTCGGCTCGCACCGGATAGATGTAGAGGCAGCCGATCACCTGCTCCCCGTCCAGGATCGAGTAGGTGAAGCCGACACGTTTGATGAAGTCGTCGGCATGTCGCTCCAGGTCGCCCAGGTTCTCCTCCAGGCTCATCGGAGACGGCCAGTCCCAATCCTCCAGACCGGGTGTCGACCGAATGTGGTCGATGCTCGACATCCAGGCGGCATGGTCGCGTTCGTTGTGCTCGGGGCCGAGTGGCTCCAGGTGATACCCCGAACCTTCGAAGCGGAGGGGTGGGTCGAAGTCTTCCGGCACGAACGTCATGAGTCGTCTCCATTGTCGAGCGGGAACAGAACACGGATCAACACCACCGCCGCGACCAGCCCGGTCAGTTGGGCGACGATGAAACCCGGAGCGGTCGACGGCTCGATTCCGGCGAACGTGTCACTGAAGGAACGTCCGATCGTGACCGCCGGGTTGGCGAAACTGGTGGAGGACGTGAAATAGAACGCGCCGCCGATGTAGGCCCCGACCGCGTACGCCACGGAAGTCGTCTTGCCCGATCGCACGAGCCCGAAGATGACCAGCAGCAGCCCGAGCGTCGCCACCACCTCGGCCAGCCACAGATGTGAACCACTCCGAGCGGTCGTGGACCACTCCACCGCCGGTAGGTCGAACATCAGGTTCGCAACGATCGTGCCGGTGATGCCGCCTGCGATCTGCGCTATGACGTACCCCACGGCTTCCCGGCTGGACAACCCGCCGAGGATTCGATCGGCGAGGGTGACGGCCGGGTTGAGGTGCGCTCCGGACACTGGACCGAAGACGAGAATGACGGCGGTCAGCGCCAACGCAGTGGCGAAGGCGTTCTGCAGCAGTTGAAGACCGCGGTCGGCCGTGAGCGACTCGGCCATGATTCCCGAGCCGACGATGGCGGCCAGCAGAAATGCGGTGCCGATGAACTCGGCGGTGAGTTTGCGGGTGATTGGAGTCACCCGGACCCGGTCAGGTCGGCAACGAGTTCATCGACCCGGGAGCGAATGTCGTCCCGGACCTCCCTGACGACCTCGATCGATTTCCCGGCCGGGTCGGTCAACTCCCAATCGAGATACTTCTTGCCGGGGATGTAAGGGCACTCGTCGCCGCATCCCATGGTCACGACCACGTCGACGGCTCGAAGCATGTCATCGGTCCACGGCTGCGGTGTGTTGCCCGAGATGTCGACTCCGACCTCGGCCATCGCCTCGACCGCGGTCGGGTTGATCGTCGCACCGGGGTTGGATCCGCCCGAGTACACGTCGATCGAGTCTCCGGCGATGTGTCGCAGCCAACCGGCCGCCATCTGGGAACGGCCGGCGTTGTGGACGCACAGGAACAGGACGGCCGGTCTGGTGCCGGTCATTCGGGAACGCCTCCCAACTCGTGTGCGGTTCGCACTCCGGACCAGCGGGCGACCTCGGCGGGCAGGTTCAGCCGCTCGATGATGGCGGCGTGCTCGTGTTCGCCCCAGGCGGTGCGGGGGAGCATCCACATGATCTCGAACTCGTTCCCGTCCGGGTCGGCGCCGTACAGGCTCTTGGTGGCTCCGTGGCTCGACTCGCCCGAGAGTGCTCCGACCTCGAGCAGGGACGCGCGGGCGTCCGCCAGCTCGTCGATGGTGTCCAACTGCCAGGCGAGGTGATAGAGACCGATCGCCCCTCGTCGCCTGGGCTCGCCGCCCCCACCGACCCCGAACAGCCCCAGGTCGTGGTGGTTGCCGGACCGGGGCAGGCGGAGGAACGCAGCGTTGGCCCGCGGTTCGCGTGCGATGACCTCCATGCCGAAGACCTGGGTGTAGAACTCGAGCGAACGTTCCAGGTCCGCGACGAACAGGACCGCGTGGTTGAGGCGAACGGGCGAGAACGGCATCCCGCGAGGATACCGACGGCTCCGACACAGATTGCGACCGTAAGCTCCCGACCGAAGGAGGTGGTCCGGTGGAAGGCCACGATTCGATGCGGGTGGCGATGTTCGGCGGCGGGATCGGTTCGCTGATCGGGAACGCCCATCGCAACGCCATGGCCGCGACCGGGTTCGAGCTGGTGGCCGGGTCGTTCTCCTCCGACCGCGCTCGCAACCTCGCCACGGCCCAAGCGGTCGGGCTGGATTCTGCCCGGGTCTATGACGGCGTGGAGTCGCTGGTGTCAGGGGAGGATGGCCGACCCGATGGAGCCAACGTGGCCGTGATCGCCACCCCCAACCATCTTCATTTTCCCCAGGCGGACGCCTGTCTCCGGGCGGGTTGGGACGTGATCTGCGAGAAGCCGTTCACGGTCAGCCTGGATCAGGCGCGCTCGCTGGTCGCAACCGCCGACAAGCGGGATCTGGTTCTCGTGGTGACTCACAGCTACACCGGGTACCCGATGGTGCGGAGGGCACGGGAATTGGTCGCCGGCGGGGCGGTCGGAAAGATCCGTGTCATCCAGGTGGAGTATCCGCAGGGATGGCTGGCAGCCCCGATCGAAGCCACTGGAAATCGTCAGGCCGCCTGGCGCACCGACCCCGCACAGTCCGGGTCGGGAGCGCTGGGTGACATCGGGACCCACGCCTTCAATCTGGCCGAGTTCGTCACCGGGCTTCAGGTCGAGGCGGTGGCGAGTGTCTTGACCAGCAACGTGGAGGGGCGGCGGGTGGACGACAACGTGAACGCGCTCGTCCGGTACTCGGGTGGAGTGACCGGGATGATCTGGGCCAGCCAGGTGGCGATCGGGCATGAGAACGACCTCCGCATCAGGGTGATCGGTGACGTCGCCACCCTCGACTGGACCGTTCGCGACCCGGCCCGGATCGGGTTGACCCGGCTCGGCCAGCCGATCGAGTGGATCGAGGACGATGTTGCCGCCGGCGACCGAGACGAAGGTGGGGAGGTGGTGTCGATTCCCGATCATCAGGTGCAGTCGTTCGTCACCCTCTACCAGGATGCGGCCCGGCTGATCCGGGCGAGGAGATCTGGTGCGCCCGTTGAGCCCGGGGTCCTCCAGATGGGTCGCGATGGAGCGCGGGCGGTGGCGTTCGTGGAGGCGTGCATCCGCTCTTCGGAGGCCGGTGGGGTCTGGCTCCCGGTCGCAGTCTGAGGCTCAGGCCAGGATCGTCGAGTTGGTCGGGTCGTAGAGCGGCCGGAGCGACACCCGGGCCGGATGGCGGCTCCCGGCGATGTCCACCTCCAATGCCCCGGCGTCGAGCCACGCCTGGGTGATCGGTTCGGGAGCCTCGATCATCGCCAGACCGACCGCCCCGCCCAGGGTGAATCCGTACGAAGCCGCCCGCAGGTAGCCGAGTGGAGATCCGTCCCTGAGGAGAACCTCGGCGTGGAACATCAGTGGTCCCGGATCCTCCACCAGGACCTGGACGAGGCGCTTGCGAAGCGGTCCGGACGCCTTCTGAGTGGCGACTGCGTCCCGGCCGATGAAAC
>JBFHRE010000131.1:0-6470 GCA_041591895.1 Acidimicrobiia bacterium
AGGCTCGATTCGAATGATGGGGTCGACGATCCCCGCGGCCTGGATCGAGAGGGCAGCGAGTCCGATCGCAGCGGTCGTGAAAGCTGCCCTGTTAGGGAGCACCAGGAAACCGGCGGTGAGGATCCCGGCGACGAGCGGGAGGATCGACTGGGTGGAGAGCCCGAAGATCATGGCCACCACCGAAGGGAGCATCAGGTCGATGACGCTGTTGGGGATGTTCGCAGCCTCCCGACGGATCATCGGGATCACCGCCCATGCCGCCCGGACAGCCAACCCGATGACGACTACCTTCCCAGCCGAGAAGTCCCAGGCACCTCGCGACAGGAGGAGCGCGGCCCCGGCGCCGGTGGTGAGGACGCGCGCCCAACCGACGATGTCGATCAGGTCGTCTGACGGCCCGGGGGAGCGAACGCGGGTCATGGTGTACTAATCGGCCGCGAAGCGAAGCCGCTGAAGGTGTCGGGCCGGTCAGATTCCGCTACGAATCGCCATGAAATCGATGCTCAGCGAGTCGACCGCCGGGTCGTCTCGACCCCGGTCCATGTCCACCGCCCGGATGAAGATCGTTCCGCCGGTTCCTCCGACGACTGGAACGGACTGAGTGGTGTTGTCATCGGAGGTCTTGGTGACCGTCAACAGCGGTGTCCAGGTCGACCCATCGAGCGAGTACTCGAATCCGAACGCCTCACCAGGCGTCGTATGAGCCTCGACGACGAACTCGAGGGGTCCGGCCACCGCAGCCGAGAAGGTCCAGCGATGCTCGAGCCGGCTTCGCTTCCCACCGCCATGGGATTCCTCTGCGATCACCTCCCTGACGTTGTCGCTCGCATGGGTGGCGAGATGGTCGTTCGCAGTGATGCGGCCGTAGACAACCGTCTCCGCGGCCGAGAGATGTGCGACGGGCCCGTTGGCGTCGTCGTCGGTGATCGTCACCGTGGCGCTTGACGGGGAGCCGATGGAATATGCCGGGTCGGCTTGGAGTGTCACGACCACGGTCTCGGATCCCTCGACCAAGGAGTCCTGGAAGGGTTGAATCGGAATGGCTGCCGTGGTCTGAGCGATCCCGAGACTCACGGATCCGGACAGCGCAAGGTAGTCGCCGCCGCCAGGAGCAGCTGCCGGTGTGGCAGTGCCGCCGACCGAGTAGTAGACAACGATCGGAGTGGTGGCGGTGTTGCGAGACACCACGATCTGTCCCGGGTCCCCGGACTCGGACGCGTCGGGGTCGGTGGCAGCGATCGTGACGACCGGGAGGGGAGCCGCTCCGGGAACGACCGTGATGACAAGCCGGTCGACGTGGACGGTGTCGAGGACCTGTCGCCCCTCTGTGCGGTTGGTGTCGATCACCCTGACGAGGATGGTTCCGCCGACCCCCGGCGGAAGCGGGGCGGTCTGCTCGGTGTTGTCGTCCGTCGTCTTGATAACGGTGACCAATGTCGACCAGTTGTTTCCATCGTCAGTAGACAGTTCGAAGCGGAAGTCATCCCCCTCGGCGTTCGGTGAATGATGCGCCTCGACCTTCAACTCTGCCGCACCACTCGTCGTGAGGTCGAAGGTCCACCGGTGCTCCAGCTGGCTGGTGCGCCGGTTTGGTTTCCCTCCGGAAAGCGCTTCCCGAAGCACTTCGTACTGGTTGTCTGACGTGACGACGGAGACCTGCGACCCCGATGCGACCGTCCCTGCCGGAGTCGTCTCTGAGGTCGGACCGAAATCGATCGGCGCCGGGGCCGGAACGACGTCGACCGTCACCCGGGCCGAGTTCGATTGGACGGTCCCGTCGTGGGCCCGGTACCCAAAGGAGTCCGATCCGGTGAAACCGGGGGGAGGCGTGTACTCCACCGACGAGCCGACCAGAGTCACCGCTCCTACGGTTCCGGCGGTGTCGATCGACGAGACGGTGAGGCTGTCGGCGTCAGGATCCACGTCGTTGGCCAGGACATCCACGAGGATCTGAGTACCGATCGGCGTGGAGACCTCATCATCCGTCGCAAGTGGGGCGTCGTTCACCGGCAGGATCGTCACTGTCACCGTCACGGCGGCGGATCGCGTCGTGCCGTTGTCGGCGCGGTAGGTGAACGAGTCGCCGCCGTTGTGGTCCTGCGCCGGTGTGTACGTGACCGTGCCTCCCGGGTCGAGGGTCGCCATCCCATGTTCCGGCTGGGACAGTTCTGCAACCGTCAGCTGAAGATTGTTCGGATCGGAGTCATTGGCCAGTACGTCGATGGTCACGGCGACGTCCTCGTCCGTCTTGGCTGAATCCGGTATCGCGCTGGGCGCGGCTGCCGGCGGCGCCTCGCGCGATCCGGCGTCGGGTTCGGCGTCTCTCGACGAGCCTGTGATGTCCACCGACGGGGCGTAGGCCGTGTCGGCCAGACTCACTGCGGAACTGGAAGGCGAAATCGCGCCGTGGGCACCGACCAGACGGGTGAATTCGGCGTCGATCGTCGATCCACCCCCCAGGAACGCCGTACCGGTCCAGAAAGGCACGACGGGGGGACCGTCGGTCACCACGGGATCGGACAGGGAGGCGCTCGGGTCTGCGCCCGGGCCGGCAACCGTTCCGGGGTCGATCGCCGACCCTCCGTTCCAGTAGACGTTGTTCGACAGAACCAGTCCCATGACGGCGGCCGGGTCTCCCGCCGAGAAACTCCCCATCGTGCCGGTGGGGTCCGACCAGACGTTGTTGCTGAGTCGGAGCCCGTCGTTGATCGGGTTGTCGAACTTGCGGTCGACCCGGAATCCGTAGGCCGACGTCGGGTGATTTCCGACGACGGTGTTGTTGATGAAGGAGACGTTGCGCGCTCCGGCCACGCCGAGCGTCGTCCCGGCGGCACCGGCGCCGTTCCCGACGAACAGGTTGTTCTCGATGGTCACGTCCTCGGCCTCGTAGTAGGGCTTCCCGTCGTTACCGATCTGCAGGAAGGCTTCGTTTCCGCCTTCCCAGCTCATGAACACGTTCTGACGGATCGTGACTCTCTGGCTGCCGAGCTGCCCGTCGTCCATACCCCCGCTGTCCTTGACGACGATGAAGTGCTTGGTGTCGCCCGGACTGGCTCGACCGCTGCGGGCGAAATCGTTGAAGAAGAGGTTGCCTTGGATGACCACGTCGGTGACGCTGTTGACGTCCATGTGCTGTTCGTTCGGGCCCTGGTTGTAGAAGACGTTGCCCTCGACCGTGGCGTTGCGAACACCGCTGTGGACCTTCAGCAGGTCGTTGTCGTACGAGTCGTGGAAGATGTTGTCTCTGAGCACGATGTTCTCGGCCCAGGTGCCGGTCGGGTTGTCGCGGTCGACGATCGCCACATAGCCGGTGGCACCTGGCCCCGAGTGCCGCATCTCGAAACCCTGGAACGTCACGTTCCGCGCACCGTCGATGTCGAAGGGGGTGTTCGAGGCCTCGAACACCGCCCGATAGCGGTTCACCGCCCGGAAGGTGGTCATGGTCGCGAACCGCCGTTCGACAGTGACCGCTCCGTACACACCATCCTCGACCCAGACCGTGCATCCGGCGTCGGGGATGGTGGCGGCGGCGTGGGTGACGGTGGCCCATGGTTGGGTCTGGGTGCCGGCGGCAAGGTCGTTTCCTGATGGGCTCACCCAGAAGTCGCACACCGGCGGGGGTGCCTCGGTGTACTCCACGTGGAGTCGGGGCGCTCCGGAAGAGGAGCCTTCGTACGAATCCGCCACCCGACGACCGGTGCCCGTGATGACGAACGTCATGGCATTACCGGCAGTCCAACCCGGGCGGGAGATGACCTCCTGGATCACGGCAGACAGGTCTGAGGTCCGTTGGGCGGGACCCCGGTCCCCGATCGCGATCCACGGAGCCGGCTGCCACGCCGTTGCTGCGGTGGTGCGGACAGGTGCAGAGATGGAGTGCGGATTCGTGCTCAGCGAAGGCGCGGAATCGGTCGCCCATGCCTGGATGACCAGGGAAGTGGCTTCCGAGTCCACCTCATCGGCCTGAAACTGAATGTGGGCCGAGGTGATGCTCGCCCCTGGCGGCAGCTGCAGATTGACGAAGCGGAGTCCGACGGTCTGGTCGCCGGAACCATCCCTCACGAGTTCGAGGTCGGAGCTCGTGAGTTTCACCGTGCCCCCCGGCGACTCTTCGCCGTCGTCGACGCCTGCGGTCACCACCACGCCGGTCACGATCGGATCGGCGGTGACGGGGGACACGATGGCGAGGATCGAACCCGCCATGATCCCGGCTGACATGACGGCGGGGAACTGACGCCCTCGTGGGCGCTTGCCCCGTTGTCTTCGATGCTCGCCTCTCACGCTGCCCCCCTGGCGGGAACGGGTCGGCTCGGATTGGCCGACCTCCCCCGTGCGTCGCCTCCGCTCGCAGGGTATTCGTGGGACCCCGCGATTACGGTGCACTCCGAGGAAGACTTTCGCGAACCGCCTCCGAAAGGGCTCTCGGTGCGGTGGTCGCAGCGATGGCTGATCAGGCCGGTACCGTACGCTCAGCCAGTCCTCGACCTCCAGGTGTCATGAACCCCGCCAAGAAGGTTGCCTTCATCGGATCTCACTCGGTGCGGAAGACCAACGCCGTCCACTCGTTCGCCGGTGCCGTGGGACGCCGTGGTTTGAGCGTCGAGGTGGGTCGCGAGGTGATCCGGTTCAATCCGCTGGGCATGAACGAGGGAGCAACGGCCGAGTCGCAGCTCTGGGTGATCATGGCCCAGATCCAACAGGAGTTGGAGTTACGTAGTCGTGCAGACGTGCTGGTCACCGACCGTGCGGTCATCGACAACTTCGCCTACTTCTTGAGGGCTACCAGGGGCGTTGACCCGTTCGACGTCAAGCCCCTGGTCCGCAACTGGACCGCGACCTACGACCTGTTCGTCCGGCTGCTTCCGGATATTCCGCTCCGAGTGGACGGTGTGCGGAGCACATCAGATCGGTTTCGGACTGAGATCGAACAGATCCTCGACACGATTCTCCCGCAATACCTGCCGGACGACAGGCTGGTGTCGATCCCGGCGTCGGAGATCACCGAGATCTTCGACTGGAACGCCTTGTTGGATCGGGTCCTCGGACCGGCCGAGGATCCGAGCATCGGGACGCGTCCGGTGTCGTTGACCCCGACTCTCTGGGACTGACACGAACCACACCGAGGGAAGATGCACCCGGTCTGGCTTGGGAGCGTCGACGATTGTTGCGGTGCGCATGTGCGAGAAATTCTGCATCTCAGCCTGGTGCGACCGGATGCGTCCGCAATAATGTCCCGGCAGGACGAATCGCGTGGGGAGGAGTTCGCGACATGGGTGCTCAGCGCTCTGCGTTGAAAGGCGGGATCAGATTCCAGAGACCTGTCGCCTTCTGGTTGGGTGTGGTGGCTCTCACGACTGGGACCGTCATGCATTTGCCGATGTTCTTCGGTGCAGCCGAGATGGGTTACCGGTTGGTGGGGATGCCGATCGATCGAACGATGATCTTTGGGATGTTTCTCATCTTGGCCGGCCTCGCAGCCGCCACGTATGGGTTGTTCCCGGACGTCGACCCGGCGGCGCGAGAGCAGGCGAACCGGATCCAGGTGCGAACCCTCGACGACGCCCGTCTGGCGAGCCCTCACTACATGCTTCTCGCGGTGCTGGCAGTGGCGGTCCTGATCGACATCATCAAGCCGACGACGCTGGCCTTCGTGGTTCCAGGGATGGCAGAGGAATACGGGCTCAAAACGGCTCTGAACCCCGACGGAACGATTCCTGTTTCTCTCTTGCCCCTCTTTGGTATAGGCGGCACGGTGATCGGCTCTTTCGTGTGGGGATGGCTTGCGGACCGAATGGGACGGCGAAGCACGATCCTGCTGGCCGCGCTTCTGTTCATCGCCACCTCTATATGCGGATCGATGCCGACCTTTGGCTGGAACCTGTTCATGTGCTTCGTCATGGGCCTGTCCGTCGGCGGGATGCTCCCGATCGCCTATACCCTCACCGCTGAGACGATTCCGGCCAGAAAACGTGGCCTCCTGATGATCATGATCGGTGGAGACCTCTCTCTCGCGTTCTTCGTAACGAGTTGGCTCTCGTCCTGGCTCCAGCCCCAATTTGGTTGGCGCGTGATGTGGCTGATCGGCGCCCCGACCGGCGTGTTGCTCATCATGATGAGCCGCTGGATACCCGAGTCGCCGCGATTCTTGATTGCCACCGGCCAAAGAGCGGAGGCGGAGAAGGTGATGGCGCGTTTCCGTGCAGAGATCATCGAGGTCAGCGAACCTGAACGTGAAGCAGTCACCCCGGCTGCGCCGCGCTACAGCCACCTGATGAGACGACCTCTCGGTGGGCTGAGTCTCGGAATCGGCCTGTACGCGCTCGCGTTTGGCCTGGTGCAGTTCGGATTCCTGCTCTGGTTGCCGACCAACCTCCGCAACGCCGGTCTCGAAGCGGCCGCCGCCGACAGTCTGGTCGCACGGGCCAGTCTGTTGGGGTTCCCGATCACCTTCCTGGTGGCGTTCCTCTACG
>JBFHRE010000132.1:0-6454 GCA_041591895.1 Acidimicrobiia bacterium
ATCACGGTGACCGCCGGACTCGGGGGGATGGGCGGAGCGCAACCGCTGGCCGTCACCATGAACGACGGGGTGGCCCTGTGCGTCGAGGTCGATCCGTGGCGGGTACAGCGGCGACTGGAGACCCGCTACCTCGACGTGACGGCAGACGACTACCGGCACGCGGTCGAGTTGTGCCTGGAGGCCAAGCGGGAGCGCAGGGCACTGTCGGTGGGTTTGGTCGGCAACGCTGCGGACGTGCTCCCCCGCCTCCTCGCCGACGGGTTCGAAGCCGACATCGTCACCGACCAGACCTCCGCCCATGACCCGTTCAGCTACGTCCCGGTGGACGTTTCTCCGGAAGCCGCCGATCGAATGAAGGCCGAAGACCCGGACGGATACGTCCGCCGGGCCCGGGCCGCCATGGCCACCCACGTCGAGGCGATGGTCGGTTTTCTCGATGCCGGCGCGGAGGTGTTCGACTACGGAAACAGTCTTCGGGCGGAGGCGAAGTTGGGCGGCTACGACAGGGCGTTCGACTATCCGGGGTTCCTCCCCGCATACATCCGTCCGCTGTTCTGCGAAGGCAAAGGGCCGTTCCGCTGGGTCGCATTGTCGGGCGACCCGGCCGACATCGCCGCCACCGACCGGGCGGTCCTGGAGGAATTCCCGGACGACGAAGGTCTACACCGCTGGATCCGGCTCGCATCCGAGCGTGTCGCGTTCCAGGGGCTGCCGGCACGCATCTGCTGGCTCGGATACGGCGAACGGCACCGCCTCGGTCTCCGGTTCAACGAGATGGTGCGGCGAGGCGAACTGGAGGCTCCGATCGTGATCGGTCGCGACCATCTCGACTCCGGTTCGGTGGCATCGCCGTACCGGGAGACCGAGGACATGGCGGACGGGTCGGACGCGATCGCCGACTGGCCGCTGCTCAACGCGCTCGTCAACACCGCATCCGGGGCGTCCTGGGTGAGCATCCACCACGGGGGCGGAGTGGGGATCGGTCGGTCGATCCACGCCGGCCAGGTGACCGTCGCCGACGGTACGGAGCTCGCCGCACAGAAGTTGGAGCGGGTGCTGACAGCCGACCCCGGGATGGGCGTCATCCGCCATGTCGACGCCGGGTACGAACTGGCGACCCGGGTGGCGTCCGAGCGTGGCGTCCGCATCCCCATGTCCGAGTGACCATCGTGAGCACCCTTCCCATCGCACCCATCGGGCATCCGATCTTGCGGAGGCCCGCTCGACCGGTGACGCCCGAGGAACTGGCTTCCGACGAGGTGCAGCGCCTGATCGACGACATGATCGAGACGATGCGGGGGGCCGCCGGGGCCGGCATCGCAGCCAACCAGGTCTACTCGCCGCTGCGGATCACCACCATCGAGGTCACCTCCAACCCCCGCTACCCCTACAAGCCGCCGATCCCTCTCACGGTCTGTGTCAACCCGACCTTCACCCCCGTAGGCGACGATCGGGTGACGATCAACGAGGGCTGCCTGTCCGTTCCGTTGCGGGGCGACCTCGAACGCTGGGTCGAGATCGAGGTCACCTATCTCGATCGTCGTGGGGCGGAGCACGTCGAGACGAAGCGAGGCCTCACCGCCGGCACGTTCCAGCACGAGATCGACCATCTGGACGGAAACCTGATCGTCGACCGGATCGATCCCCGGACCCTGGCGACCTGGGAGCAGTTCGAACTCCATCAGCGCGACGAGTTCGTCGACCGGATCACCCGATTCGTCGACCGGATCGGCTCGTGAAACGAACTCTGTGGTGCGAACGCGCCTGGCTGGGAGACGCATCGCCCCAGACCAGCGTTCTCCTCCACATCGACGGGGAGCGCATCACGACCGTGACGACCGGGGTCCCGGCTCCGGCCGGGGCCGAGATCCTGGTCGGCCTGACGCTGCCGGGCTTCGCCAACGCCCACAGCCACGCATTCCACCGCAAGCTGCGCGGCCGCACCCAGGACGCCTCCGGATCCTTCTGGACGTGGCGAGAGGAGATGTATCGAGTGGCGGCGACCCTCGACCCCGACTCCTACGAAACCCTTGCGACGGCGGCGTTTCGAGAGATGGTGATGTCCGGGTACACCGCCGTCGGCGAGTTCCACTACCTCCACCACGGTCCGAACGGGAAGCCGTACGACGATCCCAACGCAATGAGCGAGGCGCTCGTCTCGGCCGCCGCGACTGCCGGTATCCGGCTCACCCTGATCGACGCCCTCTACCTCCACGGGGGTCTCGAAGGTCGCTATCTGCCGCTCGACCCCGTGCAGCGTCGGTTCTCGGACGGCTCCGCCAGCGCCTGGGCCGACCGCGTGGCCGGATGGTCGACGATCGCCCGGAAGGGGGTGGCGGTGCACTCGGTGCGAGCGGTCGACCCGGAGGCCATGCGGGTCGCCCGCCAGGTCGCAGACGATCTCGGTTCCCCCGTCCACGCCCACGTGTCCGAACAACCGGCCGAGAACGAGGCGTGCCTGGCATTCCACGGGTGCACGCCGGTGGAGTTGCTGGCCGACGCCGGTCTGATCGACGGGAACTCCACGGCCGTCCACGCCACCCACCTCACCGACGGCGACCGGCGGATCCTGGGTCGTGCGGAGTCGACCGTCTGCCTCTGCATCACCACCGAGCGAGACCTGGCCGATGGAATCGGACCATCGCTCGAACTGGTGGCCGAAGGAGCCCGACTGGCGATCGGGAGCGACTCGCATGCGGTGATCGATCCCTTCGAGGAGACACGGGCGATCGAACTGGAAACCCGGATGACGACGCTGACGAGGGGGAACCACTCTGTTCCGGCCCTCCTCGCCGCCGGAACCCGTAACGGGTACGCCGCGATCGGCTGGCCCGAGGGCGGCGTGATCGCGGCAGGACGCCTCGCCGACCTGATCACGATCGAGTTCGAATCTCCTCGACTCCGGGACATCCCCGCCGAACATCTCATGGCGGGCGTTGTCTTCGCGGCCTCACCGGAGGACATCACATCGGTGGTCGTGGGAGGGCGCACGGTCCACCGGCGCTGAAATGAAATATGGGCCCGTGAACACCCCCACGGTGTCCACGAACCCAAGGTCCAGGGTACCCCGAACCGTGGGCCGACGAACACCTCCACGGTGTTCACGAACCCAGGGTTCAGGGAAACCTCACTGCACGACGGGGCTGCGGCGCTCGAGCAGCACTACGTCCCGCCACTCACCGGTTGCAGTGTCCCGGCCAAGACGCTCCCGAACACCCACGTGGCGGAAGCCGGCTCGCTCGTGGAGCCGGATGCTGGCGGTGTTCTCGGGAAAGATCCCGGTCTGGATCGTCCACACCCCGGCCGCATCCGTGGCGTCGGTCAGCGCCTTCAACAGCATGGCTCCAACACCTCGCCCCCGAAACCGCTCTCCGATGTAGACGCTGTTCTCGACGACTCCCTCATAGACACATCGCTCCGACACCGACGAGCACGCCACCCACCCGGCCACGGATCCTTCGTCATCGACGCACACCAACCGGAACTCCTTCAAGTGGGACCGATCCCACGCCTCCCAGGTCGGGACCTCCTTGTCGAACGTGGCGTCTCCCGTGGCGATCCCCTCGGCATAGATGGCGATGACCGCCTCGGCGTCGGCGACGGCCATGGGTCGGATCTGCATGGTCGGATTCTGGCGGCTCTGGCATGATCCGTCCATGGTCTGGCACTCGACCGACATCGACCCCGTCCGCTCAGGTCCGGCCGTTTGGAAACACGGCGACCTCGAGGTGATCGTGACCCGGGTCGACTCGGAATGGCTGGCGGCAGAGAATCGATGCACCCACGCCGGCTGCTCCTTCACAGACGACGGCGAGGTGGATGGTGCCGTGCTGATCTGCAACTGCCACGGGTCCGAGTTCGACATGCGCACGGGCACGGTCCTGGTACCACCGGCCCGCACCCGGTTGCAGACCTTCCCTATCCGCGTCACCGAAGGCACGGTGCAGGTGGACCTGCCATGAACCTCGGCGACGTCACGGTCGAGGATCTCGAAGCCGACCCGTTCCCCGTCTACGCCCACCTGCGCGAGCAAGAGCCAATTGCCTACATGCCGTGTCTCGACGTGTGGATGATCACCGCCTGGCGCGATGTCGAGGCGGCCTGCAACAACCCCGACCGCTTCCCGGCTCATGTCGAGAACTCACCTACCGACCGCGCCCTGGGTGGCATATCGATGATGACCACGGACGGCGAACCGGCCAAGCAGCGCCGACGCCCGTTCGACTCGACTCTGCGGCCCCGGGCGGTGGAGGCGACCATGCCTGCGGTGTTCGAACGTCTGTGCCGGGAGCGACTCGATGCGATTGCCGGGTCCGACCGGGCCGATCTGCTCACCGACTATTTCGAGCCGATCTCGGTGATGTCTCTCGCCTCGGCGATCGGAATCGATCACCTGGTCGACGTCCCGACGCTGACCAGATGGTTCGCCGGGCTGGCCGCCGGGGTCTCGAACTACGAGGACGATCCGCACAAGTGGGCGCAGTGTGATGAGATCTCGGACGAGATCGACCGCGTGGTGCGGCCGCTCTTCGAAGCTCGGTTCACCGACCCCGGCGACGGGATGCTCTCCAACCTGGTCGATGCCGCCGACGGACCTCTCGAGTCCCGGATCGAATGGGCAATGCCTTCACTCAAGCTGGTCCTGCTGGGTGGGCTGCAGGAACCGGCCCATGGGGGAGCCACGATCACCGACCGCCTGCTGTCGCATCCGGAGCAGTTGGAGGCGGTCCGTTCGGATCCGTCGCTCGTCGCGGCCGCGGTGGAAGAGGGGCTTCGGTGGACTGCGCCGATCGGTAACCTCCTCCGCGGGGTGGCTCCTGGTACGACGATGGCGGGGGTCCGACTTCCCGAGGACGCCCGGGCGATCCTGGTGGTGTCGTCGGCCAATCGGGATCGGGAGATTTGGGGACCGGACGCAGATGACTTCGACATCCGGCGACCGCGCCGGACCCACCTCTCGTTCGCCACGGGACCGCACTACTGCATCGGCCATCACTTCGCCCGCCGCCAGCTCCAAACCGCCATCCGGATGCTGCTGGAGCGCTTCCCGCACATTCGGCCCGATCCCGAGCACGAGGTGGTCTATCACGGCCACGAGTACCGCTCGCCGACCTCGGTACCCGTGTTGGCCGGTTGACCCGAGAACCGAGAACCCCTTTCGGACGTATATGTTCAGAGAGAGGCGCCACCCGCCGCGCAACAACGCGCCCGGCGCCGCGAAGGGAGTGATCGATGCGACGTCTCATCGTCCTGACCGTGACTGCGCTGTTCCTCGGGATCCCGGGTTTGGCCTCCGCCCACTCGTTCCCCGACGTCATCGCCCTGCCGACGGGATTCTTCCCGGAAGGGATCGCCGTCGGCGACGGCAGCACGTTCTTCACAGGATCCCTCGTGAATGGGGACATCTACCGCGGCGATCTCCGCTCCGGTGAGGGCGTGGTGTTCGCGACCGGACCGGGCACCCCGGCGGTGGGCATGAACGTAGACCGCAGCGCCAAGACGCTGTGGGTCGCAGGCGGACCGACCGGCGACGTCCGCGCCTACTCGACCACCTCCGGCGACTTGATCGGATCCGTCTCCGTCACGGCCCCGTTCACAGGATTCGTCAACGACGTGATCGTGACGGGTGGCGCGGTCTATGCCACCGACTCGTTCCAACCACAGGTCTACGAGATCCCGATCGACAATCGGGGCCACGTGGCGGGGCCGGTTCGCACGATCCCGCTCGGCGGCGACTTCCAGTTCACTCCGGGCCAGTTCAATGCCAACGGCATCGAAGCGACCCGAGACGGCGGGACTCTCATCGTGGTGAACAGCTTCGCCGGTGAGGTCTACAAGGTGAGTCCGATCACCGGCGACGCCTCGCTCATCGACCTCGGGGGTACCGCAGTCAATGGTGACGGACTCGTTCTGGTCGGCAGGACCCTGTACGCGGTCGTCGGGAGCGCCAACGCGATCTTCGAGATCGAGCTCTCCGCCGACCTGACGTCCGGCAACGTCACCGACGTGATCGGTCACCCGGCGTTCAACGTGCCGACGACCGCCGCACGGTTCGGAGACTCCCTGTATGCGGTGAACGCCAAGTTCGGGACCCCACCGGCCGGCACCCCGTACGAGGCAGTGAGAATCAGCCGCTGACGGTGGAGAATCACTCACGAAGCCGGGTGCATATTCGACTTCCGTGGAGCGCGGAGGAGGGTTTGTCGGATCCTCCGGTAGACGGATGAATGAAAGTCGACAGGAGCTGAAGGCTGGCAGCCGGTAGCTGGTAGCTGGAGGCCGGATATCCTCGCCCGATGACCACCACAGTCATCGACCGGATCGGGCTGCTGGTCACCAACGACCCCGAGCTCGGCGAAGGCCCGCTCGGCATCCTCCGCGACGCCGCCGTCGTGCTGTCCGGGGAACTGGTGCTGGCGGTGGAACCGGCCGGGGCGCTCGGCGACGAGCGCAT
>JBFHRE010000133.1:0-6388 GCA_041591895.1 Acidimicrobiia bacterium
ACCTCGGCCCCGACACCGACGACGAAGAGCACGAGCAAGCCCCACCAGCCCAGGGCCCGACCGCGCCGAAGCAGCGGACCCACCACCACCGCAGCCATCACCAGCGCCGCAAGTCCGTACACCGCGAGCATCTGGTAGTGAAACCCGGCGTGTGTACGTAAGTCGACGCCGCTGAACTCGGTGATGCCCCAGTTGGCGTGCTCCATCGCAACGATCACGAGCCCCCAGTAGAGCAGTCCGGTTGCAGCGGCGAGTCGCGAAGCGCGACGGCGCCATGCGAGCACAAGAGCGACGGGCGTCGGCGCGAAGGCAACCGAGATCGCCAGCGCACTCAGGAGCAAGCGGGGCTCTACGTTCCCGCTGAGCATGCCCCAAAACTACCCCCGAACCGGGCGGAGTGAAGACACTCGGGAGGAGGCTGCAGTGAACTCGACTCGATGGGACCCGGACACCAATGCAACCGTCGGGTTGGACGCGACCCGCCGGTTCCACCTCGCCCCGCTGCCGAGGAACGAACGCACATAGAGCGCCCCGGCCACTTCAACGACCCAGGCGATCGTTTTGAAGGTCCGGGCGCCCGCCGTAGTCTCGATCGACACCTCTCTGGCCGCCGCGATTGCCTCGAGCGTCGGGTCGGATCCCACGCCCGTCAGACCGCGGCGAGCATGTCGAGCACCCTGCCGACGAGCAGGTCGGTGGCGAGGGCGTCGTATGACGGCAATGAGCTGTCGGCGAAGTAGTGCTGATCTCCCGGGTACAGAAAGAGTTCAGCCTTCGGGGCGGCCGCAACGATCTCCCGGGCGGCGTCGATGTCGCCTTCGCCGACGAAAAAGGGATCGGCGTCCATCCCATGGATCTGCACCGGGACGTCGGGTGGCCACTCGGCGCCAAACTCGGAGACCGGTAGGCACGAGTAGCACAGGACGGCGCCGAGGGCGTCGGACCTGGTCTGCGCCAGCATCTGTGCCACCACCACGCCCAGCGAGAAGCCGGCGTAGACGGCCGGTCCGTCGAACGCATCAGCCGCCGCCTGACCTCGACGGAGGACTTCGCCGAAGCCTCCCAATTCGTCGACGTAGCCGAGACCGGCATCGATGCTATCGAAGGTCCTCCCATCGAACAGATCCGGACATTCGACTCGATGACCTGCCGACCGCAAACGATCGGCGAACGCGGACACGCCGGGTGTGAGACCCTGAGCATGATGGAACAGGAGCACGTCGACCATCGGAGCCTCCAGAGTCATCGACGGGAACGGATTCGGCGATCGTAAATGATGGCCGCCACCGGCGGCTCCGCGATCAAGCCGCTGATCGCGCGATCAGATGGCTGGCGTCGAGTTGTTCTGGCCGCCGGGCCTGGCCGATCGCCGACCTCCACGGTTTCGGCACCACCGGAGCCCGCTTCCCCTATCCCGAGGATTTCGAGCTCGAAGCCTGGTGGCGAGGGCACTTGACGAGCGGAGGTCTGGCACCACACGTAGATTCTCGGTGGTGACGAGGTCGGTTGCCGGACTGCTCGTGGTGCTGGCCCTTATGACTGCCTGTTCAGGGCTGTCGGCCGGTGGCCGCTGGACCGATGAGTCCGGATCGGAGGTCTCGACGGACATTCTCTGGGCTCACCGCGGCAACTCCGGCCACTGCAACTGGGGAAGCGCCCACTTTCTCTGGATCGGCCTCAGAGCGGACCCTCCGGGCATCGACGAGGAGTACTACGACGAGTACATCCGCGACCCACGAAATCTGTTCGGCGAAATGCTGGAAGGCTCGCTCGAAACCGGGGTCGAACTGCCCGACGACGCCGAATACACCGGCTACTCCAACTCCCGCTACCGGCTCTGGATCGCACCGAGTGTCACCTCTCATGTCTTCCTAGAGATCGACGGCGAGTTCGAAAGCTGGCCGCGAGTAAAGGGCCCCGACCCCGTGGCCTGCGCCTGACGCCATCTGGAAACCACCCAAGTCGAGCAATTCGTCGCCGAGAGAGGGTGTGGATAGGCATGGTTTGTGAACCCGTACTGTGGAGGGATCACTGGCACGGAGGATCGACATGAAGAAAGTTCGTTGGGGCGTTCTGAGCACCGCCGACATCGGGATGAAGAAGGTGACACCCGCCATCCAGAGAGGAGCAAACTGCGAAGTGGTGGCGATCGCTTCCCGGGATCTCGCCCGGTCCGAGGCTGCAGCGGCCGAACTCGGTATCCCGACTCATCTCGGCAATTACGAGGCGTTGCTCGCGTCGGCCGATGTCGACGCCGTGTACATCCCGCTCCCCAACCACATGCACATGGAATGGACCATCGCCGCCGCCGAAGCAGGGAAACACGTCCTGTGCGAGAAGCCGCTCGCCCTGACGTCGGCCGACGCCCAGGCCATGGTCGATGCCTGCTCGGCGGCGGGAGTCAAGTTCATGGAGGCGTTCATGTACCGGCTCCATCCTTCGTGGGTGCACGTGCGCGAGCTGCTGGCGGCGGGAGCGATCGGAGACCTCTGGACCGTCCACACCCGCTTCTCGTACTTCAACGACGACCCCGGCAACATCCGGAACCAGCCCGAAGCGGGCGGCGGAGCTCTGATGGACATCGGGTGTTACGCCGTCAACCTCTCCCGAATGGTCTTCGGTGGGGAGCCCACCGGGGTGTCGGCGGCGATACGTCGGGACCCGCGCTTTGGGACCGACATCCTCACCTCGGCCCTGCTCGAGTTCGGGGATCGGTTCGCGACCTTCACCGCCTCCACCCAGTCGGCCGACGACCAGAAGGTGAACCTGGTCGGGACCGAGGGCCGGATCGAGATCGAGATACCGTTCAACATCCCCCCGGACCGACCCAGCCGGATCTTCGTCACGCCGTCGGAAGGCGAAACCGCCACGATCACGTTCCCGGTCGCCGACCCCTACACGGTCCAGGCCGAGCTGTTCGCCCGGGCAGTTCTCGAAGACACTCCGGTGCCGACCCCACCCGAGGACGGCGTCGCCAACATGCAGGTGATCGAGGCGATCTTCGCCGCCGCCGGCTAGCTGTACCCCCGAACCCTGGGTTCGTGGACACCGTCAGGGTGTTCAGGAGCCCACGGTTCGAGGCATATCGAACCGTGGGCCAGGGAACACCGTCACGGTGTTGGTGAACCCTGGGTTCGAGGATCTCAGCGCATGGCCATCGCCCGAGTTGGGGCGAGGAGGAACGGCGGCAAGTACGACGGGATGTTCGAGAACGGCAGCACGTCGGGATGGAGGCGGATCCCGAGCTGCTCGATCATGAACCGGCGTCTTGCCTCGATCCGGTCCCACATCCCTGGATACCTCCCGGCGACCTCAGCACGCAAGCCTTCGTCGGCGAGTGCCACCCCGTCCTCGATGTTGGTGGTGAAGTAGTCGGTGCCGGTGGCGGGGATGATGTCCACTTGGAACGCCATTCCAGAGCGCAACTCGATGTCCGAGCCGGGATAGATCGGTGAGTTGACCCACTCGTCGAGATGGATCTGGTGACCGGGGTTGAGGAAGATCCCGAAGAACGGGTCTCCCAGCCGGCGGTCGACGATCTCCTGGAGGACCGAGCCGCGCTGGCCGACGTGGAGCGCCTCCAGCCACTCGACGACCGCCTCGAAATACGGCGCCACCAACCGGTCCACGTAGTCGGCGATCGACGGCGGCAACTCCTCGCCCAATTCGACGACGAACCCGGCCCGACAATTGAGCGCACCCCAGATTCCGAACGCCACGGTGAAGCGGTCCCCTCGACCGATCGGACGGTCGCCGGGGCTGAGGAGGCCGAGAGAAGCCCGCTCGCCGGCGGTCAGCATGAGGTGGCAGGAAAGTGGCATCCCGTTCCATTCGAGGAGCCTCACCGCCTCCCGCTCCGTCATGCCGGGCTGCAACCCATGGATGAGGCGCCGAACCCCCTGTGAGGTGTGACACGCAGCCCACTCGAAGAAGGCAAGTTGCTCGATCTCGTTGATGACACGCAAACCGTCGGCCGGATGAATCAGCAGCTCGACTGCGTTCTCCACCGAGCCACCTGGCCCCGCGGCCGATCGAAGACCATCCACCAACCACGACGGCGCGTCGTGAGTCAACCGGTCGTGGTACGTCTTCCACCCGATCAACCCCACCCGCGAATCCAACCCGATTCCCTCCGCGGCCAGAATCTCGACCAACGGCCTCGAGCGGTGGCGGGGCTGGCTCGGCAGGCTCAGAGCCTGAAACAGCTCGACCCGCATCTCGAGTGGTGCCGCCCGGGCCATCCCCACACATTCGTTGCCCACCAGAATCAGCGGCGCACCGTCGGCGGCCAGGATCAACACCGCTTCTTCGAACCGGGGGTCGAACCCGGTCAGATAGGAGAGATTGGCGCTGTGTTCCCGGTCGGCGTAGACGACCAACCGGTCATATCCGGTCGCACGCATCCGAACTCGGAGCCGTTCCAATCGAGCCGCATACAGGCTGGGAGTCAGCTCGGGCTCACTGTCCGGCATCCCGAACTCGGGCAGTTCCAACTCCACCAGTCGGGCAGAACGCTCATCGATCACGATCCCACCTCCAGCCTCTCGACATCGTCGCGCCCGGCAACGTAACGACCACCCGTAACAACCTCGAACCACTCCGATGCCTCGCCATCGGGCCAGGTGACTCGAGCCTCGGCTCTGCTCGCAGGGCCCAATCCGAAGTGATACCAGTCGAGATGCCCGCTCGCGTGACCACCTCCAATCGAGACCTCTCTGGTGATGGTCAGGTCACCGACCCGGACCTCGATCCAGGAGCCGATCCCGTCGCGATTCGGAGCTTCCTGCTCCAGTCGGAGATCGACCCAGTTGCCGATTGAGTCGCTGACGTTGCGCCAGACCTGGACGTTGGTCCGGCGGTTTACCTCGACCAGGTCGAGCAGACCATCGAGGTTGAGATCGAGCAACGCCCCTCCCCTCGCCGAAGCGAAGTCGAGCAACCCGGCGGCTTCGGTGCTCTCGACGAAGGTCCCGTCCGGCAAACCGAGGAACAGGTTGCTCGGATCACGCATCGCATGGTCGACCTGGGCTTCCACGTTTCCCTTCGTCACGTAGAGATCGAGAAACCCGTCGTTGTTGACGTCCTGGAACTCCGGATGCCAGGCGGTGGAAGGCATGTCGGTGTCTCCGGCCACCGGCCTATGCGCCGTCACTCCCCGCCGGATGGCGATGTCTTCGTAGGCGGGACCGCCGACGGTCGCGAGTGTCTGAAGCTTGTTGTCTCCCTGAGAGGTCAGGTACACCTCGGGTACCCCGTCGCCGGTCACGTCCTGGCTGGCAATGCCCATTCCGTTGATCTGGAGCCGGTCCCAGCCTTCGTCCCGGCCATAGAGCAGGGGCTCCTCACCCATCCGCCACAACTGCTCCTCCCCGTCGCGGTAGTAGTGGCGATCGTTGGTGACCCGGAGGTCGCGACGCCCGGAGCGATCCCAGTCGCTGAAGAGGATCGATAGCGAGCACCATCCCGGAGCGAGGACGATCGGCGGGCCGTACCCGGGGCCCTCGGGACGAAACAGTTGGTGGTCGGCGCATCCGCCGAACTGTTGTCCTTTCTCGTCCAGGTGGAGATAGTTCCCAAAGGCAAGCGTCGGCCACTCGGCCTCGCCTTCCCATGTGGCGCTGAAGCCCACCGTCCAGGCGTCGCCGCCCTCGATCGCCCACGTCTCGTTGGCCCGTTCGAACCGGCAGCCCCCGAGTCCTCGCAGGATCACGTTCTCACCAAGTCGCAGGACGACCAGGTCCAGCAGTCCGTCGGAGTCGATGTCGATCGGATAGGCCCCGGTGACCGAGGTGAGATCCGTCGCCTCTGACGACAACCGCTCGAAGGACAGGCTCCCGCCAGGCGTGCTCTGGTTGACGAACAGCGCGGCCGGGTTCTCACCACCGGCGAGATACAGCTCAGGCAGTTGGTCTCCATTGCAGTCGAACCCCGCCACTCCCCCTCCGACGAAGAAGGTGAACTCGCCGTCGTACACATGCTCGATGCCGGAAGCGACCGCCTCTTCGACGAAGCTCGGGACCGCACCCGGCTCGGTCGGGGTGACGGTCCGAGTCGCGAACCAGATCCCGACTCCGACCACCGCGGCACCAGCACCGATCAGCACCAGCGCGAGCCGTCGTCGGGTTGTTGGAGCCTCTGACATCCCTATCGACCGTAGAGACTGCTGGCGCGCTCCCAAGCCATGAGCCCGATCTCCCGTCCCAGGCGACGGCCGCCGAAGTCGTCGGCCCGAACATGGATCCCGCCGTACAGACGGGAGATCCCCGCCTGGTCGGCGGCGTCGTAGTAGGTCGCCCATTGGAGCGTGACCGGCTGATCGGGACCGGCTTCGAACTCGAATCCGCCTGCCTCCACCGTCCATTCGCCCAGTCCACCGGGCACGAACTCG
>JBFHRE010000134.1:0-6332 GCA_041591895.1 Acidimicrobiia bacterium
ATACCGCTCAGATGTCGAACCTCACGCTCGCCTCTTCGTCCTGCTCGTAGTTCGGGCCGAGGAAGAAGTCGACGTAGTAGGTACCCGACGAAAGCGGTGTACCGAGGTCGATAGAGACCGTGAAGCATCCGGACCCGTCGAACTCGATCGGCCAGTCGTACGCGGTGGAGGTGAACCCGATGTACTTGCCGGTCTGGTCGTCGAAGATGGCGACCGCCACATCCTGATGCTCTCCGGCGCCGAAACCCGTGTAGTCGACCATGAGAGAGACACTCCGATCGCCGGGGAGCGCCTCACCGAGGCCCGATGCGCAGCTCATTCGGAAGCCGGCATCCGCGCCGAATCCATACCGCACGGATTCGATGGACTCCGTCCCGCTCAGCGGGGTGATGAACGGACTGACATACTCCTCACCGGAACGAGCCTTCTCGATCAAGTCGGCTGCGAACTCGATGGGGCGCATCGCCCCGATGTCCTGCGCGTCCTCGATCCAGTTGAGGGTGGGGACACCGACGATCCGTCCACGGGCATCGGCCACCAAGCCGCCTGAGTTTCCAGGCCGGATCTCGGCGTCGAGATTGACATACGCTCGATTCGACTCGAGACGCGTGTCCTGCACCGAGCCGGCGAGAACTCCCGTGGTGAGGGTGGCCGCATTGCTCTGCGCCACCGTCGGATGTCCCAAGATCTGGATCTGGTCTCCGGACTCCATCGACTGCGAGTCGCCGATCGGTATCGCTACGAGACCGTCGAGGTCTCCATCCTCGATCAGCGCGCCACCGACGGTCTCAGTGATGCGGACGACGGCTAGATCGAGGTAGCCATCTGCCGCCACCACCTCCCCACGAAATCGGGGCTCGGCGATTCGATCCAGGCCGTCAGACACCCAGACCGTGATCATCCGCGGACTATCGCCGAGCTCGGAGGACACGAGGTCGGTGACCACACCCTGGCCGAGGGCGCGAGGGGCCACCACGTGCGCAGACGTGAGGATCAGCCCTCGCTCGGCGTCGATAACCGTCCCCGAGCCGAGTGATCCCTCCGATGTCTCGAGGCGGACCACCCCGCGGGCCATCTGGTCGCGATCGAGCGTCTCGCCGTCTCGGGAACCCAATGCCACCACGGCGATGACAACAGCCACCACCGCAACCGCAGCCGCGGCGATACCCAAATAGCTGGAGCGGCTGATCCGCCGGACCCGATCGATCGGCTTCGACTCCTTCTCACCGGCTGCGACGATCACGACCCTCTCGCCTGTCTCCTGATCTCCGAGCCACACCGCTGTGGATCCGGTCAGGCGTGACGTCCGAATCCGCCGCCCGTCGATGAAGGTGCCGGCCGAACTGCCCGTGTCCTCGATCGTCCAACCGTCGTTCGAGTGGGTGATGACCGCGTGAGATCGGGAAACAGTCGGGTTGGCGCTGACGACGTCTGCGTCGGTGTCACGCCCGATGGTGATTGGCTTCCCGGGCATGAACTGATAGGTCTTGCCTCCGCACTCGACACGGATCGTCTGCCCCCCGACGACGGTGGCGGAGTCGAATACGTCATCCCGAAGCGCTCCGCCCGGACGGGACTCGCGGTTGGGGATCACGGTGTCGACGCCGTCCGCGCCCGCTTCGCGCGCCCTCGTCGGAGCCATTTCATCCCCCACGGCGAGTTCGATCCGAACTCCCACCTGCGGGGCACCGAGCGTCAACGATTGGGAAGACCCGAGACGAAGCTCGCTCACGGCCTGACCGTCGCGAAATGTCCCTTGGAAACTCCCTTGGTCCCGAAGCACCCAGGCTGCTCCGTCATGGGAGATGACGGCATGGACCCGGGACACATTCGGGTTGTCGATCACGACGTCACCTGCGGGGTCACGTCCGATTCGCACCTCGGCTGCAGGGCGGAAGGTACGCGACCCCCCTGGCCACCGAATCGTCAGATCACCGTTCATTTGTTCCTCCCTCCGGCCGAGCGCGGTTGGTGACCGGCCGGCGAGACCCGACTCGTGCGGATTCGAGGATCGTCGACCTTGTCATCATGTCGCAAGTGTGTCTCGGCCCGCCGACCGACACCTTACAAACGACCTACTCCTGTTCAAGGCTCACAGGCCGGCGGGTCCGGAGGCGCGGCCGACTCGCCATCCCCAGTCCCAGTCGACACCGCCACGATCTTGCAGATGGCCTGAGGCCGAAATGCGACCAGCCAGTCGCCATCCTCGCTCAGCAGCCAGAGAACATCATTCTCGAACTCGATACCGCTCAGTGGAAGCGCCGGGTCGATGCTCGGGCCGGCAGGGACGCCGTCGGCCATGAGCACCCCGTTCTCGATGGTCCAGAAGGACTCCCAGGCGACCAGCCCCGTTCCGTCGGATGTGGGAGGTCTGACCTCCGCTATCGGATCTGGATCGGACGGGTCGGGCGAGAATTCGACCACCAACCCGCCAGGCCCGCGGATCCAAGCCAAACCCGGCCCGGGGTGGGAAACCCCGCCGCCGGCCTCAACATCCGGGACAACTACCGGTACCGACGACGATGGAGGGGTTGAGGTTGGTGTCGTCACCGGGCCTGAGGTGGTGATGGAGGACGGCACGGGCGATGCAGCGGGAGACGAGTCGCCACCCGACGAGGTTGCGAGCGCCCACGCTCCGACGGCACCCAAAACGGCCCCTACCAGGCCCGACGCAACCCAACCCGCGGCCTTCGGAGGCTTGCGCGCCGACCTGCCGGCTGCCGGTAGCCGGTAGCCGATCGCAACGGTTGCGTCGTCACCTCCGACGCGGGCGGAGTCCTGCAGCCAGTTCGGGAGAGATCGCTCTACTTGCTCGATTCCGCGCGTCTCGATCTGGTTGAGCAGATCGCTCACGACCGACTGCCGCCAGCCGGGATCGGCGAACGCCACCCCGTAACCGTCGGTCGACAGCAGCACGAGAGTCGGCGCCGGGTTCTCGATGAGGGCTGCACGGAAATCGGCTTCGGCGTTCGGGAGACACAGGCTGGTGGTCTCACCCCCGGTGAGCCGGTGGTCCGGAGGTAGCGCATCGACCAGCTCCCCGCCGGAGAGCGCCACGAGAGAGTCGCCATCGCCGAGTTGGAGCAGGAGGCACCGAGCTTGTCCGAGGACAGCCACAAGCAGCGTCGATCCGTATGACATGAGCGGATCCGATTCGAGAGATGCCCCTGCCCGGCCGGCTTCCTCCGATGTGAACGGATGAGCGCCGAGATGATCCAGGCAGCGTCGCGACCAGGCCGCAACGAGCTGCTGAGGAAGCTGCCGGAGAGCCTCGCGCTCGACCCGGCGACCGGGTCCTTCGAGCAACCCCTCTCTCAATGCCTTCGACACGACCTCCACCGCCACCGCAACCGCGATGTCCGACCCGACGTCACTCCGCACGTACCGGCTCCCGCCGTGGCCGTCGGCCACCGCGAGCACGGCGTACTCGTCGCCTTGGTGCACGACCGTCGCCGACTGCCACGCATCCTGATTCGGGGCGCCCGTGGTCACATGGCGCCCACCAAGCACACTTCCACCGATGGTCGCCCAGGCCGACGAAGCCTGGCTCACCATGTGATCTCGAGCTCTTCCGTTGGATCCAACGGGGTCGGGCCGAAGTTGGGTAGCGCGGTGGCGGTGGATGCCGCCCGAGAGGCATGTACGGACGCCCAACGGATCATGTGGGCGAGTTGCTCGGGGTTGTTGGCGGTGACCGCCCCCAGGTCGTCTCCGCTGACGAAGCTGTTGAGCATGTCACGGTCCGCGTCGCGTCCGATTCCAACGGCCAGCCGCACCGATCTTGATCCCCAGGGCTCGTCGAGCAAGGCGTTGTAGGCCGCGCGGTACTCGTCGGTCGGCATCCCGTCGGAAATCAGCACAACTGCGGGCGGAAGAGCTCGCTCCTCCATCGGGGGCGTTCTCATTTCGCCGGCAAGCAAGCCGAGGGCGGCACCGAGGTCCGTGTAGCCACCGGGGACGAGATCTGTCCAGACGAACGACTCTATCGGCGTCGGGGCCTCGACGTGCCACCTTGCCCCGGTGGAGAAAGCCAGAACCCGCACCAACACTCGGGCATGAGGATTGGCGTCCGCTACCTCGACCAGGTGAGGGATGGTCTCACGCATCGCGTTGTTCAGCGCCTGCATCTTGCCATCGGCAGCCATCGACCCCGAGCAGTCGGCGAGCACGAAGAAATGCAGAGGTCGTTGCGCCAACGTGTTTCCTGGGCGGCTGGTCACGAGAACCTCCTTCTTGGACCGGGCATTATGCTCCCCGGAAACCGAGCGGGCTCCGGGGGAACTCGCGGTCGCGGGGTGAGACAGGTGATCGGATGTTCAAGGCCGGCCAGGAGATAAGGCTTCCGTCGTCTGGTCGCATCGCGCGCATCGACCGCTTCATCGGAGAAGGGGGCCAGGGCACCGTGTTCGAGGTCAGCCTGGACGACGGAACCGAGCCCGTGGCGCTGAAGTGGTACTTCCCAAGCACGGGCACCGTCCAGCAACGCGAAGCGATCGACCGTCTCGTCGAGCGGAGGGCTCCCAACAGCAGCTTCCTCTGGCCGACCGAGGTGGTCGACGTCGAAGGTGTCGACGCATTCGGCTACCTCATGCCGCTCCGTCCGACCGAGTACGTGACCCTCGCGTCTCTTCTCAAGGGGCGGCTCGAAGTCCGATCGGCGATTCGGACGACGCTCTGCCGCGAACTGGCCCACAGCTTCCTGAATCTCCACAGCCAGGGTCTGTGCTACCGCGACATCAGCTTCGCGAACATCTTCCTCGACCCCGGTACCGGCAGAGTCCTCATCTGCGACAACGACAACGTGGCGATCGACGATGGCTCGCCTTCCCCGGTTCTGGGCACGCGAAAGTTCATGGCGCCGGAAATCGTCCGCGGTGAGTCCGAGCCGAACACCGTAACCGACCTCTGGTCGCTCTCGGTGCTCCTCTTCTACATCCTGGTGGTCGGCCACCCGCTCCTCGGCCGGCGAGAACTCGAATATCCCAGTTGGGACGAGAAAGCCGAGGTCGAGATGTTCGGGCGGGAACCGGTGTTCGTCTTCCATCCGACCGACGACAGGAACCGCCCCGACCCCGACCACCACGGGGCAATGCGGGCCAACTGGCTCACGCTGACGACCGAGGTGAGAGACCTGTTCACGAAGACGTTCACTGCAGGGGTCTTCGACGGCAACAGCCGGGTTCGTGAGAGCATCTGGCAGCGGGCGATGGCCCGTCTCGAGGACAGCATCATGCTCTGCTCCCGGTGCGGCACCGAGAACTTCTACGACCCGAGGGTCGACGACCGATTGTGTTGGGCCTGCGTCAGACCACCAGGATCTCCGATGAAGCTGTCGTTCGACGACGGCCGCTGGGTAGTGATAAACGACACCACCCGTCTGTGGCACCACCATGTCTCTCGGATCCCCAGCTACGACTTCGAGACCCCCGTCGCCGAGATCGTGCGTCACCCGGAGAAGAGGGTTTGGGGGCTGAAGAACCTGAGCGACCGGTCGTGGCACGCGACATCGCCGGACTCCGATGAAGTCGAGGTCAACCCCGGACGCACCTTCGGCTTGATCCCGGGGACGGTGTTCAGATTCCCAGAATCCCGGGCGACGCTCCAAGCCTGACAGACGCACCTCCTCCGCTGATCCCGTCACAATCGGGTCCTCCACTTACCGGCCGCCTACATCCCGCTTACACACCGCGCCGGTCATCTCACGAATCCCGCTCGAAGGGGCTGTTGTAGGGATTGGAGTCCGGGTCGAGGTACGGAACGTATGTGTCGTTCTCCAGACCGAAATCGATCCGTGCCGGATGATCGAAGAGATCCTCGATGAAGGGACTGGAGGGCTGGTTGATCAGGAGCATCCCGAGGCGATAGGCGGATTCGGACTGGCTCAGGGCGGTCGGACTGGCCGGGTTCGCCTTCATCGTCGTGTCCACCAGTATGCCAAGCCTCCCACCGGTGCCCCCGACCGAATACGGCTGCGCCACCATCACGAGATCGTCTGGGTCTGCTGCGGTCGCCCCGCCGGGATACTCGACCGTCAAGGAGGGAGCGGCGATGCGTGTCTGAATCGACAGCATCGAAGGCGGCAGCGCGTTCGGATCCACGACGACCCGTGAATTGGGCTGCGGAAGCTCGAACGCAGGAGCGGAATAGGCCCCTGGTGCGGTGGTGGAGGGAGAGAGATCGGGCATCGAGGACGTGTGCCCGGCGAGGGATGCCATGACACCGTTCATCTGGGACTGAATGTGAGCGGCCTGGACATCGAAGGCCGCAGCCGCCGGGTGAGCCGGCGCCAGCCCCACCGAATGGGCCTGACTCACGAACGTGGCGTTGGCGTC
>JBFHRE010000135.1:0-6289 GCA_041591895.1 Acidimicrobiia bacterium
ACCGGGATGAGATCGATCGACAGCCCTAGAACGGCGGCCGACCACCCGGTCTCGCCGTCGGCATCGAGCCCGAACAGCCCGATGTAGACCAGACCGAACATGCCCGCCGCTGCGAACAGCCATTTGATCTGATGACGCTCGATCTCTCCGGACCTTCGATACCTGATCGCGATCGCGGCCACGGTCACCACCACCAGCACCACCAGACCGGACGGCCAACCGATCGAGAACCATCTGGACTCGAAAATCGCCGGGTCGACGAATCCGATCGGGTTGGGCATCGTCCACGGACCGACGATGGAGCCGTCGTCAGACAGCGGACCCACCCGCTCGGCCGCCACGAACAGGCCGGTGAGAGTTCCGATCATGACCAATTCCAGGGCTACCGCCGGCCGCCACCTCGGGGATAGGAGCCGTCCGGTGGGAAACACCAGCAAGAGATGAAAGATCGGGAAGATGAGGAACAGCCATGAGATGTTGTCCATCATCAGCGTGAGGAAGAGCGCCGGATCGAGCTGATCTCGGATCGGGTCGATCGACTCGAGCCTGACATTCACCGGCGTGTCGGTCACCATCGAAAACGCCGGTAGCAGCAGCAGCCGGCCGATCGGGTTCCGAGGTCGTTCCCACAGGATCCTGGCGCCCGCGGCTGCGAACACCAGTGGAAGCAGCGCCCACGGCAGCGACCAAAGATCGATCGCATCGAGTTCGCCCCGACTGGCCCCGATTGCGACCGTCCACAGCGAGCCGAGCAAAACCGCCGCCACGGCCGCGCCGATCAGGAGCTTTCGCCGGTCCATCGACCGGATCCTTCTCGACCGCCGTTCCCCCAGCGTTACGAAATCGACCAATGACCGATCAGTTCGCCTGGGCGCAGGCCCTGGCCGCCTCGGCAGCGGCCTGACGCAGAGCGGTCTCCCGCGGGTCGTCGAAGAGATAGAACCCCATCTGATTCATGGCGTAGCAAAACCCCATGTCCAGGTCGGGATCGGCGAAACCCATCGAACCGCCGGCCCCGGGAGTGCCAAAGGCCCGGGGGGAACCGAACTCGAAACCGGGCCAGGGTTTGCAGCAACCCAGAGAAAAGGTGGTGTCCATCCGCAGGACCTCGTCGAACCGTCCGCCCGAAGGAGGTGATGCCGGATCCTGGAGTGACGCCAGGGTCTTGGAGTCGATCCCCAGCCGCCGTCCCCCGGTGGCGAACTCGCCGTATGCCAGCGCCACGCTGCGAGCCGTCCCGTTGCCGTTCGAGGCCGGCAATTCGATCCTCCGCAGATCCCGGTCGTTGTAGCGGAGCGGCCGGCCGAGGACTTTCGGGTTGGCGAACGCCCGGGCGGTGATCGACCGAGGGTTGAGGAAGTCCTTGACGAACTCCGAAGGCATGGTGCGGATGTTGAACACCATCTTGGTGCGGTACCAGTCGCCCATGATCCGGGCCAGGCGGTCGTCCGGGATTTCGTTTGGAAGCCCGATGTGGAAGTCGAGACCGAGCGGCGCTGCGATCTCGTCGGCGAAATAGCGGCCGATCGTGCGCTGTTGGGGGTCGGTACGGCGGATCAACTCCGACTCGTACCACCCGAGGGTGATGCCGTGATAGCCATGCCGCTCGCCCGGCGTCCAGGCCGGTTTCTGGGGACCGATGGCGGCGGCCACTGCGTCCGCCGAGGCCAGAGTCTCCACATCCATCGGGGTGTCGATCGCGCACAAGCCGGCCTGATGCGAGAGGAGCGTTCGGACCGTGATGTCCTCTTTGCCGTTGGCGGCGAACTCGGGCCAATAGGCGGCCACCTTCTCGTCGTAGTCGAAGAGTCCCCGGGAGTGGGCGTGGGCCACCGCCAGCGCCGACATGCCCTTGGTGGTCGAGAACATGTTGACGAGCGTGTCCTCCCGCCACGGGCGGCCGGCCTTGGGATCGGCCATGCCACCCCACAGGTCGACGACGAGTTCGTTGCCGACCACCACGGCCACGGTCGCCCCGATCTCGCCTCGAGAGCGGAAGTTCTCCTCGAAGGCGTCCCGCACCGACTCGAATCCAGGAGCGACCCGGCCACCGATCTCCACCTCCGCCACACCACTCCTCGAGTCAGGGAAGCCGAGGCTAACGATTCACCCGGCGGCGGGTGGCTGCGCCCGGACAGGTCAATGCGCACCAGCAAACGTCAGGTTCACCGAGTCGACACGAGCATCAATAGCTGCCGTCGTCTCCGCTCTTGACGTAGGTGTGCTCCACCACCTCGAAAACGAACGGGTCGGCCGCGAGGATCTCGTTGCGATCGGTCAGACACTCCTGTGCGTCCAGGTTGCAGATCTCGAGGAGAGTCACGGTCAGTTGGTCGTCTTCCAGCCTCCATTCGAGGACACCGTGGCCCCCAGCGTTTGCCTGGATCATCACCGATCCGTCGATCAAGAACGTCCCACCGTCCCCTGCCGGTACGCCACCCGGCTCCACCATCAGCTCTCCGTCGACAACGAACGACTGCCACCAAGTGTGATTGTCGAATCCGATCCTGATTCGGAGCTCTTTCGCATCCGGCACCTCCAACGCATCACGGAAGACGGACGAGTCCTCAGTCGGGATCACATAGTCCCAGGTGCCGTTGAGGATCCCGCCGGCGTAGGTGGATGGGTCGGGTGCGGGCATCGCGGGGGGAGGATCTTGGGGGCGCGTGGCGGAACTCAACTCGGCGACTTGGTCCGGATTCAGTGCCATCAGATAGACCTGCACGAGGTCGATAGCACCCGGCCAGAAGTTCCCCGGGTTCGCATCGAACTGAGCACGTCCAATCGTCAGAGGACCGGCTGCCCTGAGAGGGGCACCAAACGGCATCTCCCCGGCGAGCTCACCATCGAGGAACAGACGGAGCATCCCGCTCTCCTGGTCCGAGACCCCGACCAAATGCGTCCAGCGATCACCAGGGGTCGCCTGCGGACCGTCGACCCAGACTGCGTAGTCGAGTCCGGTGCGATCCTCGGTCTTCATCATGAACCACCACTGGCTCGTCTCGCCCACACCGAGCTGGAACAGACCGGTCACCTCTCCCAGGTGGCTGACGGCAGCCGCGATCTCCGACGAGGCGGCGTAGTTGACCCATGCTGCGATCGTGAACGAGGAGGTCGTATCGAGCGGGAAGGGCGCGGTAGTGGTGGCATGACCCGTGTACCCGTCGAAGCTGACTGCTCCCAGAGCGGCGTCAAAGGCGCCTAGGAACTCGACATCGAATTCTCCGGCTGTTGCGCTTCCGGTGCTGCTGAGTTCCCAGGAGTAGTCCGGATTAGGCATCGAAGCAACCGGAGATGAAGCTGTCTGAGCGGTGGCTGCGACAGTTGAGCCGGTGTCGGTTGGTTGCCCCTGCTCGTCGGCGGAGCCACCGCATGCTGTAGTCATCAACAGCAGGCCCACAGCCAGAAGCTGCCGGTGAATCGAGGTTCGTGGGACCATGTCATGCCTCTCTCGTCAGATGAAGAGGCTGGGCGAATCAGTCAACGACCCGCCCAGCCGTGCAATGCGAATCAGGGACAGCCGGTAACACTCAGGTCGTACTTGTCGACCTTCACAGTGCCGGCCGCCTCGACGAACACCACCCGCTCGTGAATCTGGATGGAGCCGGGGAAGTCGTGGAATTGGCTGGTGAACACGACCGTGCCGCCACGAGTGAGGCTGAAGTGCCCGGCCTCCGTGAACTGACTCGAGTAGTCCTCGATCGAGGGGTCGTCGAAATCGGTCACGTATCTCCCGGTCTCGCCGAATACGACATGAAGGCTGTCGCCGTGATCCATGACGATGAACCGGTAGGTGACGGTGAAGGTGGTCCACCCGGCCCGGTCTCCGCAGATGTCATCTGGGAAGTACCGCGCAGTGACCTCCTTGTGCACGATCGTGCGGTCGATGGTCGGCTTGGCAAAAGCACTCTGCACCGGCAGCGCCGCCATCACCACCAGCGCGGTCAGCACCATCCTCTGGATACGCCTTGTCATGTTCTCTCCTCTCCCGGTTTCTAGGACGGCCGGTTGGCCCTCGACCGAATCAGTACAGGAGGTCGGTATCGAGACAGTCCGCGGCCGGTATCCGCCTGGTATCCCTGTCGTTGACGGGCCACCAAGGGTCCCGGATAATCCGGGAGTGAAGGTCGGTCTGCTCGGTCCGTTGGAGGTTGGAGGGTTGGTCCTCGAACCGCGGGACCGCACGGCCCTGAGCGTCCTGGCGCTCCGCAACAACCAGGTGGTGACCGCCGACCAATTGGCGGACGCCCTGTGGCCCTCTTCCCTGCCCGCTTCCTGGAACAAGCAGGTTCAGATCTGCATCTCACGGCTCCGGAAGTCAATGGGTCCGGACACGATCACGACCATGCCCCATGGGTACCGGCTGGAACTCACGGATGAAGATCTCGACACCCATGAGTTCGAACAGCTGATAACCCGAGCTCACACGCTCCTGGCCGATGGCGAGGCCGACAGAGCCGCGGTTTCGTATGCACGTGCTCTGACCCTCTGGCGAGGAACTCCCTTCGAGGAACTGGACGGTTGGCCCCAGGGGCAGATCGAGAGAGAGCGCCTGATGGAACTACGACTCTCGACCCAAGACGACTGGCTCGACGCGAGACTCCTCGCCGGGGACCATCTCCGGGTCGCGGTCGATGCCGGTGCCCTGGTCGCCGAGGAGCCGCTACGGGAACGACGCTGGCGTTCGCTCGCACTTGCCCAGTACCGATCGGGCAGACAGGCCGGCGCCCTCCGCTCCCTGGAAGCCGCCCGATCGACACTGATGACGGAGCTGGGGGTAGACCCCGGCTCAGAACTCGTCGAGCTGGAGCAGGCCATCCTGCGCCACGACCCAGCTCTCGCCGCCCCTCCACCCATCTTGACCACGAGCGCAACCTGTCCGTACAAAGGCCTGACGTCGTATGACGAGGACGACGTCGATGTGTTCTTCGGCCGCTCCGCCGAAGTTGCCATGGCCCTGGACCGCCTCCGACACAATCCCCTCCTGGTGCTCGCCGGCCCGTCAGGGAGCGGGAAGTCATCTCTGGCGAGGGCGGGCCTGGTACCGGCCGTGAAGGAGAGGGGCGACCTGGTAGGGGTGATCGTGCCCGGCCGGGACCCGGTCCGGGCCCTGATCGAAACGGCCGTCGCGGCCTCGACGCTGGTGGTGGATCAGCTCGAGGAATTGTTCGCTCACGACATCCCTGTTGAAGAGGTCAAAGAGTTCTGCCGACGACTCGCTCGACACGCTACAGAGAGCGGCCCGGTGATCCTCGTGGTCAGAAGCGACTACCTGGGCGAACTCACGGTGTCGCCGGAGCTCAGCCGTCTCACCGAGAAGGGCCTGCTGCTGGTCTCACCGCTGGTGGGTCAGTCTCTACGGCAGGCAATCGAGGAACCGGCAGCGCAGGCCGGGTTGCGATTGGAGCACGGACTCGTCGAACTACTCGAGCGCGACACCGAGGGCGAGCCGGGCGCCCTGCCGCTCCTCTCGCACGCACTCGCCGAAACCTGGCGCAGACGCGACGGGAATGTCCTGACGGTCGAAGGGTACCGGGCGAGCGGGGGAATCCGGGGGGCGGTCGCTCATTCGGCGGACCGCCTGTACGACAGCCTTCCGGCCGAACAGCGGGTGGTTCTGCGGTCGCTGATGCTGCGGATGGTTTCACCTTCGATCGATGGGCCCCCGGTCCGGTGCCGGATACCCAGGCGGAACGTTGTGGGCGACCCCGATCGAGACCGGGTGGTTGCACTGCTGGTTCGGTCACGGCTCGTGACCGCAGAGGAGGATTCGTACGAGCTGGCTCACGAGGCACTGGCCCGCGCCTGGCCGCGCTTGAGATCGTGGCTGGACGACGACGCCGAGGGGCAGAGGATCATGCGCCACCTGGCCGCCCGCGCCGAGGAGTGGGAGGCGTTGGGAAGGCCCGACGGAGAGCTGTACCGAGGGGCGAGGCTGGAGGCCGTGGTCGAGTGGCAGGCGTCCGGTGATGCGGGTCTCAATGACGCGGAACGGGCGTTCGTGCAGGCGGCGATCGAGCTTGCGTCGAAAGAACGAGATCAGGTGTTGCAGCGGGCCCGTCGGGATGCTCGACAGAACCGGCGCCTGAAGGCGCTGCTGGTCGTCGGCACAGTATTCCTCGTCGCAGCAGTGGCGGGCGGGCTGCTGGCGATCAACGGACGCGAAGCGGCGCGTCTCGAGGCGTTGGTCGGACAGTCGCTCGCCTTGAGGGGAACGAACCGAGCGGCGGCGGCACTGATGGCGGTGGAGGCCTACCGGATGAGTCCGGACGCAGCCTCGTGGTCCGCC
>JBFHRE010000136.1:0-6175 GCA_041591895.1 Acidimicrobiia bacterium
CATTCGAGGGTGGCGCGGCCAACGCCCCGCTGATCCACATCGAGTATGTGATCTCCTCCCAGGAGCGGCCAACGGTGGACGCCGGACCGGATCAGACGGTGACCATCGACGACACTGCCACCCTGGACGGCACGGTCGCCGATGACGGCCTACCCAACCCACCGGGCGCGGTGACAGTGACGTGGTCCAAAGTCAGCGGACCCGGCACCGTCGCCTTCGGCAATCCGAACGCGGTCGACACCACCGCCACGTTCTCCTCCCCGGGCACCTACACGCTCTCGTTGTCGGCGAGCGACGGTCAAAAGACGGGCAGCGACGATGTCGAGATCGTTGTCACCAACCCCAGCGGCACGCTCAGCTTCGAGGTTCGAGTCAGCTCGAACAGCGACGACGCCGAAGAGAGCGCCGCAGGTCAGGTGAACATCAACAGCAGTGACCTGGAATTGGTATTCGACAAGTCGAATCAGATGGTTGGGATCCGATTCAACGGTCTCTCCATTCCACAGGGGGCGACGATCGTCGACGCGTGGGTTCAGTTCACCGTGGATGAGACGGGCTCCGACCCGACGAACCTCATCGTGCAGGCGGAAGCGTCGGACAACGCCGCCACGTTCTCGAACACCTCGTTGGGAATCTCCTCCCGAACGGCTACCAGCGCCTCGGCATCGTGGGCTCCGCCGCCCTGGACCACGGTGGGTGACGCCGGAGCGAATCAGCGCGCAACCGGTCTGGCTGCCGTCATCCAGGCCGTGGTGTCCCGCCCTGGGTGGTCGAGCGGGAACTCGCTCGTATTGATCATCACCGGCACCGGCGAACGAGTAGCCGAGTCACACAACGGGGTGTCGACAGCGGCCCCGTTGCTCCACATCGACTACCTGCCCTGACCGGTCACGTGCCCATCGACTCATCGGCTCGGGGGTGGTCGACCGCGGACAGATAGGTGTCGAGCATCCGCTCCCAGCTGTTCTCGTACTGAAAGCGCTGTGCTCCGGCCGCCGTTCGGGCGGCGGACTCCGGATCGCGATGGAGGTTCGCCAGTGTGCGGACCAGTCCTTCCAGATCGCCGGGCTCGAAGTAGGCGACCATGTCCTCGGTGAAGTAGTCCTTCACCATGCCGGTGCGGGCAACGGCCGCCGGCACGCCGGCGGCCACGTACTCGAGCAGTTTGGTGGGAAGGATTCCCTCGGTGAACACGTCGGAGCGGTTCGGGACGACGCCGACGTCGGCCCACGCGAGGTGCTTCGGCAATTCGGCGGCGTCGAGCATCCCGTCGCTCAACCAGATCTCTCCTCCGAGATCGTGGGTGGCAATTCGCACCACGAGATCCGACCGCAGCTCTCCGTCGCCCAGCAACCTCAGCCGGATGCCGGGGATCTCACCCCGCAGCCGGTTAACAGCCTCGACGAGGAGATCGACGCCATAGCGGTGGGCGAAGGTGCCGTGGTAAAGGACTCGAAACTCGGATGAGTCGTGGACGGGTGGCGGCCGGAGCCGGAAGATCTCAGGATCCGCCAGGTTCATGACGACTGAGACCTTCTCCGGTGCGACACCACGGCTCGACAGCGTTTGGCGCCAGCCTTCCGTCACGGTGATCACATGGTCGGCGAACCGACACGACCACCGCTCCTGGAGCGCGATCATCCGGGCCGGGAAGCTCCCGGCAGGCACCCCGGCGCGGGCCTGGAAGAACTCGGGCATCAGATCATGCAGGTCCAAAACGATGCGCGCTCCCGAGAGCTTCGGGACGAGGGCACAGAACACGAGGAAATCCGGGAGGTTGTGGACTTGCACGGTCGAGAATCGCCTGCGCAGGTGGAGGGACCCGAGTCTGAAGAAGGCAAGCATGAAGAAGGTGAGATATTCGGCCAACTGTCGCCCCATCCCGGACCCTCGGTGGCGGGAAACGGGCAGCCGGACGACATCGACGCCGTCGACCACCTCACGAGCCGGCTCGCCTCCCTCTCGAAGGCAGATGACCGTGACATCGACTCCCTTAGCGGCCAGCGCCAGAGCCTGCCGCTGAACTCTCGTCTCGCCGATCGGATAACGGGCGTGAACCACCATGCAGTGGCTTCCACCCCCCCGGGCACGACTCACCAGGCGATACCCCGGTACTCCGGCGGGCGTTCTGGCAACGCGTCGTCGAGTCCCACGAGGTCGACCAGGCGCTGCCCCGGCCCCAGCAGGCCAACAGCTCGCCGGAACTCGGCATCACCGTTGCCGACCACGACGACCTGGGCGAAGGCCACGAGTTCTTCGATCGAATCGACCAGCAGGGACGAGATGTGGGGGATCTCCTTCTCGATGAATGCCTTGTTCGCACCCTGGAGGTTCGCGAGCGACACGCTTCGATCGAAGATCCTGAGGTCGTACCCCTTTCCTATCAAGCGTTCGACGACCGCCACGAGAGGGCTCTCCCGCAGGTCGTCGGTGTCCGCCTTGAAACTGAGACCGAGCAGGCCCACCCGACGTTTGCCCTTTTCCATGATCATGTCGACCGCTCGCTCGATCTGGCTGTCGTTGCTGGGGAGGATCGAGTCCAGGACGGGCACAGGTACGTCCCGGGTCTTGGCGTGATAGGTCAACGCCCGCAGATCCTTCGGCAGACACGAGCCCCCGAACGCGAACCCTGGCTTGAGGTAGGCCCCGGAGATGTTCAGCTTCGTGTCCATCGCGAATATCTCCATCACCGCCCGTGAGTCGACACCCATGGCCGAACAGATGCTGCCGATCTCGTTGGCAAAGGTCACCTTGAGAGCGTGATAGGCGTTGCTGGTGTACTTGACCATCTCGGCGACCCGAACCGGGGCGTGGACGACCTCGGCCTCCACATTGGCGTAGAGCGTCCCGACCACATCGGCGGTCCGGGCATCGTCGGCCCCGATGAGGGTGAACGGCGGCGCGTAGTAATCATGCAGCGAAGTGCCCTCGCGCAAGAACTCGGGGTTGTAGCCCACCCCGAAGGCCTCCCCGGCGATCAGACCCGAGCCTTCTTCGATCGGAGCCAGCACCCGTTCGTGGGTACTTCCGGGGAGCATCGTGCTGCGAGCAACGACCACCGGGTACGCGTGCGCCGATCCTCTCAGGCCGAGGCCGATCTGGCGGCTGACGCCCTCGATCTGGCGAAGGTCGAGGCTGCCGTTTCGGAGGCTCGGGGTCCCGACACAGATGAGCATCACTTCGGCGGAGGATGCGGCCCATTCGGCGTCGGTGGTGGCCTTGATCCTGCCCCCGGCCACTCCCCGAGAAAGCAGTTCCTCGAGACCCGGTTCGACCACAGGACTCTGCCCGGCTTCGATCATCGACACCTTCGTGTCATTGGTGTCGACGCCGATGACCGAGTGGCCGGCATCGGCCAGCGCCGCGGTGGTGACCGCGCCAACGTATCCGAGACCGAACACGGCGACAGTGGTCATCGGCTTGCCTCCCCGGTACTCATTTCCACCCGCTTCCCTCCCCGGGCAGGTTACCGGACGCCGACATGCTGCAACAGGGACAGCTCGACGCCTCTCGCGCGTCCATCATGACCCGCCCTCCAGCACGATCATCTGACGCCACACGCCCGACGTCTGGCCCACCTCCTCGACCAGCGCCAGGAGACCGCGCTCGCTGGTCACGGCATACCGGGGGAGCCAGACGTTGTAGATCCTCTCCCCCGGCGTGTCGCCGACGGCGAAGATCGGCAGCTCCGTCCAGGCATCCAGGTCGTCGACATCGGCATAGAACAGCGATGCGACCGAACGGTCGCCCCGACCGACTCCGATGATGATCCGACGTTGCTCTGCGTCGGCCGTGATCACCGGACGCTTGCGGTCGGCCGCACCGTCCCGCTCGAAGCGTGCGACCACATACTTCGTCCACTTCCCACCGGCCTCCCTACGAAACAACAGGAGCTGCGGCGCCTGATTGCGGCGAGACGAGGGACCCGGTTCCGTCTCGTTCGCCAGGTAGACGCTGCCTTGGAAGAAGATCGCCGACAGCTCGTCGTCGGCTCGCTCATCTGCCTCGTTGCCGGGTATCCGTTCCGACTCGTCAGTCCAGTTCGCCGGAACTCGCCACTCTTCGTCTTCGTCGATCACGAGGAAGCGCACGCGTGAGCCCGGAATCGAGCCATCCTCGGTAGCGGCGACCCCGACGATCGACTGGCCGTCCTCTTCGAACACCACCCAGTGGGTGTCGCCGTCGCCGTGGGTGGTGGTTATGGACACCGGGTCCGGCCATGTTTCGCCTCCGTCGATCGAGCGGGACACGAGCAGCCGGCTTCCGGAGTTGACCGACGCCCACAGATGACCCTTCGGAGACCGGATGATCGACACACGCTTGGGACCGCGGAGATCTTCGGGAACCTCCACACCCTCTGCGGGAGAGTCGAGAATGTACGAGTCGACCGCGGGCTCGTAGAGATAGCGGTAGAAGCGCGAGCGACCCTCCGACCCCCGCCCCATGAACACGTAGAGCGCACCGCAGCCCTGGTCCCAGAAGGTGTCGGGCGTGTTCACCGTCCGCCCGGACACCTCTGCGATCGGTTCGGGATCCTCACCGCCGAGGTCGGTCCACAGCCACCAATCCGAGGCCGCTTGCGCCGGTGGAGCGGCGGTCGGCAGGATCCCATCCCAGCGCTTCCGGAAGTCGTTCCACCAGAAGACCCGAAGGTTGTTCCACCTGAACTCGTTGTTGAGAAGACCCGAGGTGTCGGTCCCATCGACTTCGATGTCGCGCTCGAACAAGAGCTCGTATGGACCGTCCTCCGCCGGCGTCGCCGGGGTATCGAGAACCATCTTCACCTGCCTGAGGTCGATGGCGCCCGCCTGGATCTCGATGTACGAAGCCGGATCGGAGACGGCGACCGCAACGGATTCCCCCCGTTGATCGGGCTCCCTGACCTCGAACGACACCCGGATGAAGTCCCCTTCCTCCCAGACCGTCTCGAGTTCGAGATCGGCAGTCCGAACCCCGGTCTCTCTGCCGACCAGCGAGTAGTCCGACTCGTTCTTCAGCGCCCCACAGCGGTCGAGCTGTTGGACCTTCCACCGATACACCACCCCATCGGCCGCCAGGACGTCGATCGATGACCTCACCGCGCCGCCCACGACCGCGGCGCCGACCGGCGACTGCCAAGCCAGCAACTCGACGAATTCGCGACCCGCCGGAGGAACCCTCAACTCCTGCCCATCACCGCCCGCCGCCTCGACGAGATCGAAGACGTGGTCCCCGGTCCCGTGGAACACCTGCCGATCAGAGAGATGCAGCCGGGAGCCATCCACGGGCGGCAGAGTCGCGGTGGGTGAAGGCGGGTCCGTCACCTCGGGCGGCACCAGACCCGTGCACGACGAGACCGTGACCGCGACCACGGACATGACGACCGAGAGACGGCGCCCTCCGCTCCGGCGTGTCGCGGTTGCCCGGCGCCTCACGTCTCGGCCAGCAGTCGGGCGAGGGCCCCCGACGCCTGGATCCACTCGCCTCGCTGACGCTCCTGGAGCGCCTTGATGCCCGCCTCCATGTCCGGCTGGTTCGCCACCAACGAAGCCACCCCGGAGCCGATCGACTCTGCGTCCGACCCGACGTGAACCGTTCCCAGACTGAAGTACTCCCTCAACATCGGCCAGTCGGAGGTGATGATCGGCCGAGCCATGGACAAGGCCTCGCAAGCACCCCGCTGCATGGTGTCGTCACGCGTAGTCAGGCACATGACTCCATCGGCGTTGGCCATGAGCGCGTAGTAGTCCTCGCGATCGAGGAAACCGGTGAAGCGGACGTTGTCGGGGGCATGAGACAGATCAACCGTCGAACGCGTCGGGTCGCCGGTCACATGGAAACCCACGTCCGGGTGGGCTGCGGCTGCCGCCAGCACGGCCTCCAGGGGCTCGTCGCTCGCATAGGTGCTGACGACCATCAGGTTGAACGGCTTGTCGAACTCCGGTGCAGCTCCGACCGGGAACTCTGTCGGGATGTCCCGGATGACGAGCGCCCGTGCGCCCCACGATCGGATCCGTTCCGCGAACCGCTCGTTGGTGACGATCGTCGCCACCGCCCGTCGCGCCACCGACCGGTGCAGCCAGGCCGGCCTGGTCCAGTACCAGGCCTGGAGCGCGTCGCTGTGGGCGTCCACGATGAATCGACGGTCACCCTTCCCGCAATACCAGGCCACCGCCAGCACCGCGAAGCTCGGTGG
>JBFHRE010000137.1:0-6156 GCA_041591895.1 Acidimicrobiia bacterium
AGCCACAACGGGACCTGCTCGAAGTTCTCCGCCAGCCACGCAGAAGATCGCATGACCCGGAGGGCGCCGTCGTCGCCATCGGCCTCTGCTTTCTCCAACCGGCCTCGGTAGATCGTCTGGTTCAACTGCTCGAATGCCCGTCGATACGCCGGTCCGAGTGCGGCCTTGGTCTCGCCATCGGTGACCGAGAGAAAGCGCCAGTTCTGGCTGTTCCCACCGCTCGGCGCCCGAATGGCGGCGTCGAGGATCGCGGCTACCGCATCGGGCGGCACCGGATCGGGCTTGACCCGGCGCATCGCCCGGGTGGTGTACAGAGCCTCGTTCAGGTCCATCAGGCTGCCGTGTTCGCTGCCCAGGCCTTCACCCGGCGGCGCAGCGTGCCAAGCGGGAGGGTCCCACTGCCGAGGATGGCGTCGTGGAAGCCCTTGATGTCGAAGCGGTCCCCGAGTTCGAGTTGGGCCGTTGCCCGCATGTCGTCGATCTCCAGCCGTCCCAGCATGTACGCGAGCGCCTGACCGGGATTGCCGATGTAGCGATCGATCTCCTCGGTGATCTCGTGCAGCGCCATCGGCGAGTGCGCCAGCACGTAATCGATCGCCTTGTCCCGGCTCCATCCGAGAGCGTGCATGCCGGTGTCAACCACGAGCCGGCACGCCCTGAGCGAGTCACCCATGAGCATTCCGACCCGTTCCCAGTCGTCCTCGTAGAGTCCCATCTCGTCTGCCAGGCGCTCCGTGTAGAGGGCCCAGCCCTCCCCGTATGCCGGGAGATAGACCTTGCGGTGGACGTCGTGCAGCCCTCGGTTCTCCATCGCCAGGGCGGTGTCGAGGTGGTGACCCGGGATGGCTTCGTGATATGCAATCGCAGCCACCTGGAACGTCGCCCATGCCGACGGGTCGGCGGTGTTGAAGAAGAACTGGCCGGGAGTGGAGAGATCCTCGCTCGGCGATCGGTAGTAGGCCATGGCGCCGATGTCGATGGGAGAGCCCACACAATCGGTGACGGGCAGAGTTCCAAACCATTCACCCATGACGGCCCTGGCCTTTTCGAGGCAACGCATGGCGTCTGCCACCACGGCGTCGGCGGTGGTGTGGTGGAAGCCCTCACCCGTCCGTAACCGGAGGTAGATCTGGTTGAGGTCCGATGTTTCCAGGAGCGGGCCGGCGATCTGGCGGTATTCGTCCTCCAAGCGAGCAACTTGTTCGAGTCCCACTTGGTGGATCGACTCGGGATCGAGGTCGAGGCTGGTGTAGGCCGAGGCCAACCGGGAGTAAACGGCGTCCCCGCCGGGGAGATGACACAGTCCGGGTCGATCGGCCGGACGGGCGACCGGCAGGGTGAAGTCTCTGAGCGCTTCGACGTAGGCATTGATCGCGGGAACGATGTGTTCGTCGACCGCCGCCTCGAGCCGTTCGGTCCAGTCCCCGGCCTCTGCGTCCGACGGCGCCGGCTGGGAGGCGAACCGAACCCGCAGGTCACCCGACGCCACGAGTTGGTGGACCCGCTCGATCGTGGCCGCGGTGTTGAAGTCGGTCGGCACCACGCCGGACGCGGCGCCGGATTCGAGGCGGGCAATCGCTTGCCCGATGAACGCAGGGAAATTGCGCAGCTTCTCCAGATAGCGCTCGCCGTCCTCCTTGGTTCGCAGCGGCTGCATGTGGACGCCGGGGAGGAGCAACGAGACCAGCCCGGACTGAAGGTTGGGCAGCAGCAATTCGGCCGACCAGGCGAGCTCGGCTGCATTCATCTCCGCCGCGGCGGCCACAGTCTCGGCCAGATCCTTGGCGGTCCCGCCCGCCGCCTCGGCGGCGGCGCTCGCCTCGTCCCGGATCGACTCGAACGCTGCGGTCACACGGGCGGTTCCTTCGGCAGAAATGTCGTCCCACTTCTCGAGGTGACGGAACTCTCCGAGGTAGAGGTTGTACAACTGGAACTCGGCGACGTGCGTGTCCCAGTAGCGGTCGGCGATCTGGGTTGGATCCATAGGACGCGACCCTACCCGCTGTCCGCCCACCATCATGCGTCGCGCGTCGTGCGTCGTCCGCTGCCGGCTTCCAGCCAAGACCAGGCGGTTAGGGCTCGAGACCCGGGACCCGTGACTCGCGAATCACAAATCCCGTCCGGCGCCGAAGTAGAGAGTGGGCTCGATGGTGGGGAAGCTGATATCCGGATTTGTCACCGTCCCGACTGTCACCCGGCGTTCACCGCCGACGTCCTCGGTCAGCCACACCACCGCCAGAGCGCCCGGCTCCGACCCACCGGCAAACAACACCCGCTCGAACCGCTCCGGCGGGGGGACCAGACCCGGGGCGGCGGACAACGCCTTCAGAAGAGGCTCCATCCCCGGCCGGTATGCCAGATCGTCCAGTTCCACCATCGCCTCGCACAACTCCGTGGGAGTCGCGAACCACTCGACGGCATCAACGGCCGCCGGGCGCTCCGGGAGCACAGGACGAGAGACATCAGCCGTCAGGCCTGCCAGGATCTCCCGTCGTTCGTCAGGACCGGCGGCTGCGAATCGATCGAGGGCGCCGGAGTCGGATCCGATCTTGAGGGCAGCCATTTCCCGGGAGGTCAGGAACGGGGTGTTGGGATCGGCCGTGTCACGGTCGTCGAACACGCGCTCGATCCGCTCCCGTCCCAGAGTCTCGATCAGGTGGTCGAGTGCGGTGGTGTCGCCGTCCGCGATCGCGGCTTCCAGCAACTCGCCAACCGCGAGCTTGGCGCCATCGTCGACCAACGACAGAACGCCGTCCGGATGGCTCCGTAGTTCGTCCCGGACCTCGACTGCCGTGTCCCACCTCAGGCTCGCGTCCTGAACCTCCTCTGCAACCGCCAGCGCCACGAACAGGCTCACAGCGCCTGCGATCGGGAACGTCTCTTCTACGCCCACTTCGAAATCGGAAGCGCACCGGCCACCTTCCACTCCCGCCACCAGAAACCCGACCCGGCCATAGCGCCTCAAGGGGTTGACCACCCCTTCGTAGTCGGCGGGAGGGGCGGACAGCATCACCGGTCGGACGCGAAGGTCCACAACCCGGTACGGGGGGTCGGCCTCGACCTCGACGTCGACCTGCATGCGCTCGCCGGCGGCCGCAATCAGGCCCTGACCCGTGGTGGTGGTCAGGAGGTCGAGACCGGCGAGGCGCCACTCACCGGCCACCCCACTCATCTCCGACAGGACGGGGAGAAAGGCCTCCCGGAACGGCACCCTGGCCCGGAACTCGTCGGTGAAGCGTTCCTCGTAATCCTCTTCGGACGCGTCTCCTGCGTTGAGAGCGTCAGCAAACCACTCCAGCTGACCCCGGATAGGATCGCCCTCGGGGGCGTCGATCACCGGCTGGGCAACATCGCCGCCGGCACAGCCGGACAGCAGGAGCACGAGGGCGATCAGTGGGCTGAACCTCACGTTGCCGATGTTTCCAGGCACCGGGAGGTATCACCAATCCACCTCCGTCGGTCGGCAACTCCGGTTTCCTCGACTCGACTTCTTATCCTCCTCGACATGGAGCACATCGAGATCGAGAGAGATGGGGCGGTCGGCTGGATCTGGCTCTCCCGGCCGGAGAAGCTGAATGCCATGTCCCCGGACATGTGGGAAGACCTGCCGGCGGCGGTCGCCGACCTCGACGACGACCAATCGGTGCGGGTCGTGATCGTGGCGGGCCGCGGGAACGCCTTCACGGTTGGAATCGACGTCGAGATGCTGGCGTCGGTCCGCGGCGAGGGCAGCTCGCATGCCGACCGGGCCGCCAAGGTCTACAGGGACGTGGTCCGGCTCCAGAGAACCATGACGGCGTTCGCCCGCTGTTCGAAACCGGTGATCGCCGCGATCCACGGGTACTGCCTTGGCGCCGGCGTCGATCTGATCACCGCGTGCGACATCCGCCTATCCACGCCCGACGCCACGTTTGGTGTCCGGGAGACGCGGATGGGGCTGGTGGCCGACGTCGGCACGACCCAGCGGCTTCCGAAGCTGCTCGCTCCGGGACATGTCGCCGAGCTCCTCTACACCGGCAAGGACATCGATGGCACCGAAGCGGCTCGGATCGGGCTGGTCAACCGCACCCATCCCGACCGGGATTCACTGTTCGCATCGGTGTCGGCCCTGGGTGGAGAAATCGCCTCGAACTCACCCCTCGTCGTTCAGGGGATCAAGAAGGTGCTGCAGTCGGAAGAGACAATGTCCACCGAGGTGGCCCTTCATCACATGGCGCTCTGGAACGCAGCCTTTCTCGAGTCGAACGACCTGCTCGAGGCAATGTCCGCCTTCATGGAGAAGCGGCCACCCCGTTACACGGGAACCTGAACGATTGCTGCGAGTCACCGCACTCGCTCACGACATGTGGACCCTCACCGCGACCCGACGGTAGAAGGTCTCGACAATCAACCGGCGAGCCGGAAACCGGTCTCGAATCGGTAGAGATAGGTGTCGGCGACGTGGTTGAGAACCCTGCGGGCAGCCGGGAACCGGTGGGCGACATCGGCCACCACCGGGGGCTGCCGTCCCTCGTCCCCGGACAGTTCGTACCACCTGGCACCGAGGGCCTCCATCGCAGCCAGACCCGGGGCGAGTGTTCCCGGGTCGCACAGACCGAGAATCTGATCTGATGTCATCCCGACACCCCGGCCGAGCCTCTCGGCATCGACCGGCATCAACGGCCGGGTCCCGGTGTGATCTGGGAACACCCCCGCCATGAACAGGGCGAGATCGCCCAGTCGTCGCATCAAACCTGCGCGGTCGGGCACCGAATCGAGCCAGCGAGCGATCGCGACGAGGTCGAACGGGTCGTCCTCGGGAATCGGCAGCGGTTCGGGGGTGGCGAAGGACGCGAGGAGCCGGGCGAGGAACACGATCCGCCCGCCGTCGTCGAGATACTCGTGGAGAGGGGCAACGTCGAACACCGGAAGTCGTGTCCGGGGACCGGCCCAGTCGTTCACATAGGTCGCTTCTCGGAGATCCTCCGCCGCCCGGTGGACCAGGACCGCGAACAACAGCACCGGCGAGACGAGCCGGGCCGGGTGCGAGTGCCGATCGAGCACAGCGTCGAACACGGCATCGTCGGACAGCAGGTCGTGCACCCGCCACGGCTTTCGCCGGAGGTCGGCGACCAGGGTATCCCGGTCGGATCCGACGATGACCGCGAGCGTCGCCAGATCACGCTCGGTGAACTGGTCGATCAACGTCGTCATCATCCGACTCCCTTGGATGTTCTCCTCATCCAATCGGCAGAAACGCCGCTGGATTGAGGGGTGCCATCGTTGTCATGCGGTCACGTACCCGGCCGCCATACCCACAAACGTGCGGAAGAGAGGGGCCTCCTCCTCGAATGCCATTCGTTCCGGATGCCATTGAACGGCGATCGCCGACCCGGTTGCGCTCTCCACCGCCTCGACCGTGCCGTCGGACGCCCGAGCCGTCACCACCAGGCCATCGCCGATCCGGTCGAGCGCCTGATGGTGGAGCGTGTTGACCCGCCGCGTCGACTGCGAGTACACATCGGCCAGCATCGAACCGGGAACGATGTGGATGAGATGCTCGCCATGGTCCTGCAACGTCTGGCCGGGCCGGCTGAGCACTGCGTGATCCGACCGTTTCCCCCAGATGTCCTGATCCAGGGTGCCACCCCGACTCACATTGAGGAGCTGCGCGCCCCGGCAGATACCGAGAATCGGCAAGCCGATCTCCCAGGCAGCGTCGGCCAGCGCGATCTCCCATGCATCGCGAGCAGGGTCGGGGGCGAGCGCACCATCGACGGCTGCTCCGTATCGCGAGGGCTCGATGTCGGTGCCGCCGGACAGCAGCAGCCCGTCGAGGCGGGCGATGACGTCGGCGGCCGCGGTGGAGTCGAATGTCGGAAGCGCTATCGGGATTCCGCCGCCGGCCCGGACCGCATCGAGGTATTCGACTCCGATCGTGTAGTTCGGCTCCCCAAGCCCGAGAACGGTGTCGATCCTGCGGGTGGTCGTCGTGATGCCGACGATGGGTTTGGGCATCGGGCGATCATATCCGGTGCGGGACAATGACAAGGTGGTGGCGGGATACGGATCGGGTCGCAGCGGTAGTCGCCGGTCAGATCTCGAGCGCGGCCAGGATCTCGCCAGTCGGGGCGTCGGAACCGCCGGCCGGCTCGACGGTCAGACCGACCACCTGAC
>JBFHRE010000138.1:0-6149 GCA_041591895.1 Acidimicrobiia bacterium
CAACCACTGACAGTGCACCTCGCGGGCCTTGAACGGGTTCTTGTGGAGGATGACCGCGGTCGGGACCGCCCAGATCCCCTGGATCGGCTCTGCCGGATAGATGAAGAGCGCTTCACCTCCGGGGCGCAGCACTCGTGCCATCTCCGCAAAGGCGCCGTCCAGGTCCGGCAGATGCTCGATGGCATGGACCGACACGATCTTGTCGAACGATGCGTCCGGAAAGTCGAGTGACTCCGCATACATGTGGGCCACTCCATCGGATACCGCCAATTCCGAGGCGTTGGGATTGGCGTCGATGCCGGTGGCGTCGAGACCCCACTCCCGGAGACGCTTGGTGAGATGGCCCCGACCACAGCCGATCTCGAGAACCCGCTGACCGGGCACCAATTCGAGGTTGGCACGAATCGTCTTCTCGTGCCGGGGATCCCATCGGTTGACGAGGGCGTAGCGCCGCGAGTCGTAGCTCACGGAGCCTCGAGGTGGGGAGCCACCGAGTAGTCGATCAACATCGGGCCCCACTGGGAGAAGCCGACGTGACTGACGCCGGTGTTGGCCGACACACCGAGATGGTCCGGGATCTCGGTTCCGCGTCCGGTGATCGAACCGACCAGAGCCCGGATCGCGGCGCCGTGAGACACGACCAGGCTCCGACCTGAGGGCCGGAACCTCTCGATGAAGCCGGCCATTCGATCGACCACTTGGGCGAACGTCTCACCGGAGTGTCCCCGCGGCAGGTCTTCCCCGTCGCGGTACACGGCCAGCAGATGGTCGTCGGCGTCTTCGACCAGCTGACTGAAGAGCTTCCCCTCCCAGGACCCGAACGACATCTCAGCCAGGGTCGGGTCGGTGTCGAACACCTCACTGATGGCGGCGGCGGTCTCGGCCGCCCGCTGCAAGGGGGAACTCACGACCTGGTCGACCTGCCCGTACCACTTGGCAAAGGCGGCGGCCTGGTCATGCCCCTCGTCGTCGAGGCCCCAGCACGACGACCCTTGCACCCGTCCTTGCTTGTTGGCGGCGGTGACGCCATGCCGAACGAGGCCGACAACCGGAGCGCCATCCTTCCGGATCCTCCCCAGGAAACCGGCATCGTGACCGAGATGGCTGCTGTCGTTGAAGGTGGCAAGCCGGAGTGTTTCCTGATTGAACCTCAGCCCGCCGGTTTCGAAAGTCGTCAGCGATGTGTTGGTCACGATCGGATAGCTCCGCCGCCCCGGGACCCGACCGAGAAAGCGGCCGACGATGGTGTCGATCACGCCGCCGTGGGTTGCGACCAAGACCCTCCCCGAGCCGACCCGGTCGACGAGACGATCGAACGCTCCCAAGATCCTTTCCTCGAACTCGGCGATGGTCTCGCCGGTCTCCCCGAACGCCACAGCCTCACCGGCCCGGATGGCATCCATCAGGTCGGGATGGAGCGCGAGCACCTCGTCGAAGGTCCGGCCCTCCCAGGCGCCGAGGTTCATCTCGCGCCATACGGGGTCGACCTCGACGGGCAGACCCAGCGCCTCCCCCGTGTCCCGGGCTCGCTGGAGGTCGGATGAGACGACGAGGTCGTATTCCCGCCCCGCAAGGCGCTTGGCGAGCAGCTCGACCTGGCGACGGCCCTCAGACGACAGCGGCGCATCACCCTGGCCTTGCCAGATATCGGCCTCGTTGGCCTCGCTGCGGCCGTGACGAACAAACGTGATGGAGAGGGACATTCCGGTGGGAAAGAGTACGGGACCGGCCGGACAACGTCATTTCGGCCAGCTACCAGCCACCAGCTACCGGCTGCCGGCCACCGGCTGCCGGCTACCAGCCGCCAACCAGAAGGTACCGGGGACCAGTTGCCCGAGGATGTCCACCAAACCTGGTCAACCCCAAGGCACCCGGGACCACTGGCTCGAGGCTGGCGACTGGAAGCTGGCGACTGGAAGCGCTGGACGCCTGGCGACGCCGGGCGTCAGCTCACACGAACGCCGAGGCGAAGATCAATGCCACGATCGTCATCACTTTGATGACGATGTTCATCGACGGACCGGAAGTGTCCTTGAAGGGATCACCAACGGTGTCGCCAATGACGGCCGCTTTGTGCTCGTCAGAGCCCTTGCCGCCGTAGGCGCCGGCCTCGATGAACTTCTTGGCGTTGTCCCAGGCTCCACCCGCGTTGGCCATGAAGATCGCCAGCAGGAACCCCGTGATGAGAGCTCCGGCCAGGAACCCACCCAGCATCTCGACATCGACGAACCCGATGATCAGCGGTAACGCGATCGCGGTCGCACCCGGGATGACCATCTCCCGAAGGGCGGAGGAGGTGGCGATGTCCACGGTCTTGGCGTACTCGGGTCGGGCGTCCTCGCGGCCTTCGAGAAGACCGGGGATCTCCCGGAACTGGCGCCGAACCTCGTCGATCATCTTGTTGGCGGCTCGACCGACAGCCTTCATCGTCATGGCGGCGAACAAGAATGGGAAAGCGGCGCCAAGGAAGAGGCCCATGACCGTCTCCACATCGGCCAGGTTGATCACCTCCAGCGGCGCGGCGAGTCCCTTGGCGATCGCCGAGTCGTTCACCGACTGGATGAACGTGGCGAACAGGGCGAGGGCAGTCACCGCGGCGGAGGCGATGGCGAAGCCCTTGGCGACGGCGGCGGTGGTGTTGCCGAGCGAGTCGAGGGCGTCGGTCGACTGGCGAACCTCCTTGGGCAGATGTGCCATCTCTGCGATCCCACCGGCATTGTCGGCAATCGGACCATAGGCGTCGACGGAGATCGTGATCCCGAGCGTGGCGAGCACGCCGATGGCGGCGATGGCCACGCCGTAGATGCCACCGCCGGTGACGTCACCAAAGGCCCACTGACCGGAGTAAAAGGCAGCTGCGATACCGGCGACGACGACCGCAACCGAAAATGCCGCGGACCGCATCCCCTCGGCCATGCCCGAAATGATCACTGTGGCCGGGCCGGTCTGCGCCTGGCGGGCGATCTCCTTGACAGTTCCGTACTCGTCGGAAGTGAAGACCTCAGACAGCTTGCCGACCAGCCAGCCGACCACGAGACCGCCGAGCACCGCCAACCAGATGCCGAGCGGGTTGGCGATCGTGTCTCCGGGGAAGATCCAGTAGACGAGACCCAACACGCCGAGGGCGGTGGCGATCAGAGAGAAGTTGGTGCCCCGGTGAAGAGCGGCGGCGAGATGGTCCTCGTCCTTTGCCTTCACCAAGAACGACCCGATGATCGAGGCGAACATGCCGATCGCCGCCACCGCGAGCGGGAAGATGATCGCCTCGTCGGTGAAGGACTGGGCCTTGAACACGATCGCCGCAAACGCGATCGGCGCCACCAGTGAGCCGACATAGGACTCGAACAGGTCAGCACCCATCCCCGCCACGTCGCCCACGTTGTCGCCCACGTTGTCGGCGATCACGGCCGGGTTGCGCGGATCGTCCTCCGGGATGCCGGCTTCCACCTTCCCGACCAGGTCGGCTCCGACGTCGGCCGCCTTGGTGTAGATGCCGCCGCCCACACGGGCGAAGAGGGCGATCGACGATCCACCCAGACCGATGGCAGCGATGATGTCTGCCCAGGCCGTCTCGTCCAGAACCTGCCTGAACAGGAGGTAACCGAGACCCACTCCCAACAGGCCGAGACCGGCCACGGTGAATCCCATCACGGCACCACCCCGGAACGCGACCGGAAGAGCAGCGGGAATCCCACCGGTGCGAGCAGCTTCCGTCGTCCGACTGTTGGCCGCGGTGGCGATTCGCATACCCACGAACCCGGCCCCACCCGACAGCGCCGCTCCAAAGACGTAGGCAATCGAACCCCACGGCCTACCCCATTCGAGGAATGTCGAGATCAGCACGGCCATCACCACCACGAAGACCGACACCCAGGTGTATTCGCGGCGGAGGAAGGCCATCGCACCCTCCCGGATGGCGGTCGACAATTCGACCATCCGCTCGTTGCCCTGGCTGTACGCCAGCACCGACCGCGTGAAATAGACGGCCAGCACCAGAGCCGCCACGCCGGCTACCAGCGCGATCGATAGAACAGTGTCACTCATGGGGAACGTACCTCTTCGAGACGGGATGAACGGCGGGGAGTATACGCAGACCAGCTGCAGGGCCAGATTCCAGCCGACCGGGTTTCTCAGTTCTAGCGGGACCTGATCAAGCGATCGGAGTCCGCCGCTCGTTCCTTCGCACCCAGAGCACGAGGCCGGCGGCGGGGACCAAAACCAGCAGTTCAGGGAAGACCCGCAGCCAGGCGAACATCCGGTCTGAGCCGGAGATCTCGAACTCGCGCAAACTCCCGAATCGGTCGATCAGGTCGTCGGTGGCAACCGGATCGAGCGGCTCGTCGGCCGGGTACCAGCGCAGGTAGTTAGGGGTGATCCCTCCCCGGGCTTCGAAGTCATAGATCAGCGTGCCGGTGGGCCGGGCCTGGGCGAATGTGCATTCGGTCCACCCCCGCTTGGTCACGACCCATCGGTCGACCCGGCGGTTGCCCCAAACCCTGGTCGTGGCAGCCACCGAGTTCCCCCATGGGAACGGGTTGGCGGCGACGACCACCCGTTCGACGGCTCCGACCACGGTCCGGTCGGTGGCGGCATCGTCCATCGTCGGGCGGTAGCCGAGATCACAGTCACCACTACCTCCGAGCAGGAGGAACCCGAGAGCGACTGCTGCCGCCGCGGCTCCGAGTGCGATAGCCAGGGCAGGAAGCCGGCTCCGGCTCCGGACCGCGATTCGGGGGATTCGCTCGCGGGGGGTCCGGCCGATCGGCAACCGAAAACGTCGCCTACGACGAAAGCTCGGCTTGCTCGGTCTGGTGCCGGTACGCCGCAGCCTCATCGTGACATCACCACCGGCTCAACCCCCGCACAATCGGTGTAGCCCGGTGACCGCAGGTCCACACAAGACCACCTCGAAGACGGCGTGGTCCTCCCGCAGTCGCAAGCCGGAGCGGTAGCGCACGGTCAATCCACCGATGATGCCACCATCCGGTCCGAACTCGACGCCGACCAGCAGTTCCGGGCGGGACCCGAGGACGTCCGAGCAGTCGTGGTGCACGACCATTCGTTCGAAGTCTGTCCACTCGGCATCGGTCAACTCCGACTCAGCCGGGGGGAAACCGGCGACCGCACCCACACCGCTCGACCCGGTCGGCAATCTCCGCTCCATGACCCCCAGCAGTGTGACGTCGCCCGAGGTTTCTTCCAGGCCGACCTCGTGCACCACCGTCCTCGCTCCCTCGACCGTGCAGGGCTGAATCCCGAGCGAGTACACCCCTGGATCGATGAGGGCAAAACCATCGGAGCCGATCGAGAGGATGCCTTGGCCATCGGCGTGATCGGCCGGGACGACGGTCCACCAGACAGCCCAGCCGACCACCCCCGCAACGACCGCTACTGCCAGCCACTTCACCAGCGGTCTTCCAGGCGGCGGACGAACTCCGGCACCGGCAGCGTGTTCAGGACCGCCGATTTCGGGGCCCACCCCCGCTGGGCATTGAGCACCCCATACCGCATCCGGCCCAGTTCCGATGTGTGGTGCGAGTCGGTGGAGATGACGAGTGTCACCCCGGCGGCGACCGCCGTCCGGATCACCTCTGCCGACGCATCGAGACGGTCGAGGGCACCGTTCACCTCGAGCGCGGTGTCGAACGATCGGAGGGCATCGAAAACCACGTCGAGGTCGAGATCGATCCCGGGTCGCCGACCGATGTACCGGCCGGTGAGGTGGCCGATGGCGGTTACGGCAGGATCGGCCGCCGCCCGGATGATCCTCTCGGTCTGTTTCGCCTGCGGGAGGTCGAAATGAGAGTGAACCGACGCCACCGCCCAATCGAAGTTGCGCCTGAAGTCCGGGTCATAGTCGAGACCACCGTCGGCGCCGATGTTCAGCTCACAGCCGAACAGCAGCTTCATCGTCGGATGCTCCGACGCGATTTCCCGGATTGCCTGCTCGTGGGCGAGGAGCTGCTCTCGACTCGAACCGTTGATGGCCAGATCTTCCCCGTGGTCGGTGATCGCCAGATACTCGTAACCGCGGGCAGCCGCCGCGGCCACCATCTCGGCGAGCGACGAGCGGCCGTCGCCCGACCGCTCGGTGTGATAGTGGAGGTCGCCCTTGATGTCCGTGAGGTCGATGAGGTCGGGTAACTCCC
>JBFHRE010000139.1:0-6145 GCA_041591895.1 Acidimicrobiia bacterium
CCGGTGAACAGGCGCTGGAGATCGCCGACATGCTGATTCGCTCCGGTGCGCTGGACGTGGTCGTGATCGACTCGGTGGCCGCCCTCACCCCCCGGGCCGAGATCGAAGGCGACATGGGCGACAGCCACGTCGGCCTCCAGGCCCGCCTCATGAGCCAGGCGCTGCGCAAGCTCACCGCCAACCTCAACCGCTCCCGGACCACGGCCGTGTTCATCAACCAGTTGCGGGAGAAGATCGGGGTCATGTTCGGGAGCCCCGAAACCACCCCCGGCGGCCGGGCACTCAAGTTCTACTCATCGGTGCGGATCGACATCCGTCGGATCGAGTCGATCAAAGACGGAGGCGAGAACGTCGGAAACCGGGTCCGGGCGAAGGTGGCCAAGAACAAGATGGCCCCGCCCTTCCGGCAGGCCGAGTTCGACATCATGTTTGGCGAGGGAATCTCCCGGGAAGGCAGCCTGCTCGATGTAGCGGTCGACCAGGGAGTGGTGCGCAAGGCCGGCGCCTGGTTCACCTTCGAACAAGATCAGCTCGGTCAGGGTCGGGAAAACGCGAAGCGGTTTCTGCGGGAGAATCCGGATGTCGCCCTTCAGCTCCAGGCGAAGATCTACGAACAGGTCGGACTGGGCACCAAGGCGGTGGCTGCAGAGACCGAAGAAGAGGAAGACGTGGTCGTCGACGACTGAGATCGATACCCATGGGAATCGACTCCCGGTCGGGTACACTGGGTGTCGCACACACGAATCAACTGACTGAAACCGAAACCGCAATGACAGATTCCGACTCGCTGGAGAAGCAGACCAGGTCCGCATCGACGTCTTGAGACTCGATCCCCTCCTGGGATGTCAACCGGTGCGTGTGTGCCGAGCCTGATGGGCTCGGCATGCGTGTTTTCAGGGCTCCCAAGCCCGCTCGGGGACCGGAGGCAGATGGGAGGTCCCTGATCCGGAGCAGGGTGGCGAGCCGGGAACCGTTGCGCTGACGGGGCTGAAACGAGGTAGCCATGACTGACATGACGGTGTGGATCACAGGTTTCGCCCTGCTGGTCATCGCCGGACTCGGAGTAGCGGTGGGAGCATTGGTGGTACGGAACCGGCGCCAGCGGCCGGATCCGATCGGGTCCGACATGACTGTGGCCGCAGCCCACACCGAAGCCCAGCGCATCCTCGCCCGGGCCGAAGACGAGGGTCGCGCCAATGCGGAGGCGTTCCGACAGCGGGAGGAAGCCCGTCTCGAACACCGCCGTCTGGAACTGGATGGCCTCGAAACCCGTCTGACCCAACGTGAGGAGACCCTCGAGCAACGGGCCGGCAACCTCGCCTCACGCGAGCAGTTGCTGTACGAACGCGAGCGAGAGGTCTCGGCCCTCCGGGCCGAGGCAGAGTCCTTGCGGACCGATGCTCATGGCGAGTTGGAACGCCTCGCCGGGCTCGACTCCTCCTCCGCAAAGGCCGAACTGATGGCCGAGGTCGAAGACCAGGCCCGTCGCGACGCCATGATCCTGGTCCGGGACCTGGAGATCAAGGCCCGAGAAGAGGCCGACAAGCGGGCACGTAGGATCCTTGCCACCGCCGTCCAGAGGCTTGCGTCGGAAGTCGTCACCGAATCCACCGTGTCCGTTGTCGCGCTCCCATCAGATGACATGAAAGGCCGGATCATCGGCCGGGAGGGCCGCAACATACGGGCGCTGGAAGCAGTCACCGGCGTCAACCTGATCGTCGATGACACGCCCGAAGCCGTGTCTGTCGCCTCATTCGACCCGGTCCGCCGCGAAGTCGCTCGCCTGACGCTGGAACGGCTCGTCGCCGACGGTCGCATCCATCCGGCGTCGATCGAAGAGGCGTACGAGAAGGCGCAATCGGAGGTCGAGCAGTCGGTTCGCGACGCCGGGGAATGGGCGCTCCTCGAAGTGGGCCTCTCTCGCATGAACCCCGAACTCGTGACCCTCCTCGGCCGGCTCAAGTACCGCACCTCGTATGGCCAGAACGTGCTCAACCACCTCGTGGAATCGGCCCACATCGCCTCGATGCTCGCTCTCGAGATGGGGCTCGACCCGGTTCCGATCAAGCGGTCGGCTTTGCTGCACGACATCGGCAAGGCGGTCACGCATGAAGTCGAAGGGTCTCATGCGCTGATCGGCGCCGAGATCGCCCGTCGGTTCGGCGAGGAAGCGGCCGTGGTGCACGGCATCGAGGCCCACCACAACGAAGTCGAACCCCGCACCGTTCTCGCGGTGCTGGTCCAGGCAGCCGACGCCGTCTCGGCTGCTCGTCCCGGGGCGAGACGTGAGGCTCTCGAGTCGTACGTGCGCCGTCTCGAACGGTTGGAAGAAGTCGCTCGGGAGTTCGACGGCGTCGAGCGGGTGTTTGCCATGCAGGCGGGGCGCGAGGTGCGTGTGGTGGTCGATCCGGGTGCGATCGACGATCTCGCGTCCGGCGACCTCGCCCGGCGCATCGCCCGCCGGCTGGAGGAAGACCTCCAGTATCCTGGTCAGATCCTCGTGACAGTGATTCGCGAGTTTCGCGCCTCCGACTACGCCCGTTGAGATCCACCAATGACCACGTTGCTTCCCGATCCGGTTCGCCGTGAGCGAACGAGCTCCCTGCCCTCTCGGGCCGGGAAGCGCTACCTCATCCGCACGTTCGGATGTCAGATGAACGAGCACGACTCCGAGCGGATCGCCGGCCTCTTCGAAGCGGACGGAATGATCGAGACCGCAGATCTGTCCGAGGCGGACGTCGTGTACGTCAACACCTGCACGATCCGTGAGAACGCCGACAACAAGCTCTACGGGACCATCGGCAACCTCAAGGCCCTCAAGGACGTCAACCCGGACATGATGCTGATGGTGGGTGGCTGCGCAGCCCAGAAGGACCGGGACCTGGTCAGAGAGCGGGCCCCGTGGGTAGATGTTGTGATGGGCACCCACAACCTCGATCGCGCCATCTATCTGCTCGATCATGCCGAGCAGTGGGGTCCGATCACCGAGGTGGTCGACGAACTCCAGGCGATGCCGAGTTCGCTGCCCACGCGACGGGAGTTGCAACATTCGGCCTGGGTGACCATTCAGGTGGGCTGCAACAACACCTGTACCTTCTGCATCGTGCCTGCGGTGCGGGGAGTAGAGATCTCCCGCCGACCAGGTGATGTGCTCGCGGAAGTCCGGGCGCTGGCGGCAGCTGGGGTGGTCGAGGTCACGCTGCTTGGCCAGAACGTCGATACCTATGGGCGGGATCTCGCCATCGACGGTCGCCGCCGCCCGATGTTTGCCGACCTCCTCCGCCGAGTGGGAGCGATTGACAGCATCCGCCGGGTGCGCTTCACGAGCCCCCACCCGAACGATTTCAACGAGGAAGTCGCTCTGGCGATGGCCGAGACCGAGGCGGTTTGCGAGCACCTTCATTTCCCGATGCAGAGCGGATCCGACCGGATCCTCGCCGCCATGCATCGGGGGTACAACCGGGAGCGTTTCCGGCGAAAGCTGGCCATGGCGCGGGACATGGTGCCCGGTCTGGCAGTGAGCACCGACGTCATCGTGGGATTCCCCGGCGAGACCGAGCGCGACTTCGAGCAGACCCTGGAACTGGTCGAGGAGTCCCGCTTCGACCAGGCGTTCATGTTCATCTTCTCGGCCCGGCCCGGAACGGCCGCCGCCGACATGAAGGACGAATTCGTCGACCCCGAGGTCATCCAGCACCGTTTCAACCGCCTGATCGAGGTCCAGAACCGCAGTTCCGAGCAACGCCATCGCGAGGAGATCGGACGGGTCCATGAGGTGTTGTCGGAGGGTCCGTCGAAGAAGAACGCACTCGTGGCGACCACCAGGACCCGCACCGGGAAGGTCGTGCACGTCCCCGGCGAGATTCCCGTGGGGTCGTTCCTGGATGTCAGGATCACGGAGTCGGCCATGCATCACCTGGTTGGGAGCCCGGTCTGAGTCGCCTGTTCGCCCTGGTGGGCCCCACCGCCTCGGGCAAGAGCGGCATCGCTTTTCAGGCCGCCCGTCGACTCGGTGCCGAGGTCGTGTCGATCGACTCGATGCAGGTCTATCGGGGGATGGACATCGGCACGGCCAAGCCGTCGGTCGACGAACGGCGGGAGGTCGTCCACCACATGCTCGACCTGGTGGATCCATCCGACGAATACACGGTCTCCGAGTTCCAGACTCAGGCACGCGGGGTGATAGAAGGCGCCGACCGGCCGCTGATCTTGGTGGGTGGAAGCGGGCTGCACATGCGCTCGGTGATCGATCCGCTGACGTTCGAGCCGTCCGAGCCCGAGCTGCGGTCGGAGCTGGAGGCTCTGCAACTCGACGAACTCGGGGATCGCCTGCTGAAACTCGATCCCGCCGCAGGTGAACATGTCGATCTGGCGAACCCTCGGAGGGTTGTCCGAGCAGTGGAGATCGCCGAGCTGACGGGCCGTTCGCCATCGGTTCGGGCCCGCGAGCCGGAGCGCCGAATGGTCGATGGTTATCAGTCGCTGTACGACGTGACGATCGTCGGGGTGGATCCGGGCGACGAACTCGAGGACCGGGCGCATGACAGGATCGAAGAGATGTTCCTGGCCGGTCTGGTGGACGAGGTCAAAGGGCTCCAGGGGCGGATGGGTCGCACCGCATCCCAGGCGGTTGGATATCGGGAGGTGGTCGACCTCCTTCAAGGGAGAAGCGACGAGTCCGCTGCCCGGCAGGCGATCCTCTCGGCAACGCTCGCACTCGCCAAGCGCCAGCGGACCTGGTTCCGGCGTGACCCCAGGGTCAGATGGCTCACCTGGTCGGGCGATGCAGACACACGGATCGAGGCTGTACTGCGAGAATGGTCGACATGGTCCCATTCGTGAAAATGGAGGGCCTGGGCAACGACTTCGTGGTCGTCTCAGGCGAGGTCGAACTGGATGAGCCCGTGATCAGGTTGATGTGCGATCGCAGATTCGGGGTGGGTGCGGATGGAGTCCTTCGGGTGTCGCTCGACGGTGGGGCGGTCCGGATGGAGTACTGGAATGCCGACGGCACCACCGCCGAGATGTGCGGGAACGGTCTCCGCTGTGTCGCTCGCTTCGCCCGCGATTCCAAGCTCGTGGAGGCCGACGAGTTCGAGGTCATGACACCGGTGGGCTGGAGGCGAACTCGCCGCCTCGGGCCAGACCGCATCGGCGTCGACCTCGGTCCCGTCACGCTGGGCGCCACGGTCACCATCGACGACCGTGAGTACCGGCTCGCTTCGGTCGGAAACCCCCATGCGGTCACGTTCGTGGAGGACCCCGACGAGACCGATGTCCGACGGGTGGGCACTCGGGTCGCAGGCGACATTTCTCTGTTCCCTGAGGGCGTCAATGTGGAGTTCGTTCGGGCGGTGGCGCCATCGACCATCCAGCTGCGGGTGTGGGAACGGGGGGTGGGAGAGACGCTGGCATGCGGAACCGGCATGGTGGCGGCGGCCGCAGCGGCAGTCTCCACGGGCGAGGTGACAGGGCCCGATGTCGAGGTCCGGGTACCGGGAGGCGTCGCCGTGGCCCGCATCACCGACCAGGCGGCCTGGCTCGAAGGACCCGCCCGGTACGTGTTCGAGGGTGCCTTCGACCCCCGTTGATCGTCTGGTGCCGGTCAGCGGATCCGGCGGAGGACCGACACCACCTTGCCGAGGATCTGCACCCCGTCCTCGAACACCATCGGCTCGAAGGCCGGGTTCTCGGAATGGAGGATCACCGCGTCACCTCGCTTCTCGAAACGCTTGACAGTCGCTTCCTCGCCATCGACCAGCGCGGCGACGATCTCTCCGTTGCGAGCATCGGGTTGGCTGCGGATGACGACGTGGTCGCCGTCGAGGATCCCGGCGTTCATCATCGAGTCACCCTTGACCGTCAGCATGAACACGGGTCCGGTGCCGACCAGGTCGGTGGGGAGTGGCATCACCTCGTCCACCTCCTCGGTGGCGAGGATGGGGCGACCGGCGGCGATCCGGCCCAGGAGCGGCACGTGGCGGATGTGCTCGGTGTCGGGCCGCTTGGCGGTGGGAGCCTCTTCGAGAATCTCGATGGCGCGTGGCTTGGTGGGGTCCTTGCGGATCAGGCCGGCCTTCACCAACGCCGAGAGATGGCTGTGAATGGTGGAAGGTGACGAGAGGCCGACCGCCTCTCCGATCTC
>JBFHRE010000140.1:0-6083 GCA_041591895.1 Acidimicrobiia bacterium
CGGAGAAGACCTCGGCTTCCACCTGCTGGATGTCGATCTCCAGTTGATCGAGAACGGCTGCGTAATCGTCCACCACCCGCTCGACCACCGCCAGCAGCACGGCTCCCGGCCCCATTGCCAGCTCGTCGGGTTCCCGTTCGAGTGCCTTACGTACCTGGACCAGCTGGCTGGCATCTCCATGGCGGACCGCGACCACGAAGTCGTCCTCGATGAAGAGAAGGATCTCGCCCAACTCGATCTCCTCGGTGGCGTCGCGGTAGAGCGCCGGCTTGAGGACAACGAAGAGCATGTCGTCGTACAACTCGAGCTTGGGCCGCTGGTGGGCGTGGATGGCGTCTTCGACGGCGAGTTCGTGGAGGTCGAATTCGGTTCGAACGGCGTCGAACTCCACCTCGTCGGGTTCGAACAGGCCGATCCAGCAGAAGCTGTCGTCGCTCTTCGCCATATCGCGGGCGGTCTCGAGCTCGAACGGCTCGGGCCGTCTGATGCCTTTTGTGTATACGGCTCCGTCGACGATCACAGAGCGATTGTGCCAGACGGCGGAACGTGGGGAATGTCAGGACACGTGGTCGAGGGCGATCGGAAACCGCTCGTTCAACACGTCGGTGAGACGCTTCTCTCCGGTTCCGGCCACGAACCACCACCACCCGAACCCGAGTGTCACCAGCGTGAGACCGATCATTCCGAGTAGGTACAGGACTGCGAGGGGTGGGCTCTGGGAGCCGAGTGCGGTGGCGCCGATACCCAGACCCACCAGAAACACCAGGGCACCGATGACCGTGTAGAAGGCGGTCATGAACCCGAACCACGAGAAGCCGGACCCGAAGGCGAGCGTCACGACTTTTTTCGAGTCGAGGGGAAACAGGTATGCGTCCTCGAGGTGTGCCGCCACGAGCACGGGTTCGTCGGCGTGGGCGTTCAACCATGCCTCGAGCCGGCCGGCGTACTGGCGGGAGAAGATCAGGTAGGAGGCGTCGAAGGCGGTCTGGGCGGCGCCGATGAGTGCCACCAGCGGCACGAACGCAATCAGGCGGACGTCGACCGCCGCTCCGGCGACGAAGAGTGCCAGGCTGGTGAGTGTCGTGAACCGGATGTCGGCGAAGAAACGGGCGTGATACTTGGCGTTCATCGCCCGCACTCGACCCAGTTGCGCAGTGGCGAGGCGAAATGCGGGAGTCATGAGATCAGACTGCCACGCGCCTTCTTCTCTCCGCAAGCCACCGACGTCGCACCGGGCGGCGCTCGTCTTCGGTGAGGCCTCCCCAGATGCCTGCGACCTGGTTCGTTTCGATGGCGTACATCAGGCAGTCCTCCTGTACGTCGCACGAGGCGCAGATGCGCTTCGCCTGCTGGATCTGAGCGGCCGCCGGCCCGGTCTCGCCGGCGGGGAAGAACAACGAGGGGTCGTGGCCGTTGCAGGCCGCCAGATCCCGCCATGCGATGATCAACTGTTCCAGGTCGAGTGCGTTCATGAACTTTCTCCTTGTGAGAGGGTGGTGTCGATGGTCCGGGAGAGGTACGACCAGAGGAGGTCACGGGACCCGGGACGCTCTTCGGTCGAGTCGAGTCGTTGGGTGGGGCGTGGTCGGCGGTCCTGCCAGAACAGTCCCGAGGACCGGCTCGGTTCGTCTGCGGTGGCGAGCCAGACGATGGTGTCGGCTCCCTGCTCCACCGACCGCAGGAGTGGGCGGGTGATCTTGCGGAATCGGGGCATGGATTCGGCAACTCCGGGAGTGTCGACCCATCCCGGGTGAACCGAGTGCGAGACCACGCCGGTGCCGGCGAGCTGTTTTGCCCACATCTCGGCGAGCACCACCTGGGCACGTTTCGTGCGGGCGTAGGCGACGGCGGGGCGGTAGTCGGACGGGCTCTGGAGATGGGGCACGGACAGGGGGGCGGTGTACATCCCTCCGGAACTGACGGTGATGATCCGGGCGGGTGCCGACGAGGTCAGGGTCGGGATGAGCCGGTTGGTGAGAAGGAACTGACCGGCGAGGTTGGTGGCGAACGTCAGCTCGAGCCCCTCGTTCGTCTCCCGTCGGTTGTCGAACATCGCACCCACGTTGTTGACCAGGACGTGGATCTCGGGATGTGCCGCGTGCAAACGGTCCGCCAGGTCGGCAACCTCCCGCATCGATGACAGGTCGGCTCGTTCGGTCGTCAGCCGGCCGGTGACCGATCCTTCCAGACCTGCGAGCTTCTCGCGGGAGCGTCCGACTGCGACCACGTTGGCCCCGAGTTCGGCCAGACGGCGAGCCGTCCACTCCCCGAGTCCGGCCGTCGCCCCGGTCACGACGATTGTCTTTCCATCCGCCCGGGGATGTTCACCGTCGATCCCGCGAAGCGAATATCCGAGGCGGGAGAAGCCGGGCAGGACCAGCGTGTCGAGTGCTCGGTCGAATCGGTTCGGCATTCTCGGATCGTCCATGGCATCTCTCTGTCGTGAGGCCCTGGCTTGCGTCCGGTCCCCAGGGTGTCAGTCCGTCCCGCCAGCGAGGACAGCTTTTAACACTAAACAATTTAGTGGTAAGATGTGTTCCGAGGCAAATGTCTTCCAAGCCGATCTCCCTCCAAGACGCCGCCGATCGGATGGGCGTCCACTACATGACCGTCTACCGCTATGTCCGGCTCGGTCTTCTCGACGCGCACAAGCAGGGCGGCTCCTGGTACGTCGAGCCGGCGGCCCTGGATCGTTTTCAGCAGCCGGCCAAGGGCCGGGGGGGCCAGAAGGAAGCGCCATGGGCCGAGCGGCTGGAGGCGCGGCTCCTCGCCGGAGACCTCAACGGATCGTGGTCGGTCATCGAGTCGGCCCTCGCCAGCGGCAAGGCCCCGGCCGAGGTCTATGTCGAAATGCTCAGCCCTGCGCTCGACTCGATCGGCCGACGCTGGGAGGAGGGGGACATCGAGATCCAGGACGAACACGTTGGCACCGCGATCGCCAACCGGCTCATTGGGCGGCTGAGCTCCCGTTTCAACCGCCGGGGTCGCTCCCGGGGCACGATCGTGGCGGCGATGCCCTCGGGCGAACGCCACGGGCTCGGGATCGCCATGCTGTCGGACGTGTTTCGCGGCGCCGGCTACAACGTCGTGGATCTGGGTCCCGACACGCCCATTCCTTCGTTGATCGGTTCGTTCGAACGAGTCGACGACCTGGTTGCCGTCTGCATCGGCGTGGTGATGCCGGCGCACCTCGAATTGGCCGGTGAGATGGCGCGAGCTGCACGGGGCGCCATCCCGGAAGACGCCGTGATTCTCCTGGGTGGGCGGGCAGTGACCTCCGAGGAAATGGCGCGTGATCTCGGCGCCGACGGGTTCGCGGCTGACCCGATGGCGGCGGTCGAGCAGGTCGAGGCGTTGCGGAGCGCCCGGGTCGGGACCTGAAACCGGTCACTCCGGTCCACGTTGAGTGGCTTCGATTGCTTCTGGGGGGCGACCCCCAAACCCCCGGTCGGTCCTGACGGCGAGTTCTCGGTCGTCGCCCGGCCGTTCAGGGCGACCTTTCGCCGGTCCCTCCAGTCCACGTTGAGTGGCTTCGATTTCTTCTGGGGGGCGACCCCCAAACCCCCGGTCGGTCCTGACGGCGAGTTCTCGGTCGTCGCCCGGCCGGTCAGGGCGACCTTTCGCCGGTCCCTCCGGTCCACGTTCAAGGGCTGGTAGCCGTTGGCCGGCAGCCGGCGGCCGGGGTCAGCCCAAGGCACGCTGATACGCCGCAAGCGCGCGCTCTCGGGCTTCGGCGTGGTCCACGATCGGCCACGGATAGGTGGTCCCCATCTCGATACCGGCTTCGGCCAAAACAAGAGGAGGGGCGTCGAACGGGGCGTGGATGTGCTCGGAGTCGAGGCCCGCCAGTTCCGGGACCCAGCGGCGGATGTAATCGCCGCGAGGGTCGAACTTCTTGGACTGGAGCACCGGATTGAACACCCGGAAGTACGGCGCCGCGTCGGCGCCGGTGCCTGCCACCCACTGCCAGTTGCCGACATTCTGGCTGGTGTCGCCGTCGACCAGGTGACGCCGGAGGTGGCGCTCACCGAGTCGCCAGTCGATGAGGAGGTCCTTGACCAGGAACGATCCGACCAGCATTCGGACCCGGTTGTGGATGTAACCCTCGCCGACGAGCTGGCGCATCCCGGCGTCGACGATCGGGTATCCGGTGAGGCCTCTCGTCCACGCTTCGAACCCGTTCGGGTCGTGCCGCCACACGATCCTGTCGTAGTCGGGCTTGAGCGCCCCGTCCAACGTGTGGGGGAACTTGGCCAGCAGGTGTGCGTAGAAATCGCGCCAGGCGAGCTGGCGCACGAACGCCGCCCTGGCTTTCGACGCCGTTCCAACCGTGCTGAGGATGGTGCGAGGTGCCAGGGTGCCCCACTTGAGGTCGGCCGACAGCCGACTGGTCGAATCGAGGTCAGGCCGGTCGCGCTCTTCGGGGTAGGCGTCGACCCGGCGCGTGAATTCGTCCAGCCGGGCGAGAGCTGCCCCTTCTCCGTACGTGCCGTCATCCGGAACCGGATCCGGCCAACCGCCCCCCGGGTCGTCGGAGAGCTTGACCCCGCCAGGCTCGGGCCACTCGTCGACGTGGCGGGCGATCCAAGCCTTGTAGAAGGGGGTGAAGACCTGATATGTGCCTCCACTCTGGTTGAGAACCGTGCCTGGCTTGTGGACCCACTGCCCGCCCCAGGTCCGAAGGTCGACCTCCGAGGCCACGGCCTCGTCGCGGCGGCGCGCAAACGGGGTGATGTCGGCGTTGGCTTGCACCAGATCGGATCCGGTCTCCCGAGCCACTCGTGCAACCACGTCGGCGGGGGCACCGCGCTCGATCCTCAAACGGCCTCCCATCTCGGTCAGGTCCCGGTCGAGGGAAGAAAGGTGACCGGTGAGCATCTCTATCCGGCGCGGCGAACAGCGGTCCCACAGGTCCGGATCGATGACGAAGAGGGGAACCACCTGCGAACTGGTCGAGGTCGCTGCGGCCCAGGCAGGGTTGTCCCCGAGCCGGAGGTCTCGGCGGAACCAGACGATCGAGGTGCTCACGAGGCGCCGGCCGTCGCCCGGGCGGTGACCCACTCGTCGACCTCGTTCCACACCCGGTACAGCCACTCTGCCTGGTCGGTTTTGTCTGCCGGGATGTCGGCGCGCCGAATCCTCCAGAACCTCACCGACACCTCCGTTCCGGTCAGCCCACCTCGAAGGATGTCCTTGACCCGGGTCAGTCCGTCGAGGCCATGATGAGCCATCACCACCACGTCGGCCGGAGTACCCGACAGCAACGCATGCACTCCCGCCGGCTTCGGGGGGAGGACCGACCTCAGCCTGCCACCCAGCTCGGCAAGCCGGCCGCCACCTCTGCGGAGGCGTTCCATGGCAACCTCGAGGCGCTTTGGGGTGAACCGGGTTCCCTCCGGATAGATCAGAACCGCCTCTCGCTCCGACATCGTCGCCGCCAGGAGACGGAGCGCCTCGATTCCCTCGGCGGAAGCCCCGTCGGAACGGTCCACGAACAGGTTGGGAAGGCGATTACCGGCTACGTCCAGACAGGGATCGACGAGCAGTTCCTGCTTCATCACGTAGCGCACATGAGCACCCGAGGCGCGACTGATGAGCCTGGCAGGCAGCAGATTGTCCACGATCGAACTGTGGCGTGCGATGAGGACGAACGGTGGTTCGAGCTCGTCCGTTCCGGTTGCCTCGATCGTGACACCGAACAAGCGCTCCACCGCCGACAGCACGACATGCGCCCACCACTGTTGGATGGCGAATGCCTGGGATGCCCGCCGTTGCGGGGAGCGGACGGTGATCAGCCAGCTGAACCCCAGCGCCACGAGGCCGATCGTCTCGCACCACAGGTAGACGACACCGGTCAGCACCAGTCGAGCCGTCGGGAGGCGCCGCCTTCCCGTGACGAGGTCGAGGATCAGTGCAGCGGCGAGGGTGATGGGGGCGGCGACCGTGAAGAGCAGCCAGATGACAAGAAGCACCGGGATCGTCTTGAACCGTCTGGGAATCGCTCCGCGGTTGCGACCCGCCGGTATCACGCGTCGCGGAACCAGGCCGAAGCCTCGGTCTGGCTGCTCACGGGAACCCCGCCG
>JBFHRE010000141.1:0-6062 GCA_041591895.1 Acidimicrobiia bacterium
CCGACCTGGCTGCAGCACTGACCTCTGCCGGCGAGCCCGGGCCGTATTTCCTGGTGGCCAACGGCATCGGAGGCTGGGTGAGCCGCGAGTTCGCCGCTGTCAACCCGGACGAGGTGGCCGGCATGGTGCTGATCGATCCTCAGCCGGACGACTTCCTCGACCGCTTCGCCGAGGTCGCTCCCGAGGACATCCTCCGGGGAGCCCTTCCCGGATTCCTGGAGGGGAACGAGAACACCAGGTTGCGAACCATGATCGCCAACCCGGCCGGAGTCCCGACGGTGGTGCTGGGCCGGGACGGACTCAACGGGCTGTTCGAGCACATCGGTGACCGAGGTGTGATCGCCGATCTCGAGCGAGCCTGGCTCGACGGCCAGCAGGCCACGGCGGACCTGCTGGACGCCGAACTCGTGCTGGTCCCGGGCGTCGGACACATCCTGTATGACGCCCCGACGACGATCGTCGAAACGGTGCGACGACTGCTGGGCTGACGCGCAGGTGAGGCACCCGGTGTGGGTGCCTCACCAGTGCCGTGCGGTGGCGCCTACTGGCTGCCGTTGTGGTGACAGACGTACAGCGCCTGTCCCGACCCGTACAGGTAGTTCCACCACGTCCCATCTCCGCCGGTCGGATCGGTGCCAAATGGTCCGGTACCACCGGGGTCGTGCGGGCAAGGCCGGGAATCCGCCGCCGGGTCGGTGCTTGCCGACTCCTGCGGACCGCGCTCGTCGAACACCTTGATGTTGAGCACCTTGCCGTGGGTGTCGATCTTGAGGCAGTGGTTCTCGACGAACCCGTCGTCCTCGCACAGCCAGGCGTCGCTGGCCTTGAAGACCTCCTCGGGTGGCCCGCCGAACGCGGCCGGGACCGCCACGGTCATCATCGCTGCGGTCACCGCCAGAACCGTGGCCATTCGCTTCGTGATCCGTCTCATCGAGCCGCCCCCACGTAGAAGTACGGGTCGAGCACCCGCACCTCGGTGATCGAGTCCACCGGCAGCGAGCTGAGCCCCGCCGCCCTCCGGATCGCCTCCGGTGTGGGACCGTCGTAGATGCAGAAGGTCTTCTCCTTGTCGGCCGACACGAACGACTGCACCCACGTCACCTGCTCGGTGGCATTGTTGCCCACCACCGTCAGGCACACCTGGGCGCCGTCGGGGTTGGTGGGAATCTCCAGTCCGTCCGGGAACGTACGTTCCACTATGTATCGAGGCATCGCTGCCCTCCTCTCCGAGCCGGTATCTCCGACCTGGAGAGAACGTACGAAGAACCCCCGGAAAGGTCGTCGGGAGGATTCCCTATCCAGAACCTGATGCGATCCCCATCTTGAGGGCGGCTGCGGCGGCTTCGGTTCGCGACCTGACACCGAGTTTCCTCAGGATGGCGGACACGTGATGCCCGGCCGTCTTGGGAGAGATGAAGAGACGTTCGGCGATCTCGGCATCCGTGAGCCCTTCGGTCACCAGACCGAGCACCTCCATCTGGCGGGCGGTGAGCATCGCCGGCCGGACCCGGGTCGCTTCTCGGGGCCGCGGCGGGACTTGCTCGATGCCGAGTTCCCGCATTAGCTGTCGGGTCCAGTCCGCCGCCGGCCGGGCGCCGAGACGCTGGAAGATGTCCAGCGCCGACCGGAGATTCTCTTCGGTTCCCGAGTCCGCTCGCGCCATCGCCTCCTCGTAGGGACAGCCAAGGGCCTGCCAGGCGCGGATCGCCGCTTCCCAGTCGCCGGCGATGTGCCGGGCCCATGGCTCGGCCGCCCCTTCCGGTGGCTCGTCTATGCCTCCTGCCCGCCACATCCAGAACCCCATCTCGCCCTTGGCCCAGGGGCTGTCGGTGTTGAGCGCCCGCTCGAAGTCCGGACGCGCCGTCGCCTCCACCTTGGCCATCTCACCCCGTAGCCAGGCCAACTCGGCTCTTCCCGCCGTTGTAGGCCACCGATGCTGGAGCTCCTGACCCTCACCCAAGTGTCGCAACTCTTCGAGCAGTTCCACCGCGCCCGGATCGCCGCGACGAACCCGAACCCGAGCCAGTGCGCCGTCGGCCGTCAACCGACAGATCACCGCCCCCTGATGATCCACGGTCGCCGCCAGCGAGGCGGCCCGATCCCAGTCGCCGATCTCGAACGCGATGCGGGCCAGCCAGGCGGTCGAGTAGGAGGCCGTATAGTCCTCATCGAACCCGCGCGCCAGGCCGATGGCCTCCTCCAACCACCTTGCGGCGTCCGGGTAGCGGCGCGCCTCCCCACCGCCCGTACCCAGCATGGAGAGGGCGACGAGTCGACGGCGATAGTCGTCTCGCGTTCTGGCCCGCTCAATCACCCCTAGAAGCAACTCGATGCCGCGATCGACGTCACCGGTCACCAGTTCGGTTGTCCCGAGGGTGAGGACCCCGATCTCACGTTCGTCGGTTGCCCCAACGGACTCAGCCGTTTCGATGCACTTCCCACAGAACTCGATCGCCAGGTCGTGATTACGCGCAAGCATGTTGAAGTGGGCCGCCTGGTAGTAGGCGTAGGCGAGCGGCTGACCGGGCGGCTCGTCCAACAGCACCGAAATGGCCTCCTGGATGGTCGCCCTCGCCTCGTCCGGGGAGAGGTTCCAGTCGATCCTCGCGCGGGCCGACAGGGCTCGTCCCAACGCAATCCGATCTCCCGAAGGGCGATGCAGGTCGACGGCGGCGGCCGCATGCTCACTGGCCACCTCTGGGCGGTTGATGATGAACAACTCCCACGCCAGCTTCATCCTCAGTTCGGCTTCCACCCCGGGCGAGACTCCTCCGGCGTGTGTGACAGCTGCCTCGAGGAACTCCGCCGCCTGCCGGTGCGCCCCCCGGGCAGCGGCTTGGTCGGCCGCCTTGGGCGCGAAGCGATGCACCAGATAAGCATCTCCGGTCCGCACCGCATGGTGGGCCAGCCGGGCCAGATCCGGCTCGACCTCATCCTCGAGCAAATCGACCATCCGACGGTGAAAGTCGATCCGACGGGCCGGCAGCATCGACTCTTCGACCGCCGATCGAGCCAGTTCGTGACGAAACCGCAGGAATCGACCCTCACCGATGACGACCCCGGCGTGAACCGACCGTTCGGCCGCCGCCAGGTCGGTCCCGGCGAGGCGGACTGCGTAATCGACCTCCAACGCCCGGGGAGCGATGCTGGTCACCTCCACCACCCGGCGGGCGTCAGTGTCGAGCCGGTTGACCCTGGCGAGGACGGCGTCGGACACGGAAGCCGGAAGCGATTCGTCCCCGGCCAGAATCTCCGTCACGAAGAACGCGTTGCCACCGGTGATCCGGTGGAGATCGACGACGTCGACCTCTCGGTCCCCGGCGAGCACCTCGAGAGCTCGTTCCGACAGCGGAGGCAGCTTCAGTCGACGAACCCAATCACGAGAAGAGGCGAGGTCGCCAAGCACCGGACGCAGCGGATGGTCGGGGCCGATCTCGTCGTCACGAAAGGTGGCAACGACCAGCGATTTGGTCTCCGGCACCCGCCGGCCCACGTATCGAATGAAATCGAGGGTGGCCTGGTCGGCCCAGTGCAAATCCTCCACCACCACCATCGTCGGTCGCACTCCCGACTTGAGATGTGCGACGAGTGCACCGAACAGGTCGTACGGGTCAGCCCCCTCTGTCATGACGTCGGAGATACCTGAGTCGCGATCAGCGGCGATGTCGAGCAGAGGACTCAAGGGACGGGGCGTAGACAGCGGGTCGCAGGCTCCCCACAACACCTTGACGGCATCGCCGAGGTCTTGGCGCAAGGTGCGTACCAGCGTCGTCTTCCCTATCCCCGCCTCGCCGGCCACGAACGCCATCATCCCGCGACCTTCTGAGGCTTCGTCCAGGTACGACCGCAACTCCGCCAGCAGATCATCTCGTTCGAGAACCGGTGGATCGCCGCCTGGGGTCCGCATCCTCATTCGAGATTACCGGGCGGACGCGGACAGGCCCGGTGCGCTGCACCGGGCCTGCTACGCGCAAGCCGACGGGTTCAGTTGACCAGCCGGATAGTGAACGGGTATTGGTAGGTCTCGCCGTTCGAGGCCTTGATCCCGGCAATGATCGTCAGCACCAGCCAGGCGATCAGCACCGCCGGCAGGAGAATGATCCCCACCAGGAAGAAGATCGAGATCCCGGCCACGATCGAGTAGATCAGGACCGAGATGTTGAAGTTGAGCGCCTCGCGAGCGTGTTCCCCGACCCAGGCGTCTTGATCCTTGCGGACCAACCACACCACCAGTGGGCCGACCAGGCTCGGAATGCCGATCAGCATCACCAGCGATGACAGGTGAGCAATCATCCCCCAGTTCTTCGAGTCGGCCGCCAACGGCGTAGCGCCACCACCGGTCGGTTGGGGAGCCGCCATCGGTTCGGGGGTACCCGTCGGTTCCGGGGTTCCCATATCTTCGGAAGTCATGTCTGTCCTTTCTCTTCCGACTTCAACTATGCCCTACCGAGGACCCGGCGTCCATCGGGAATGACCCTGGAGGATCCCTGACCTGGGTCACAGAGACCAGGGTCCCGCACGGTGCACGAACTTCATCGAACACCGACGCTATCGCCTCGGTGCCGGATCGCGCAGGCGATACCGCTCGAGCACGGCCAGTTCGGCCCGAAGTGTGGCAGTGTCCACACCGTGGCTGTCGAGCTCGTCGATCGCCGACCGGTATCGCCCCACCTCGGCCTGGACGATCTGGCGGAGTTCGCCGTCGTCGATCTCTCGCCGAGCGACCTCACCAGCTCCCAGACCGTGCTGCGGGTTGTGCTTTTCGGGCGGATGAGCTTCGGCGTTGGCGAGCGCCGCCAGCAACCCACGGATGGCGGACACCTCATGCGGCCGCCGGCTTTTCATCGCCGACATGAGGTCCGTCCGAAGCAACCGCTTCAGGTCGGGCCAATTGGTGGGAACGCTCACGGCCCCGCTCCCGTCGACTCCCCATACGCCCACATGTCCATGTCGGGCGGCTGGATGCCGAGCTGGGTCAGGATCGTTGCGACATGTGATCGATGCTCCCGACCGTGGTCTATCACCTGGCCGAGGATCACCCAGGCACGCCAGCTCCGGGTTTCCCCCTCCACCTCGTAGCTGATCTCTCGGTCGCCGGGGATGGAACCGGCCAGCTCGATGAGCCGGCGCCCGGTTCTGTCCAGCACCGCGGCGAGCTCGTTCACCGACTGCACAGGGTCGGTCTCGTCGTTCCACCGGAACCGATCGAAGCTCTGGTCGAGTCGCCACGTGTATCCGGCCTCCCCGGCAGCAAGGTGAGCCAGGGTTCGGCCAAGCTCCCCGTAGGTCCCCTCGACGGAGGTTGATAGCTGCTGGGGAGTGAGGTCGAGGCAGGCGGCCGTCACGAGACCGTTCGCCCAGTGGTTGTGCCGGAAGATCTGTTCGAGAGTCATACCCGGAGGGTACGAACTCATCCCACCGGCTGGCGGAGGATTGTCTTCAGTTTCTCGGGTGGTGACTTGCGAGGGTCACCGAGGTAGATCTCATGGTGCTTCCCCCGGAGCTGCCATCCACCAGTTCGGATGAAGTCGTGGAGCTTGGCGATCGTCGGGCCTTCGGTCGAGTAGGGACCGACATGCAGGATCTGAGCGCACAAACCCTCGGCCATGATCTCGAATCGGACCCGGTCTCCGGCTGCCAGTTGCTTCTTCCTCGTCGTCGCTCCGATCAGCGGATCGACGAGTTCGACGGTGACGACCGGTGGCTGGAGGATCATCAACGTCCATTTCCAGACGTCCCGGTTCTCGGCAAACGCAGCCATGTCATCGGCCCACCACAAACCCTCGAGCGGCATCACCTTGTAGGCGTCACCCCGCGTCTTCTTGACCTCCGAGCGGATGGCGTACGCAATGGGATAGAGGGCTTCGACCGCCTCCCGGTACGAGGGTGCCGTGGTGGGATCTCCCTCACCGTCGATCATGAGATACGACCGACCCGGTATGTCGACGACAGCCGGCTCGGATGAGGCGGTGTAGTGGTCGCGATAGGTCTTCGACAGGTCGATGTCGGTCATCCCCGACCCTTTCGTTTGGAGCCGAACCTCCCGCCCCCGAACAGGATCC
>JBFHRE010000142.1:0-6053 GCA_041591895.1 Acidimicrobiia bacterium
GCCGAATGGCGAACGACCAGGTTCACAGGCAGAACGGTACTCCCGGCAAGACCCGGAGGTAGGGCCGGATGCCATAAACCTGCATGACCGATCAGCGTCACGGAAGAACCGATCCAGGGCCTGCGGTGTACCTGTGTACACCTCGCAACTGGAGGACACATGCGCTGGTTCAGAATCGTAGGAGTAGCTGCAGTGACGTTTGCGATCCCGCTGGCGTCATTCGCCAAGGGAGCGGCCGGAGCAACGTTGGAAGGGGAGGGGATCGACGGGTTCCTGGTCGTGGACCAGGCCGGGGAACTGGGTCAGGGAACTGCCATGAGCCTCTTCGCAGAGCGGGCCGGGTTCTTCCCGCTCGTCTTCGGGGACGAGACAGGCCAGACCGCCGGCCAGACCGAGGCTTTGGTGGCGGGAGAAACCCAACCGACCATCGTCGTCACCTGGGACATGGTCGGGGACCCCATCGTTCAGGATCTCTACTTCTTGAAAGATGGCTCCGTCGTGGCCTACGTGGCGCCGGGTCAGATGTTCTGGGAGGACACCGCCGAAACCGTCGGTGGGTGGATGTCGATCAAGGCCGACCTCAGAAAGCCGCTCGCCGAACTCGGGGTCGATGTGCCGGTGCTTCCCCGGCTGGCGGTTACACCGCCCCCCGCGCCCGCAGCCACCGTTGCCACCCCGGCACCGGCTCCCGAGCCCGCCCCGGCCGTTCCGCCGGCGGATGAGCCCGCTCCGGCGGCGCCCGCACCTTCCGCACCCCAAGGTGGCGTGCCGGCCGTCCCGGTGATGATCACCGCGCTCGTTCTGGGCCTGGCAGCGGCCGCCGTCGCGGGAGCCCGGCGATCTCTGGGCCGGCGGGAACGGGTGCTGGTTAGGTGAGCGCCGACCCTACGAGGACCGCTCCAACAACTGCTTCAGCCTCGAGAGCTCCGCCTGCTCCTCTCGCCTGAGTTCCCCACGGACGACCGGCTCGAGCAGGCGGCGCCAGCCCTTCAATGACACCTGACCCTCACCCCGGACTCGGGTCGAACCCCGGTCCACCGGTTCGAACGCGTACCGCCCGTCCCAGCTCATCCGTCCGGCAGACACGGTCTTGAAGGACCAGTTCCGGTCCGGCTTCCATTCCGTGGTCTCGAATTCGAGGTCGGACCGCACTGGCCCCCGACCCATGTCGAGTCGGTAGCGGGTTCCGACTTCGTCGGCCCGTCCGCCCGCCGGCGTGACCGAGTGGGTGTCGCTCCAGCTCGGCAGGTTGTCGAGCGTTGTCACGAAATCGAACACCTCCTCGACCGGTCGGTCGATCAGGATCTCGGACTCGTAGGTCATCATCAGCGGCTCCTTTCGGCCGGGTTGACATCGGCGAGAGCATCTCTCATGAGGCAACGGGGAGCATCAGGAGGCTCTCCCGATTTCGAGATGTGTCCGGCGAATCGGCAATAGGTAGATATCCCGATGCTTCGCCGCCCAACTTCATCCACCATCATCGGGATGATCGAGTCCGGAACGCTCCTGTTGGCAGACATCTCCGGCTACACCCGTTATCTCGCCGATTCCGACTTGAGGCATGGCCCCTCGATGGTCAGCGACCTGCTGACCAGGGTGGTCGAAACGCTCCGGCCCGTCTTCCGACTCAGCAAGGTGGAGGGTGACGCCGTGTTCGCATACTCCGCCCGTCCCGATCTGCGCGGAGTCGACCTCCTCGAAGTCGTCGATGCCACCTATTCAGCATTTCGGCGCCGGCTGCTGAGCGTCGGCGAAGCCACTTCGTGCGGATGTGCTGCCTGCGGAATGGTCCCCGCACTCGACCTCAAGCTCCTCGCCCACTCCGGTGAGTTCATCCGGCAACGAATCGCCGGTCAGACCGAACTGGTCGGAACAGATGTGAACATCCTGCACCGGCTCCTGAAGAACGGCCTTGGGTTCGCCGGCCGAGCAGGCGGATACCTGCTCGTCACCGATGCGTGCGCTCGTACCATTGGGCTCGACCACCACGCCGGTGGCTTCTTTCAACACGTGGAGTCATATCCACACCTCGGAGCGATCGATTGCTGGGTCACCAACCTGGAAGTCAGATGGCGCCGACAACCGACCTGGGTGGGCCGGCAGAAGCCGATCCATGAGTCTCGCGCCTTGATCCCGGCCGATCCTCCGGATGTGTGGCATGCCCTGACCCCCGGTCGAGCCGATTCGTGTGTGACCGATCGGCTGCCATCGGTCCATGACGTGATCGAGTCGAGACCGTACGAGCGCAGAGTGGTCGAGGTGAAGCTTGCCGACGCGGACGTCGTACAGGAACTGGTTCTCGAACCGACCATTGGAGGGACCGTCGCCACCCTCCGCTGGCACCGGTTGCGCCGGCGGCCAAGGGCACCATCCTGGGAGGAGATCGCATCACGTCTGGGTTCCGCCACCGAAATCAGCCTCGAAGACACTCGGCTCCGGTTCGCCCACTGAGGCCGAGAACCAGGGTCGCCGGGGCCGGGACGCCGATAGCATTCGCCTCCATGTCGCTCCATTCGGTCGATGTGGCTCGGGGATACTCCGCGCTCCATGCCGGGGAGTGGCAGGCCGCGTGGTCTGCGTTCGAGGCGGCTATCGCAGATCGTGAATCTGCCGAGGCGCTCGAAGGTCTTTCGCAAGCCTCATGGTGGTCCGGCGACGAGGAAGGGGCATTGTCGCTACGCCAGAGGGCACATTCTGCCTATCGAAGCCAGGGTGATCTACCTCGGGCGGTCCGGTGCGCGCTCTGGGTGTCGGAGCACTATCGGACGGTGCACGCAGACCACGCTGCCGCCAATGGCTGGCTACACCGGGCCGAACGCCTCCTCGGCGATCCCGGTGCAGCGCCGGCCGCCGGTTGGCTGACGCTCGTGCGAGCGATCCGTTCTGGGGATCCGGTTGCGGCATCAGGTCTCGCGCAACAGGCATTGCGTGAGGCGGAGCTGCACGCCGACGAAGAGCTCGAGGCCTACGCCCTGGCCGAGATCGGGCTGGCACTCGTCGCGGGGGGCCATGTGGAGCCCGGCATCTCGAGCCTCGACGAGGCGATGGCTTTGGCCACGGCTCAGGCCAATCCGATGGTTGCTGGTGACGTGGCCTGCCGGCTGATGCAGGCTGCCGAGATGACCGGGGACCTCGCTCCCTTCATGGCCTGGTCATCGAAGATCCAGCGGTACATGTTCGAGTACGGTCATGCCGCCCTGATCGCCTCGTGCGGCACGTGTTGCGGCCTGGTGTTCGCCGGAAACGGGGACCTGTCGACGGCGGAGAGGGAGCTGCTGCGCACGATCGAGAAGCTCGAGACCGGCGGTCATGGGGTCCGCTGCTCCCACCCCTCGGCAGCGCTCGCTTCGCTGCGGGTGCGTCAGGGGCGCTTGGAGGAGGCGGAGGAGACACTGGCCCCCTACGCCAATCTCCCCGAGGCAGTTGTTCCTACCGCCGAGCTCCTGCTTGCCCGAGGAGAAGTCAGGCCGGCAATCAAGGCGTTGGAGCGGCGGCTCGAACAGACGGGTGATGACACATTGCCGGCCGTGCCCGTCCTGTCGCTTATGGCGCAGGCTCGAAGCTTGAGTGGGGATCTGGCCGGAGCGGCGGATGCCGCCGATCTGCTCGCGGCGATCGCCGAGACGTCGGGTCTGCGAAATGTGGAGGGCTTGGCGACACTCGCCCGAGCCCGGTCGACAGGCTTCGGAGACGGGGCGATCGCGGCATACGAGCGCTCCGTGAATCTGCTCGACAACACCCTTCCTCTCACAGCTGCGACGGCGAGACTCGAACTCGGGCGGTTGATTGCCGAGACCGATCGGGAACTGGCGCAGGACTACGTTCGCACGGCTCATGCCGCGTTCGAGAAACTGGGCGCGGGACGCATGGCCGACGAGGCGGCGTCGCTCCTCCGCGGGTGGGGGGTCCGGGGTCAGACCGGGGCCAAACGTGTGGGACGACTCACCGAGCGGGAACGCCAGGTCCTCGACCTGATCTCCCATGGTTTGACCAACGCCGAGATCGCCGACCGGCTCTTCATCAGTCAGAAGACGGCTGCCAACCACGTTGGCAACGTTCTCATGAAACTGGGAGTGCGAAGTCGGACGGAGGCAGCGGCGGTGGCACTGCGACCCGCTCGGTCGTCTTGATTGCCGGTGAGCCGGCTACTTCCGCACGAGGTTCAGGCGCAGATCGGATTGCCGGCGTTGGCCGCCCACCGGGCCTGCTCGAAGACGGGTCCGTCGAGGGCGCCATCGACGATCCGGCGGCGGGCATCCTCCCAGAGTTGTGCGTAGACCTCCGGGTCTCTCACTTCCGACTCCGGATTGACCCTGGAGCGGGCCACCCATCCCGGGAACGCCGGCCTCCCCGTGGGCTGACCGGTCGGCTGGTAGCGGAGGTCGAAGCTCCACCGCAACCGGTCGGAGACATTGTCGAGGGCGCCGTGTTCGGTCCACTTGGAGAGAAGGACGATCGAACCGGCGGCGGCCGGGAGTGGCACCATCGGCCGCCCATCGAGCAGGGCGGAGGGAATGTAGTTCTCGCCCTCTACCTTCACCCCGGGGCAATGCAGCGTGAGCTCTTCGGGTTCGTGCGAGCGGGGGATGACCACCAGACAACCCATGTCCAACGTCGCGTCGGTGATGGCGATCCACACCGTGAGCAGATCGGTTTCGAGCGCCTCGTCCATCACCGCCCCGAAATCCTGATGCCAGGTGGTGGATCCCACGTTCGAGTAACCGGCGACCGAACCGGTCAGTGTCCGTAACGGAGGTTTGATCCGGGCCTGCTGGACCGGATTGCACATGATCTCGGGTCCGATGATCGACTCCACCACGTCCAGGACTTTCGGGTGGCGGAGGAGACCGAACAGCGCAGGACCGGTGTGAGCCCGGCAATTGTCTGCGTCGGCGGGGCCGTTGCTGAGAGGGAGCGAGATGCCGAGGTACCGGTAGACGTCCGGGCACTCGGCGACGATGGCCGAGTATCGCTCGTCGAAGGGCAGGCCTTCGTGGAGCTCGTCGAGGAGTCCACGGTGGTGCAGGTCGCGGGCGGCGGCGTCGAGCGCCTCGTCGTATTCGGTCCAGATCGGAGCCAGGTCATCCGTGTCGAGCACGTCGGGCACGACGAGATATCCCTCTCGCTCGAAGAACCCGACCTGGTCAGTCGTGAGCACATCGGGAGCTTATCGCGGGGACGTATGGGACGGCTGAATCTCTGGTGCTTCGTGGCGGGATGCGCCGGAGGCATCGCCGGATCTGGGCTCGGTCGTGAGCGCGGTGGTCTTGATCGAGGTGGGTGGGGCACCGAAGGCAGAAGGGGACCGCCTGGCCGGGCGGGGAAGGTCGACCTCGGTCGATGTGGGGATGCTCCGAAAGTAGGGGAGATCTCTTGGCCGGGCGGAAAAGGGGATCTCGGTCGATATGGGGATGCCCAGACCGGTGCGAAGCATGACCCAACGCCTACTCCACCCTCGATCGGTCCGATGAATCAAGTTTTCTATGCACTATTCTCAAAAACTGTTATTTCCTCTTGACAATCGAACATATGTTCGATACATTGGACTCATGCAGACAGCAACGGCAGTCATGGTCGAAGCACCCGACTCGGTTGCGACGGACCCACTCGATGTTGGCCTGATGACCACCGATGGTCTCGAGCGGCTCCTCGTCGAGTGTGAGCGGTCGATCTCTCGGCTCCGGGGCATTCAGGCCCGGATCGTCCACGAAGTCGATCGCCGGGGTGCCGCCCGTGCCGACGGGACCCGCAACCTGAACGAATGGATCTCCAGCCGGACCGACATCGAACCGGAGGCCGCAGGTGTACTTCGAAGGGTGGGCGAGAACCCGGACCTGCAGGGACTGCTCGATGATGGCCTCTCCTTTGCTCGAGTCGCCGTAGTCGCCCAGACTGGCCAAGCCGATCCGCTTCTCCACCTCGATCTGAACGGAGCCCGCAAGGTCGCCTCCCGGCACCGACGCATGACCCGGCGGCAGGAAACGGACGCAACCTCGGGTCGCTACCTGTTCGTCCAGCCCGATCTCGAGCAGACCACGTGGCGACTCCACGGC
>JBFHRE010000143.1:0-6037 GCA_041591895.1 Acidimicrobiia bacterium
CACGACTATCAGGCTCCTCCGGGTCGCGCCGGCGAGGTCGACACCGTCGCCGGCAAGGATGTCCCGGTCGATGATCTGCTGGACGACGATCGGCACGGCAACCGGCAATGCGGTGCTGACCACCGCGAGGGAGACTGTGAGCAGGAGTCCGCGCTTGAACACGGGCACCTCGTGAAACAGTCGACGGATGGCGGCCAGCACCGTCATCCCCCGCCCGGTCGAGAAGCCAACGATCGTCTGATCGTCGGTCACGAGTCCACCTCCCGCTCGGAGACATCCCGTTCGTAGGCCTGGAGGAGGCGGGCGTAACCCGGATACCGAGCGACCAGGTCATCGTGGGAACCCTCCGCCACGATCCGGCCGTTTTCGAGAAAGACGACATGATCAGCGAGTGTGATCGACGAGCGTCGATACGCGACGATCACCACGGTCGAAGGCAGATCCGCCCTCCTGAGGCGGGCAAGGATCTCGGCCTCCACGGTCGGGTCCACCGAGGAGGTGGCATCGTCGAGGATCAGCAGTCGAGGACGCCGAATGAGAGCGCGGGCGAGCGCGATCCGCTGCCGCTGGCCGCCCGAGAGACTCGCCCCGCGCTCGCCGACCCTGGCACCGTACCCGCCAGGCAATTCGACGATGAAGTCATGGGCGCCGGCCATTCGAGCCGCCTGTTCGACCTCGGCCTGTGACACGTCGAGGCCGAATCCGATGTTGCCTGCGATCGTGTCATCGAATAGGAACACGTCCTGGCCGACGAACGCCACCTCCCCGGGCAGTTGAGAACGGGCGAAGGTGCGCAGATCGCGCCCATCCAACCGGACCAAGCCGGTGGTCGGGTCCCACAACCTCGCCATCAATGCGACCAGAGTCGACTTACCCGATCCCGTCGCACCCACCACTGCCACCGTCGACTCTGCGGGTATCTCGAGGTCGACCCTCTCCAGGACCGGACTGTCGTCTACATACCCGAAGCCCACCGATTCCGAAACGATCGAGGCGCCACTGCTCTCGCCGCTCGCCGCGAGCCCGCCGTATTCGACCCGGTCTTCGACGTCGAGAACTGCCTTGACCCGGTTCCAGGCGGCAAGGCTGCTCGAGAGATCCCACAACAGGAATCCGATCAGCCGGAGGGGGAACCCGACGAGTGACAGGAGGTAAGCCACCTGCAGCAGCTCTCCTGGGGTCATGTCCCCCGATGAGATCCGTGCGGCACCGATCAGGAGGATGACGATCGTCGTGAAGGCCGGCACCGCATCCTGCAACGAATCGAAGAATGTGAACTTGCGTGCGACATCGACATAGCCATCTCGCAGGCGCTCCGACGAGGTCCTGAACCGTTCTACCTCGAAGGACTCGCGACCCAGAGCCTTGACTGTCAGCGCACCGTCGATCGACTCGTGGGCGACACCACTGAGGAGCCCACGCCGCGCCTGTACCTCCTCGAATCCGGCGAAGATGCTCCATCCGCCGAGGATGTCCAACGCGACGAGTTTGAGCGTGAGTCCGACCACGGCCACCAGGCCGAGCACCGGATCGGTGGAGGTGATCAGCCCCAGCGCACCCAGCAACAGCAGAAATGCTCCGGTGGCATATGGAAGTGGGCTCAACGCATGGGTGGATTGGGCGGCGTCGGAATCGCTGACGGCGATGAGGTCGCCCGTCGACTGCTCCCGAAACCAGCCCAGTTCCAACTCGAGCAGGTGCTCCACCATCGCCGCCCGCATGTCCGCCTGCGACCGGGTCTGCATCCAGGTCGCACCCGTTCGCCGAATCACGATGCCTGCTGTCTTCCACACCGCGATGGCAACCAGCGCCGCCACCGCGGCTGCGACCGAGGTCGCCGGTTCGCCGCCTCGAAGCGACGGGACGATCAGCGTGTCGGTGAGGCGGCCCACCACGACCGCCGATGCGACGATCGCCGCCGCGAAATTGGACGCGCCAAACACACCGATCGAGAAACTGATCGGGTGACGGCGGACGAAACGGGCCAGCAACGCCGACCCGTCCCGAACGAGCACACGCAACGGCACCGGCTGGGTCATGGACCTGGGGATGGTACGACCCGCAACGAGACCCCGTGAACGATTATCCCCACCCGGTCACACCCGGGAAATCCCTGACCCCGAAATCAGGACTTTCCCCCATAGACTCGAACCGCCGGGAGGCCTGATGATGTCGGTATGAGAACATCGACCAAGCTCTATGTCGGGGCGGTGGCAGCAATCGTGGCGATCACGACCGGCATCGTCCTCAATTCGTCGGGCACTGCCGAGTTTCCCGACGGGAGCCCGGAGGCGGCCGTCCAGGCATACGTCGGGGCAGTCCTCGACGAGGATTTCGAGGCGGCCGACCACTGGCTGACGGACGAGGCGAGGAAGCGCTGTGACGAGACCTACTTCGACTCGAGAGACGTGCAACGAGTCCGGATAGTGGACGCCCGTGTCCAGCAGGACGCGGCAACGGTCGAGATCGAGGTGACCTATCAGAACAGCGGGGACCCCTTTGCATCCGAGTATTCGAGCACCGATCGCTTCCGGCTCTCCGGGAGCGCGACCGATTGGCTCATCGACGAGGTTCCGTGGGTCTTCTGTGAGGGAAGGTGAATGACATGGGTGGAGTGATCCTGATCTTGATCGTGCTGGCCGCAGCCGCCGGCGCCACGACCCTCGCCTTCCGTTTCGACCAGGGCCGCGAACGGAGCACGCTTCGCTCGCTCGCCACCGTTGGTTTCGCGGCGATCGGCGCCTTGCTGGTGGCCTCCGGAATCTCGGGCATTCTGGGATCCCTCATCCCCGCCGGGGACATCTTCCGGAGCAACACGGTCGCGCTGGCGCGATCGCTGGCATATCTCGCAGTCGGGGGTCCCTTGCTCATCGGTCTCTGGCGTCAGTTTGGGCCGTGGCTGAAGGAACCCAAGGTCGACGAAGGATGGCTGATCGGCTGGCCGCTGGTGACACTGTGGTCCCTGATCGGCACCGCCATCGGCCTGTCCCAAACCATCGGCTGGGCGGTGGGCGGCGACCCGAGCCCACGAGGTGTGGGCCGACTGGTCGGCTGGGGCGCGCTGCTGTATGCCGCCACGTCGGTCGAGCGCCGGACCCGCTCCTGGCTCGGCCGGAGCGAGACCAGGCCGTTGTACGACGTCATCCTTCCGATCCTGTCTGCAGCAGCACTCGTCGCAGGCATCGTCGGTATCGGCCTTGCCCTCACCTGGCTCGTGGGGGGGGACGAGCAGCAGCTGGGCCTCGGGGTCGGCGCTGCATGGGGCCTCGTCTGGTTCGCCACCTATCAAGGCGAGCGAAAGATGCGACCCGATCACGATGCGACCGTCATGCTGTGGGGCCTGGTGACGCTCACGGCCGCGACGATCACCACTGCGGTGTTTCTGACCGGCCTCTTCGATAGGGCTCTTGATCGACTCACCGACACACCGGTCATCGGCGACGCCCCGGAGAACCTGGCAGCGGCAGCAGTCTGGATGGTCTGGGCCGTCGCCGGTTGGTGGTGGTTGTGGCTGCGGGATGGTGTCCGACGCCCGGACTCGGTGCTCAAGCAGGTCTTCGCACTCACCGTTGGGGTCGGAATCTCGACAGTGTCGCTGATCGCGTCGACGGCTGGTGCCCTCTTCCTCGTTCTCGAGTGGATCCTCGGGACTCCGGAGACCGCGAGAATCCGCGACCAGTTCGAGCCATTGCCGCCGCTGCTGGCGATCGCCGTGGTCGCCGGCGGGGTGTTGCTACACCACCGTCAGGTGGCGCACGTACCGTCTCCGCCGGACAGGCCCGCTCGCTACATCGTCGCCGGTGCCGGCCTGGGCGCCGCGGCCTCTGGCCTCACCTCCGTGATCGTGGCTGCGCTGATCTCACTCGGCGGCGATGTCGCAGCCGGAGACACCGGCATCGACGTTCTCCTTGCCGGTGGCATCGCCATGATCGTCGGCGGCTTGGCGTGGTGGACTCAGTGGAACGTGCTCGAAGCCCGAATCACGGCCGACGGATCAGAACGGCTCCGCCCGAGCCGCAAGACATACATGGGAATCGTCCTCGTGGTCATGGCTCTCGCGGCGCTCGTGTCGGCGGTGACGGTCGTATTCGGGATGTTCCGAGCCGTACTCGGAGAGAGCCGGCTGCTGACCGAGACCTTCTCCAGCGGAATCGCAGTCCTTCTCACGAGCGTTGTCATCGGCAGCTACCACTGGAAGATCTGGAAGCATGACCGAGCCGCAGCCCCCGCCCCTGTGATCGTCGTTCCGCCGGCCCCTCCACGTGAGGTGATGGTGATCACCGGTGGCGACAGCTCAGGGCTGCAGGCGGCACTCGCCACTCCCGAACGTCGGTTGTGGGTATGGCACTCGGCCGCACTCGGCGACGGACGGGACGCCGCAGAGATCGAGCAGGCGATTTCGGGCAGTCCGGGCAGCCGGATCCTGGTCATCGAGCGCTCCGACGGGATCGAGGTGATCGAGCTCGATCGCTGAGCGATCCGGCTCAAGTTTCAGCCTCCGGAATGCCGATGTACGAGCATGGTCCGGGGGATGCGCTCGCTACGTGTGATCGGCCTGGGAGCGATCTTGTTCGTTATCGCTGCCGGCGCTCCCATGGCATCTCAAAGTGTCAACCAGCCCCAACAGCCCTGGATCGTTCTCACCGACGGCGACCGGACCGATGTCGCGGCCAAGATCGAGCGCCTGGGCGGGATCGTCACCCGCGATCTACCGATCATCTCTGGCCTGGCGGCCCGGCTGCCGGCCGGCGCGGTTCCGGTGCTCTCGTCTTTCGACGGCGTCCTCGCCGTCCAACCTGACCGATCGCTCGACCTCCAGTCCCGGGCATGGGAGTCAGGCGACCCCAACGATCAGGGGGCACTGACGAACATCAACCAGGTGATCGGCGCCAACCGGCTATGGGCTCGTGGCGTGGACGGCAGCGGGATCGACATTGCTCTGATCGACTCGGGAATCGCCCCGGTCAAGGGCCTGGCGAACGGCAACGTCGTTCACGGACCCGACATCTCTTTCGACTCTGCTTTCCCGAATCTCGAGCACCTCGACTTCTACGGTCACGGAACCCACCTCGGCTCGATCATCGCCGGGAACGATGGAGCCTCCAGACCGTCGGCCCGCGCCGCCAAGACGAACTATCTGGGAGTGGCCCCCGGAGCGAGGCTGGTCAACGTCAAAGTCGCGAACGCGGTTGGTCTGGCCGACGTGTCACAGGTGATCGCTGCGATCGACTGGGTTGTGCAGAACAAAGACCGCGCCGGTCTCGACATCAAGGTCCTCGTACTCGCGTTCGGAACGGACTCGAGCCAGGACTATCGGGTGGACCCGCTGTCGATGGCCGTCGAACAGGCATGGCACAGCGGGATCGTGGTTGTCACCTCCGCCGGCAACGACGGAAATCGCAAGCCCCTCAGGAACCCGGCTCACGATCCATATGTGATCGCGGTCGGCGCGGCCGAGACCCGAGGCACCAGAGGCACCAACGACGACCGGGTACTCCCGTTCTCGAACTGCGGCACGGCGTCCCGGCGAGTCGACCTGGTGGCTCCGGGGCGATCGGTGCTCGGTCTCCGCGTGCCCGGCAGCTACATCGACGCCAACAACCCATCGGCCGTGGTACAGAATCGACTGTTCCGGGGCACCGGGACCTCCCAGGCGACCGCCGTCGTGGCCGGTGCGGCGGCACTTCTGATCGATCAGCGTCCCGAGCTGACGCCCGACCAGGTGAAGGCACTCCTGGTGAACGGGGCCGCACCCCGTCGCAATGCCACCGTGTGCGATGGAGCCGGTTTGCTCGATGTTGCGTCCTCATCGAGGCTCGAGACCCCGACGTCCGTGCAGGCCTGGGGCATTTCGGACGGTTCAGGCTCGCTGGAAGCCGCTCGCGGATCTCATCACGTTTCGTTGGACGGCGTCGAGCTTCGAGGCGAGGTCGACTGGCTCGGGGGCACCTGGAGCGGAGGCACCTGGTCCGGAGGCACCTGGTCCGGAGGCACCTGGTCCGGAGGCACCTGGTCCGGAGGCACCTGGTCCGGAGGC
>JBFHRE010000144.1:0-5959 GCA_041591895.1 Acidimicrobiia bacterium
ACGTCCAGTGCCGAGACCGGCTCGTCGAGGATGATCAACGAGGGGTTCAGGGCCAGCGCCCGGGCGATCCCGATACGCTGGCGCTGTCCGCCGGAGAATTCGTGCGGATACCGGTTGGCGTGGTCGGGCATCAGGCCGACCGCCGCCAGCAGCTCCTTCACTTTGGCTCCTGCCTCCTTCTTCGATGCGCCATGGATGATCAGGGGCTCGCCGATGATGTCTCCCACCGGCATACGAGGGTTGAGCGACGCATACGGATCCTGGAAGACGATCTGCATCTCGCGCCGCAACTCCCGCATTCGGTTCGTGTCGGCAGAGATCACGTCTTCGCCCCGGAAGTAGACCCGACCGTCAGTCGGCTCGATCAGCCGGAGGATCGATCTCCCCAGCGTCGTCTTTCCACAACCGCTCTCCCCGACCAGCCCCAACGTTTCCTGCGGGTTGACGTAGATGTCGACCCCGTCCACCGCGTACACCGAGCCGATCCGGCGGCGCAACAGTCCGGCCCGAATCGGGAAGTGTGTCTTGAGCCCCTCGACCTTGAGGATCGGCTCCGTCATACCCCTGCCCTCGCCAGCTCCGGCAGGCTCTCCCAGTTGTGACACCGGGTCACATGGCCGGGCTCGACCTCGGCGAAGTCCGGGATCGATCGGCGGCACTCGTCGGTGACGAACTCGCACCTGGGAGAGAACGCACATCCGGGCGGCAGCCGAAGCAGGTCGGGCGGGGAACCAGGGATGGTGTAGAGCTTCGCATGGGTCCGGGCGTCCAGACGCGGGAGGGCGTTGAGAAGACCCCGGGTGTACGGATTGCGATTGTCGTAGAAGATGCTGTCGATCGGGGCCGACTCGAACACCCGGCCTCCGTACATGACCTGCACCCGCTGGGCCACACCGGCGACCAGGCCGAGGTCGTGGGTGATGAGCATCATCGCCGCTCCGGTGGCCTCCTGGGCGGTCTTGATCGCCTCCATCACCTGCGCCTGGATCGTCACGTCGAGAGCCGTTGTCGGCTCGTCGGCGATGAGTAGTTTGGGATCGTTGGCGATCGCCATCGCGATCATGGCCCGCTGACGCATGCCCCCCGAGAACTCGTGGGGATACTGCTGTGCCCGTCGACTCGGCTCGGGGATCCCCACCAGCTCCAGCAGCTCGACCGCTCGAGTGCCTGCCTGTCGCTTGGAGACATCCCGGTGGTTCTCGATGATCTCGGCGATCTGTTCGCCGACTTTGAACACCGGGTTGAGGGCGGTCATCGGGTCCTGGAAGATCATCGCGATGTCGTTGCCCATGATGCGGCGCATGTGCTTCATCGGCAGCTCGAGCAGAGACTTGCCATCGAATTCGACCCTGCCGGTGACGCGGGCGGTCTTGGGCAGGAGCCGCATGATCGCCATCGCCGACACGGACTTGCCGGACCCGGACTCCCCGACGACGGCCAGGACCTCGCCGTAGTCGAGCGTGAAGCTGATCTCGTTGACCGCCTCCACTTCACCCTCGTCGGTCGGGAAGACGACCTTGAGGTTCTCGACCTCCAGCAACGCCATCAGCGAGTTCTCCGCGAGGTGGGGTCGAGGGCGTCACGGAGACCGTCACCCAGGAAGTTGACGCACAAGGAGATCATCGTGACGATCCCACCCGGAAACAGCAGCTCGTACGCACGAGAGTCGATCGCACCCTTGGCCTCGTTCATCAGATTCCCGAGCGTCGGCACCGGCGGCTGGACACCGAGTGACAGGAACGACAGCGTGGACTCGATGATGATCGCGGCACCCACGTTGAGAGTGGTCTCCACCATGATCGGGCCGAACGTGTTGGGCAGGATGTGGCGGAACATGATCCGGCCCGGTCGAGCCCCGGCTGCCCGGGCGGCGTGGACGAAGTCCTGCTCCTTGTATGAGAGGAAGAGGCCGCGCACGATCCGGGATATCCGGGGCCAGGAGAGCGCGGCGATGATGAAAGCAATCGCCCACGGTCCCGACCCGAAGCGAAGCGCCAGCACGAGCAGGATCACCAACGCCGGGATGACCAGCACCATGTTCGTGACCCAGGAGAGAGTCGCATCGATCCACCCGCCGAAGAAGCCGGAGATGGCGCCGATCACTGCGCCGATCACGGTGGTGGTGATGGCCACCAGCGCCGCGATCCGGATCGAGAACTGGCCCCCTGTGAAGACCCGGGTCATCAGATCTCGCCCGATCTGATCGGTGCCGAACCAGTGCTTGGCGCTCGGGGCCTGACGGGGGACCCCCGCCCCGACCTGGTCGAAGGAATACGGGCTCAACGCCGGGACCACCCAGAAGGAGATGGTGAGAAACACCAGGATGAAGGCAGCTACGACCGCCAGCTTGTGATGGAGGAGCCGCTCCCAGGTCTGCCGGCTCCAGGACTTGGCTTCGGTGGTGATCGCCTCGGCCTCGATGAGGACGGCCGCGGTTTCGGAGACTCTCGGTGTGGCTACATCAGTCAAAGCGAATCCTCGGGTCGAGCACCCCGTATATGAGGTCGGCGATCAGGTTGAAGCTGACGGTCAGGAAGATGGCGAACACGGTTACGGCCATCATCAGATCGAGGTCCTGGGCGAAGATGGCGTTGATCAACTCCCGTCCGAGACCGGGCCACGCAAAGATGGTCTCGGTGATGACCGCTCCGGAGAGCAGACCGGCGAAGTCGAGAGCCCATACGGTGACCAGCGGGATGAGGGCGTTGCGAAGAGCGTGCTTGAAGATCACCGTCCGCTCCGGCAGGCCCTTGGCCCGGGCGGTGCGGATGTAGTCGGAGTTGATCACTTCGAGCGTGGCGGCCCGCTGGAAACGGCTCTCACCTGCAAGCGAAACCAGCACCAGGGTGATGATCGGCAGCGTCGCGCTCTTGACATATTCGACGAAACCCTCGAGGCGGAGGCCGGACGTATAGAAGAACTTCCACCCGGTCTTCTGCAGGGTGAACACGACGAAGAACTGCAACAAGAGACCGAAGAAGAATGTCGGCATCGAAATACCGATGAAGGACGCCCCGGTGATCACGTAATCCCCCACCGAGTATTGGCGGACGGCGGAATACACCCCGAAGATGATCGCCCCGATCGCAATCACGATGAACGCCGGCACCGCGATCAGGAACGTGTTCTTGCCCCGTTCCAGCATGATGTCCTTGACCGGGCGTTCGCCCTGGGTGAGAGCCACCCCGAGGTCGCCGGAGGCGAAGTCGGTCAGCCAGCCCATGTAGCGCTGCGGGTAGACCGGCTTGTCGAGGTCGTACAGATCGATCAATCGTTGATACGCGGAGGGGTCGCACGTGGTGCAGGTGGCGAGACGGGCTGCAACCGGGTCGCCACCGAGCGACGTCAGCACGAAGACGATCGAAGTCGCCGCCAGGATGAGGGGGATCGCGGCGATGATGCGTCGGACGGCATAGATCAGCATGACCGCCGGGCATCCTAGCGTGCCGGCCCGAACGCGGCGAGGGGGAGGGACCGCAGTCCCTCCCCCTCGTCGATTCAGAGGAAATGCTTCCTAGTTGAACATGTAGTCGACGACGTTGACCAGCGGACCGGCCGAGTTGGCGTCGGGAGCGACGGCCGCCTTGGCCAGGGCCGAGCTCAGGTAGCCGAAGAACGACGGCTTCTGGGTCAACGGGAGCATGAACAAGCCGTTGCCCTCGGGTCCGAGGGTGGTCACGTAGGTGTCCAGCTCGTTGTAGCAAGCAGCACGCTCGGCATCGTCAACGGTGGAATCGCACTCGTCGGAACGAGCGTCGAATGCCTCGCTGGAGAAGCCATAGGTGTTGTTGCCCGAACCGGTCCGGTACGAGAACGACTGGCCACCCGGCCACGGTCCACCGACCCAGGCGAACTGGGTGATGTCCCACACGTCGCAGTTGCCTGCGGTGCCACCGGAGTTGGCGCACTCGAGTGCGGCCTCGGAGAAGGGACGCTCACCGAAGTAGGCGCCGCCCGGCACGTTGTCGATCGTGATCTCGATGCCGGCTTCCTTCATCTGGGCCTGGATGATCTGCTGCTGCAGCTCACGCAAGGCGTTACCGCCGGTGGTGCCGACCCGGAGGGTCAGACGACCGCGCTCGGGATGCTCGTAGATGCCGTCCCCACCCTTGGTGTAGCCGGCCTCTTCCAGCTTGGCGCCGGCGGCGGCGGCATCACCGAGACCGTACCCGGCATCGCCCTGGTGGTTCTCGTAGTCAGGCTGGTTCGACATCCAGTAGGTGTTGCCGAGACCTTCGCCCGGGAGCAGGTCACCGAACAGCGGCGTGTAGAGCGCCTCCATGACCTGGGCCTTGTTGAGGGCGAGAGCAACCGCCTCACGCACGAGCGGATCGCTCAGGTGCGTGTCGAACAGGTTGAGACCCCAGTGCTCGAACACCGGGCCGGCCGCAGCGGCAACGGTGAAGTTCGGGTCGGTGGCGAGCTCATCACCGAACGCCAGCTGCGGCTGGGTCATGATGATGTGGGCCTCACCGGCCTTCAGAGCATTGATCTGGGCGTCGGTGTCGGCGACGTAACGAATGGTCACGCCCTCCACACAGGCCAGACCCTTGTTCTGGGCATCCGGGCTCATGTTGCCGTTGTACAGGTCGTTGCGCACGAGGTCCAGCTGGACGCCGCGCTGCCAGTTGCTGAACACCATCGGTCCCGAGGAGGGGATGGGGTCGCCGCTGGGGAGTTTGAACTCCCGGAGCTGCTCGTTCATCTCGGCGGCAGCGGTGGCAGGATCGGCGTTGAACACGTGCGACGGGAACACCTCGGAGAACGTGGCCTTCCAACCGGCGAAGAACGCCGACCAGGTGATCGAGAACTCGGTCGGGGAGGTCACGGTGAAGTCGGTGATCGTGTCGTACCCGGTGCGGTCGCCGATGAGGTACACGAAGTCGGGATCGGTGTCTTCGTCCTCGCCGTCGGCCGTGGTGGCCATGATGACGTCGAAGGTGAACTTCACGTCATCGGCGGTGAGGTCGTCACCATCGGACCAGACCAGCCCATCGCGGAGCTTGAACGTACCGGTGACAGAGCCGTCGCCGTTCTCGGTGACGACGCCTTCCTCGGCCAGCAGCTCAGGGAAGAAGCTGGTGGTGGCATCGATGCCATAGAGGCCGTCCCAAATGGCCTGGCGGGTCCACGCGGTGGTGGTCAGGTTGTTGTTCGGGTCGTCCAGGTGCATGTCCGGCGGCTCCTGTTCATGGGCCCAGATCAGGGTGCCGGTGTTGTTGGTGCAGTACTCCGTCGGCGCCTCGGTTCCACCAGTCGTCGTAGCAGTCGTACCTTGGGTACCTGCTGTGGTGGTGGCCGTGGTTTCCTCCGTGGTCCCGCCGCAAGCAGCAAGCACGGTGACGAGAGCAGCGAGCATGGCGACAAGGCGCCAGTTCGTTCGCTTCACGTTTCCTCCTCAGGTTTCTTTGGATCGGCAGACCTCTCGGTGTAGTTGGAGGCCCACCAACGAGGCAGGCTAGCCAAACCCTGGAAAGGGTGCCAGTCACGACGGCCCACCCAGTCAAGATGGTCGGCTCAACAAATCGGGGTGGCTCCGAAGAGCCACCCCGATCAATTGCCCGTACCCCTGTATCCGATGCCGATGACCGTCAGTTCGACAGTGAGCGGAGATCCTGCAGGAACCCACCGTCGAAGATGGACGTCCGCTCTTCCTCACCAACGAACAGGTTCGGCTTGCTTTTCAACCCGGCCTGTGCCTCGGTGAGGTCGATCGTCACCGACCCGCATGAACTGCACGAGAGACGGCGCAGCCCTGCTCCGAATCTCGATCCGTCTGCATAGCGGTGTTGTCCTTTTCGACAATCGCCGTTTCGCATCTTCTACAGCCTCTCCGTTTTGCCCACCGCACAAAGTAGACCGCACCCCGGGAAACTTGAGAACTATTGGAAGGACGACCGAAGAGACTAGTCAGCGGCTACCTATCGGTAGCCGGCCTATGGTCGCGAGTCACGGGACC
>JBFHRE010000145.1:0-5940 GCA_041591895.1 Acidimicrobiia bacterium
ACGGGACTGGCCTCCCCTCGGCGGGCGGGTGGTCATCATCGGTGTCCAGTCGGCGGGAGGTGCCGGGGATTCATGACCCCCTATCCTGGGCTCGGTGTCCACGGTTGCGGAAATCCTCTCGGCGCTCGACCGGACGATGCCATTCGAACGGGCAGCCGGATGGGACGTGACCGGCCTCCAACTCGGTGACCCCTCCCGCCCGGCTCGGACCGTCGCGGTGTGTCACGAAGTGACCGAGGCGGTGGTTGCGGCTGCCGAGAAACACCGGCCCGATTTGCTGGTGACGTATCACCCGCTCCTTTTCTCTCCCACCACCCGTGTGACCGCCGGGCGATCCCCGGTCGGTCGGGCGTTCCGGCTCATCGAAGCCGGGGTGTCACTGGCGGTGGTCCACACCGCGTTCGACGTCGCCCCCGGCGGGTGCGCCGACGCCCTCGCGGACGCACTCTCCCTCGAATCCGTAACCGGGTTCGGTCATGTCACCCCCGAAGGCAAGCTCAAAGTGGTTACCTTCGTGCCCGTAGCGGAAGCCGAGGCGGTGTCCGCGGCCATGACGGGGGCCGGTGCCGGCCGGATCGGCGACTATCACGGCTGCATTTTTCGCACCCCCGGCATCGGCTCGTTCACCCCGGGGGAGGGCGCCTCGCCAGTCGTAGGAGCGCCCGGTGAGGCGGAGGAGGTCGAGGAAGCCCGTCTCGAGACGATCGTCCCCACCCGGGCACTCGATCGAGTGCTGGCGGCTCTGGTGGAGGCGCATCCATACGAGGAGCCGCCATACGACGTGTATGAGGTGCGCTCCAACGCAGCATTCTCGGGCCGGATCGGCTCGCTTGTTTCTCCGACCGGGCTGGGCGATCTTGCGGCGACGGTCGGAGAGGTCCTGGCGTCGCCATCGTTGCGGGTGTCCGGGGACGATCGTGAGGTGCGCCGGGTGGCAGTGCTCCCCGGGTCGGGCTCGTCGATGATCAGGGAGGCAGCCGGAGCCGGGGCCGAGGTCTTCGTCACAGGCGATGTGTCGCATCACCGGGTAGTGGAGGCACTCGATCTCGGCCTGGCGATCATCGACGCCGGACATGCCCCGACCGAGCGGCCGGGAGTACGGCGACTGGCGAAGGTAGTGGGCGGTCTCGCCGATGTGCTCGATCTCACTTCGCTCGACCCCACGCCCTGGCAGTAGTCTCGGGCGGCCATGGAGATCCCCGCCTACTCCGACCTCCTCGACCTCCAGGAGGTCGACCTCGAGATCGACCGTCTCCTGCATCAGCGCTCGTCGCTCCCCGAGCTGGATGAGTACCGGGCCGTGGACGAGCGGCGCAAGGCGGCGGAGGAGCAGACGGCCGGGATTCGGGACCGGGATCGGACCGCCGGACTGGAACTCGACAAGGCCGAGGGAGAGCTCGAGATCATCGAGGCGAAGCTCCAGGAGGCCGAGACCCGCCTCTACGCCGGCGGGATGAGCGGCAAGGAGACAGAACACAAGCGGCTCGAGGTTCAGAGCCTTCGCGGTCAACAGGAGGCCATGGAGACCAAGGTCCTGCACCTGATCGATGCCAAGGAACAGATCGACGAGGAACTCGCCGAGGCGGAAAAGCTGGTTGCCGAGCTGGGGGCCCGCGAGTCGCAGCTCGAAGCTGTGATCAAGGAAGCATGGAAAGAGATCGATGCGGTCCTGAATCGCAGGGAGGCCAGGAAGGCCGAGATCGTTCCCGTGATCCCCGAGGACCTCCTCGAGCTATACGAGACGATGCGCAAGACCAAGGAGGGAGTCGCCATCGGCCGGTTCGACAACGGTCAGTGCGGTGGTTGCCATCTCCAACTGTCGCCGACCGAGCAGATCGAAGCTGCCCAGGCCGACCCGCCACGGTGTGTGCACTGCCGGCGGCTCATCGTCTTCTGAATGCTCGCCTGAATGCTCGTCTGGCACCTCGCAGGAACGTTGTTCCTCTTTCGATGGATCTTTCGCGATCCGAAGGTGGATCTGCGTTTCCTCCTCGGTGGGGCGCTTCTCCCCGACCTCCTCGATCTGCCGATCGGCACGCTGGCCCTGGCGGATAGGTACTCCTCCGGTGAGCTGTGGGCACATTCGCTGCTCGCTCCGACCGTCATCGGCATCCTGATCCTGATCGTCACGAGACGAGGTCCAACGCGCAAGCAGTGGCTGGCGATGGTGATCGGGATGATGTTCCATCTCCTGCTCGACGGAATGTGGACCGACACCCGGGTGTTTCTGTGGCCGTTCGCCGGTCCCCTTCAAGCCGGGTCACCCGGATTCTGGGCCGGCGCCGTCGACCGGGCCCTCGGCGACCCGTGGCGGTGGCTCAGAGAATTCGCAGGAATCACCTATCTGTACGTGGTGACGAAGCCGAGCGGCCTGGTGGCATCCACCCGTTCGGTGTGGCGGACCGGGCATCTCCCCGAGCCGGCCCGGTAGCGTTGGTCGGAATGGAACGCTGTCTGAGTCTCACCGCGCCCGGGATGACCGTTCGCGATCTGGCCGCGCTCGCCCGTTTCGGGGAGGACCTCGGGTATCGGACCGGGTGGTTGGCCGAGGTGGCCGGGCCCGAGAGCATGGTGGCCGCCAGTGCGGTGGCGATGGCGACGGAACGCATGACGGTCGGGGTTGCTGTCGTGCCGGCGTTCGTGCGCACTCCGGCCCTGCTCGCCATGGCCGCCGGGTCCGTCTCCCAGGCACTTGGCGGTCGTCCGTTCCGGCTCGGCATCGGCTCATCATCCGACGCGATCGTTGCCGGGTGGAACGGCATCCCATTCGAACGACCGTTGCGCCGTGTCCGGGAGACGGTGGAAGCGGTTCGATCCGGCCTCACCGGCGACGGCAACTATGCGGGAGGTGAAGTGTCCATGACCCGGTTCCGCACTGCCGCTCCGCCGGCCGGTCCGGTCGAGAGCTATGTCGGCGCGCTCGGCCCCGGGATGCTCCGTCTCGCCGGACAGGTGGGAGACGGGGTGTGTCTCAACATGATGCCCCCGCAAATCGTGCCCAAACAGCTGGCGGCCGTGGGAGCGGGTGAGGGGTTCGGCGTCATGGCCCGCCTCCACGTGCTTGTGACCGATGATCCCTCCGCCGGCCGGACGATGCTGCGGGAGTCGATCCTCGGCGGCTACCTGGCGCAGCCGGTCTACAACAACTTCCTGCGCTGGATGGGATATGAGGAGGAGGCAGAAGCCATTGCCCGGGGCTGGGCTAATCGAGATCGGGAAGCCGTACATCGGGCGGTTCACGACGACCTGGTGGATGACCTGGCCATCGTTGGCGATGTTGCCCGGGTCAGAGATCGCATCGATGAGTATCTCGACGCCGGCATCCAGCAGGCCGCGATAGGTCTGCTGGACACCAACCGAAGCACCGTGGAGGACACGCTGCGAGCACTGGCCCCGTGAATCGGCTGTTCGCTCCGGCTGTTGCGTGCACCCTTGCCCTGGTACTCACAGCCTGCAGCGGCGGTGAGGGAGAACCGGTGGCGACAACGACCGGCTCCGGTTCGGCTACCGCGGCCGAGGCGGTTGCGATGCTGGTCGAGGCCCTGCAGGCCGGCGACTACGACGCCGCCGCCAGCCTGGTGGCGGACGGTCAGATGAGGCTGATTCTCCTGGCCGAGGGGAGCACCGTGAAAGATTCCCTGGTCGCCGACCCGTCAATGGCGGCTCGCAACTTCTGGGCGTCGTTCGCGGATGTCCTCGGCCCTGACGTCGTGGACGGAATCGCCGTGCGGCCCGGCTCCCAGTCACAGACGATCGATGTCCGAGGAGTCGGCTTTGCGGTGGTGCCGATCGTGGTCGATGGCAACAGTCGTTCGATCGTCGCCCGGAACGCGGGAAGCGGGTGGGACATCGATGTGGTTGCCAGCTTCGCCGAGGTGTTGGGGGCAAGGTACCCCAGTGCGATCGAGCGAGCCCTCGGATCACCCGAGGCGGACGACCTGGGACCAGAGTTGCGGGCCCTGGCACCCAGTCTGGCTGTGGTTCTCGAACTCCCCGGTCTCGACGGGACCCTTCAGCAGACCATGCTGATTGCACTCGGCCTGCTCGGAGGCTGAGTCAACCGCGTAGTCGAGGGAGCACCTCGGACCCCAGCATGTCGATCAACCCTTCCTGGTCGAGCGACGCCATCTGGAACGTCACGATGTCCGCGCCCAGGTCGTCGATCAGCGGACGGTATGCATTCACGATGTCGTCGGCGCTCGACACGAGGGTGTAGCGGCCCAGCACCTCTTCCCGGGGGAGGGCGTCGGCCCGGGTCCTGAGGTCCATCGGGTCCACAGCTTCGAGCCGACCGGGGGCGCGAAGTCCTCGCCAGGAGTAGAGAGCCTCCCACGCCTCGTCCTCGTCCTCGGCTTTGATCGACCATCTCGTGGTGAGGATGGTGGGGGTAGGCCGGCCCGCCTCGGCGGCGGCCTCCCTGGCGGGAGCCACAACCCGTTCCATCGTCTCTGCAGGGTCCTTCACCGAGGTGATGATCCCCTGTGCTCGTTTGGCCGCCATCCGGGCCGACTGCGGACCGCCGGCCGCCAGCCAGATCGGGACCGGGCCCGCCGGGGGCGAGTAGAGCTTGGCTCGGTCGGTGGTGTAGTAATCGCCCTCGAACGAGAGCTTCTCGCCATCGAGCAGCCGGCGCATGATCTCGAGCGCCTCCCGCATCCGTGCCGCCCGCTCCTTGTAGTCGGGAAACTCGTAGCCGAGCGGTCCCTCGTTGATGTTCTCTCCAGTTCCCACGCCGAGGTGGAACCGTCCGCCGGATAGCCGGTCGAGGGTGGCGGCGGCCTGGGCGACCACTGCCGGATGGAACCGCCACAGGGGTGTTGTCACACCGGTGGCGAACTCCAGGCGAGTAGTGGCCGCGGCCATCGCCCCGATGGTGGAGAATGCGAATCCGGCGGCGCCGGCGTCGTCGACCCATGGATGAAAGTGTTCCGAAACCACCACCATGTCGAATCCGGCCTGCTCGGCGAGCACGGCGTGCCGAACGAGTTGCTCGGGATGCCATTGCTCATGGCCGCAGAAGTAGGCGAACTTGGTCATGGGGCGACACTAGCGACAGGCCGAGAGATACCGAACGGCCGAACCGTGGGCCCCTGAACACCGTCAGGGTGTTGGTGAACCCAGGGTTCGTGAACACCGTCAGGGTGTTGGTGGGCCCACGGTTGGGGTGCGTTCACCACACCGGCCAGGGGACGGCCGGCCGGTCATCGGGAGGCGCTGGGTGCACTGGATCGTCCAAGAGGCTGCCGAGGCGCTGCTTGGTCTGCTCGGACTCGATGGGGGACAGGAGTTCGGCGATGCGGTCGAACAAGTCGGTGGTGGCCATCAACGCCCGGAGAGCCGCGACGAGATCCTCGGGGATCGGGCGGCCGGCGAAGCCCCAAAGCACCGTGCGGAGTTTCGGCTCCGGGTGGAAAGTGAGGCCGTTGTCGATCGCCCAAAGTCGATCGCTGCCACGCTCCTTGAGAAGGTGACCCACCTTGCGATCGGCGTTGTTGGTGACGATGTCCAGCACCGCAAACGGCCACAAACGGACGTCGAGCCCGCCGGATGCGAACATCGGTCGGGGATCGAACTCCATGTCCTCGTCGAGGAAGCGCTGCGCCGATCCGCGACCGAACGGGCCATCGACCAGCACCGTCTCCGGCACCAGGCCGAGTCCCATCGCCTCGCTCGTCTCATACGTCAGGACTTCCCGGGCTGCCAGGCTCCTCCATGGGAAGTCCCACAGTGGCTGCTCGCCTCGCTCGGGTTTGTACACCCATGCCGTCCCGTCTTCGTCCCTGGCGAGGACGGTGGCGTTCGATGCGTGGGGGAGACGGCCGACGACGTCGACGAGCTTCACGTCAGTTGCGGGCCGGGCAAGCGTGGTCGTCAGGGTTCATCGGGAGGCGGCACCAGCGGCATATGGGCCGGCCGGCTGCGACCGTCTCCAGGGCGACC
>JBFHRE010000146.1:0-5903 GCA_041591895.1 Acidimicrobiia bacterium
GCGCCAGACCCGAGGTGACGTCGGTCACGGAAACCCGGTCCTGCGGACCGACCGCCCTTCGAAGCATGGATTCCACCCGACGATGGAAGCCCTCGGCGACCACGACGAGGAACTCGGACTCCGATCGCCGCGTGATGGTCAGATCGGCGAGGATCTTTCCCCGATCGTTCATCCACTGCGTGTAGACACACGTGCCGGAGTCGACGGCGACGTCGTTGCCGCTCAAGCGGTTCAACACGCGTTCTGCATCGGGCCCGGCAACCGAGAACTTCGACATCGACGACATGTCGTACAACACCACGGCCTTGCGAGTGGCGGTGTGCTCTTCCCTGTGCCACTCCCACCAGGGTGGCCGGCGGTAGGTGCGGATGTGCGGAACGTCGACATCCCGGGGTCCGAACCAGGACACGTTCTCCCATCCGGACGACTCTCCGAACCTGGCCCCGGCAGCCGTGAGGCGGTCGTGAATCGGCGACCTGCGGATGTTCCGGGCGCGCTCTGGCTGCGAGTGAGGCCACGACCCGGTCGAGTGGAGGCGTCCCAGCAACTCCACGGTCCGATCGCGACGAAAGCGGCTGGTGGTCTGAAACGGGAGCAACCGGGCGATGTCCACGCCGGTCACATCCACCGGCGGGACCCCGTCGACCATCCAGCTCGCGATGATGCTTCCGGCTCCGCCTCCGAGAAGGATTCCCAGAGAGTTGAAACCGGCGGCGATCCAGAAGTTCTCGACCTCCGGCGACGGACCCATCAGCGAACCATTGTCGGGAGTGAAGCTCTCTGGGCCCGTGAAGAGCTTCCGAATCCCCGTTTCCTGAAGGATCGGCAGCGGCTCCATGGCCAGCTGCAGGAACGGCGCCAGCCGATCGTAATCATTGGGAATCTCACCGAAACTGAAGTCGTCCGGCACCGAGTCCACTTCCCATGGTGCGCCAAGCGGTTCGAACAGGCCGACCATGATCCCGCCCGTCTCCTCGCGGTAGTAGGCGTAACGGTCGGGGTCCTCGAGAATCGGCATGTCGGGATGAACCTGCTCGACCTGATCGGATATGAGGTAGGCGTGTTCGGCCGCCTGAAGTGGAACCGAGACCCCGGCCATGGCACCAACCTGCCGCGCCCACATTCCGGCGCAATTCACCACGTAGTCACATTCGATCTCGCCCGCCGGTGTCCGAACCCTGGTCACGTTGCCGCCGTCGACGTCGAATCCCGTGACCGGAAGCCCTTCCACGATTCGGACGCCTCGCATCCTCGCCCCTTTGGCCATCGACATCGCGCAGTTGGCCGGATCGGCCCGGCCCTCGTTGGCGGTGTAGAAACCGGCCAAGACGTCGCTGGTGTCCAATACCGGCCACAGGTCGGCGACCTCCCCGGCGGAGATCTCGACCCTGTGGATATCCATCAGGCGGAGAAAGTCGGCCTCCCGCCGCAGCTTGTCGAGGCGGTCTTGTGAGGCGGCGGTCTGGACGTACCCGACCGGTTTGAAACCGGTCGACAGCCCCGTCTCGGCCTCCAACCCCTCATAGAGCTCCCGGGTGTACCTCGACATCCATGCCAGCGTTTCGGTGGTCATGCCTCCCGACACGATCAGCCCGGCGGCGTGCCAGGTCGTTCCCGACGTCAGCTGATCACGCTCGAGGACCACCACGTCGGACCACCCAAGACAGGAGAGGTGATAGGCGACGCTGGCCCCGATCACGCCACCGCCCACGATGACGACCTCGGCTCTCGACGGGAGGTTGGCGCTCATCTCGTTGTTGCGTCTCTCAATTCCCCGAACGGGCCTCCGCCACCTTGAGAACCGCCTTGACGATCCCGTCGTATCCGGTGCAGCGGCACAGGTTCCCCGACAGCCCGATCCGGACTTCGTCGGAGGTGGGGTCGGGATTCGACTCGAGCAGGGCCGTGGCCGAGATCAGCATCCCCGGAGTGCAGAACCCGCATTGGACACCACCCTCGACCAGGAACGCCTCCTGGAGTGGTGCCAGATCGTCGGTGTTCGTCAGACCCTCCACCGTCGTCACTTGCGACCCGTTGGCTTGCACGGCGAGATAGGAACACGAGTTAACGGGCCGGCCGTCGATCAGCATCATGCAGGCCCCACACTCGGAATCGTCGCACCCTTCCTTCGACCCGGTCAGGCCCACCTGGTCTCGCACCGTGTTGAGGAGGCTGGCATGTGCGTCGACCTCGAGCGGGTACTCGACGCCGTTGACGTTCAATGTGATCGAATAGGTCACTTCAGCTCCCATAGGTGGATTCGCTGGCGGGGATGGCAACCTGGTCTCCCCGGGCCCTGGTGAGTGCGGCGTTGATCGCCCGGCGGGTGATGACCGCCGCCATCGCCTTCCGGTACTCGGCGGATGCCCTGACGTCCCCGATCGGTCGGGAGGCGGCCGCCGCTGCCTCGGCCGCCGCCTGGACGGTCGCTTCGTCGCCCGAGGTCCCGACCAGCGCCGTCTCTGCAGCTTCCACCCGGTGGATGATGGGGGCGAGTGCGGTGATGGCGATCGCAGCCGAAGAAATCCGCCCGTCGTCGAGCGTCACCGACGCCGCTGCTCCGACCACTGCGATCTCCATCTGGCGCCGGTACTGGAGCCGCACATAGGCACTGCCACTAGCGGGTGGCGGTGCCGGGATGGTGACCCGGGTCAACAGTTCGTCGGGTGCCGCCGAGCTGGTTCCCGGTCCCGTCCACAGGTCGTCCAGGCCGAGGGTCCGGGTCCCGGCCGGTCCCACCAGCTCGACGGTCGCACCCATGCACAACAGCGGAGCGCCGGTGTCCATCGCCGGAGACGAGTTCATCACGTTGCCTCCGATGGTTCCGTTGGCCCGGGTGGCGTGCGAACCCACGATCGCCGATGCGTCCGCCAGCCCGGCGAAGCGCGAACGTATGACTGGGTGGTCGACGATGGCGGCGTGGGTGACCAGCGCCCCCAGCACCAGTCCCCCGTCGGTCTCCTCGATCGTCCCCAGACCTGCCACCCGGTGAATCCCGACGAGGTCGGCGGGCAACGGCTTCTTCCCCTGGCGGGCACCGACCACGAGGTCAGTGCCTCCGGCCACCGGTCGGGCCCCGGCGGCGAGAGCCGCCACCGCTTCCTCGACGGTGTGGGCGGTCACGTAGGTGGCCACGTCAGACCTCCCCGTCGCCGTTCATGGTCTCCCACACCCGCTCGGGGGTCATCGGCAGCCGCCGAACCGGACCGCCGATCAATTTGGCGATGGCGTTGCCGATCGCCCCCGGGGTGGGCACGCTGGGCGGTTCACCCACCCCCTTCGAGCCTTTGGGGCCGGCGCCGGGGGTGTCGATCTCGATCCATCGGATGTCGATCTTCGGTCCGTCGCTCACGGTCTGGAGCTTGTAGTCGAGCAGGCCCGGGTTGCGCTGGCGCCCGTCGTCGTCGAACCAGGTGGCCTCCGAGAGCGCCTGGCCGATTCCCATCATCACCCCGCCATACACCTGACCGTCGGCGCCCATCCGGTTGATGATCACTCCCGAGTCGTGGGCGGCGGCGAACTCGAGCACCCGCACCACCCCGGTGGCCCGGTCGAGCTTGATCCGGGCGGCATGGGTGATCAGCTGGGGAGCCAGGAACGACTCCATCCCGAGACGCCCGACACAGGCCGAGGCGTCGACTTCCGGCGCCTCCGGGACATCGCCGGAGCCCTTTCCGATGATGGTCTCCCCGGTTTCGGCCAGGTCGACGATCGTCACCGAGGTGCCAGGCGAACCCTTCACCCGCACCTCGCCGTCGACCAATTCGAGGTCGTCGCGATTGGCCTCGAGTTCGGCGGCGGCGAGATCGAGCAGCTTCTCCCGCACCTCCCGGGCCGCCTCGATCACCGCCCGGCCGTTGTTGAACGTGGTCTGCGAGCCCGACGAGCCCATGTCCCACGGCCCGGCGTCGGTGTCCTGGTACAGGATCGAGAAGTCCTCCGGCTTCATCCCCAGCACCTCGGCTGCCAGGAGCGGGAGACCCATCACCGCCCCGGTCCCCGACTCCATCGCCCCGGTGATGATGGTGCCCGTGCCGTCACCGTTGAGTTTCACATAGGCACCGGACTGGGACCCGAACGACGGCCACCATCCGCAGGCGACCCCGATCGCCTCATCCTCTGGCAGCTCCTGCCCGTACCCGATCATCTCCAAAGCGGCCTCGAGCGTCTCCTTGGCGCCGATCCGGTCGAAGATCTGTCCGGCCGGTCCCTCGGCGCCTTCCTCGATCAGGGCTCGGCGCCGCAGTTCCACCGGGTCCATCCCGATCGCCATCGCCACCTCGTCCATGTGCTGCTCCAGCGCCCAGCAGGTCTGGGGGGCGGTGGGTGCCCGCACCGAGCTGGAGGGCTGGTTGGTCGAATAGTTCAGAAACGCCTCGACGTTGACATTGTCGAGCTTGTAGGGACCGCAGGCGTGCATCGCCGCCATCTGGGCGAAGAAGCCTCCCTCGCCGCAGTAGGCGCCTTTGTCGAGGATCAGCCTTCCGCGGCGGGAGACGAGCCTGCCGTCCCTGGTGGCGCCGGTTTCCAACTCGATGATCATGCCCTCCCGCCGGTGGTCGGGAGCGAAGAACTCCTCCTGTCGGGAGAACACGAGCTTGACCGGTCGCCGGGTGGCGCGGGCGAGGGCGGCGACGTGGGCCTCGAAATGGAAGTCGCACTTCGATCCGAAACCGCCGCCGAGCAGCGGCACGATCACCCGCACATGCGATTCGGGAATCTGGAGTGTGTGGGCCACCCCGGAGCGGGCGGCGAATGGCACCTGGGTAGACGACCAGATCGTCACCCGGTCGCCCTGCCATTGGGCGAGGATCGCCCGCGGCTCGATCGGAGCCCCCTGGGATGCGTCCGAAACGAACCGACTCTTGACCACGACCTCGGCAGATTCCATGGCACCGTCGGCGTCGCCCTTCACGATCGACGAGTGGCCGAGGATGTTCTGGTTGCGATCGAGCGAGTCGTCGGCCTCGTATCCCTCCCAGGCCTCGTGGACCAGGGTTGCTCCCGGCTCCATGTTGGCGGCGAAATCGGGCAATGGTTCGAGCACCTCGTATTCGACCTCGATCAGTCGCACGGCCTCGGCTGCGATCTCGGCGGTCCGGGCAGCCACCGCCGCCACGACATCGCCTTCCCAGCGGACCTTCTCCTTGGCAAACAGTCGGCGGTCCTCGACCATCCCGCCGTACAGCACATCGGGGACGTCCGCATGGGTGAGGACGGCGAACACCCCGGGCAGCGCACGGGCGGCGGCGGTGTCGATCCGGACGATACGGGCGTGGGGGTGGTCGGCGTACTTGAAGCGGGCGAAGGCCTGGCCCGTGAGGTTGAGGTCGGCCGTGTACCGGCCGAGGCCGGTCACCTTCTCCTTGCCATCCGGGCGGATGAATGGCTTGCGTTCTGGCGCGATCGTCACGTGTTCACCTCGGTCGTGCTGGTGCGTTGCATCCTGCCACGTTGGAATGGTTCATGAGCCATTCGCATCATCGATGGAACACCCTGGCTGTCGGTAGCGTCCAACCGGCATGAGAACGCACGCGATCGTCTGTTTGGTCCTCGTCCTTGCCGCCTGCGGCGGAGCAAGCCCCAACGGCGGCGGCGATGTTCGAACCCTCGAGGGTCGCCGGTTCGTCGTCTCGGAATTGGTCGTCGAGGGAGGCTCGATCGACGTCACCGCCGGGCCTCCAACCATGAACTTCGAAGACGGCCGGATCTCGGGGAATACTGGCTGCAACGACTACGGCGGTCTCGCGATCCTCGCCCCGGACGGCGAGCTGCGAGTCACCGAGATCGCCGCCACCGAGATGTTCTGTGAAGCCACGGCCGACATCGAAAGCGGTTTCACCACGGCTCTCCTGGCGGTCGATCGGTGGGCGCTTGAGACCGACACCTTGACCCTGACCGAC
>JBFHRE010000147.1:0-5856 GCA_041591895.1 Acidimicrobiia bacterium
GAACCCGGTCTCGAGCCGATCGTCGAGCGAAACCAGGAGTTCGGCCGGCTCCGGTTCTCGACCGATATCGACCAGGCTGTCGCGGAGGCCACCGTGGTGGTCATCGCGGTCGGAACACCTCCGGCCGAGAACGGGGCCGCCGACCTGCGGTTCGTCCGTTCGGCCGCGGAGACCATCGGCAGGAACATGACCCCCGAAAAGGTGATCATGATCAAGAGCACCGTCCCGGTTGGAACCGCCGACATGGTGCGGAGCGTGATCTCCGAACACACGGACCTGCCCTTCACGGTCTGTTCGAACCCCGAGTTCCTCAAAGAGGGCGCAGCGGTCTCCGACTTCATGAAACCGGACCGGGTGATCGTCGGGCTCGACTCCGATACCGCCCTGCCGGTCCTCGAGCAGTTGTACGCCCCCTTCCTCCGAACCTCCAACCGGATGATCCTGATGGACAACGTCTCCGCCGAACTGACGAAGTACGCCGCCAACGCCATGCTCGCCACCAGGGTGTCGTTCATGAACGAGATGGCGAACCTGTGCGAGGCACTCGGAGCCGACGTGGACCTGGTCCGCCGGGGATTGGGAAGCGACCAGCGGATCGGCCCGGCGTTTCTCTTCCCGGGACCCGGGTACGGAGGCTCGTGCTTCCCCAAGGATCTGCGGGCGTTGATCAGCACCGGCGAGGAATACGCAACAGACCTCGAACTGATCAAAGCGGTCGACGCGGTGAACGGACGCCAGCGGCGCCGGATGTTCGAAAAGCTCCGATCGGCATTCGACGGTGATCTCGCCGGCCGCCCGGTGGCGGTGTGGGGGCTGTCGTTCAAGGCCGAAACCGACGACGTCCGGGAGAGCGCCGCCATGGACCTCGTACAGCAATTGGTCGAGGCCGGCGCCAATGTGTCGGTGTTCGACCCAGAGGCAATGGACACCGCCCGGACCGTGCTGGGTGAGTCGGTCCGGTACACCTCCGATCCCTATGCGGCCCTCGAAGGAGCCGACGCTCTGGCGGTGGCGACCGAATGGCTGGTGTTCCGAACCCCCGACTTCGGACGAATCATCGCAGCGATGGGCGGCGACGTCCTGGTCGACGGTCGCAATCTCTACGACCCGGAGAAGATGAGACGCCTCGGATTCCGCTATCACGGCATCGGGCGGAACTGACCTCGTCGCTGCGGGTTCAGCGGTCGATCTCGATCACCAGGCTCCCGACGTGCTGTTTGCGAAGGAACTGTTCCTGGGCGCGCGCCAGCTCGTGGAGCGGGTAGGTCGCCGCCACCGGGTTCCGGATCTCGCCTGCTCGCACATAGCTCACGAGGTCCTCGAAGACCGACTCCGGCACCACGGTTGCCCCGTGCATGGTGATGTCGTTCAGATAGAGGGTTCTGAGGTCGAGGGAGACGATTGGCCCGGCGATCGCTCCCGAGGTCACGTAATGACCTCCTCGCCGGATGAGCTCGAACAATCCCCCGAACGCCGGGCCCCCGACCACGTCGGCAACCACATCCACCCCGTTGGCTCCGGTCGCCTCCGCGATGGCCTCCTCGAGTGCCGGCTCGCTCCGGTCGAACACGCGGTCGGCTCCGAGGGCTCGCACGGCCTCCAGTTTCGACCCGCTGGTGACGGCCAGCACGACCGCTCCCCTCCGCTTGGCCAGCTGAACGAGACCGGTGCCGACTCCGCCGGAGGCACCGGTGACGAGCACGATTTGGCCGGCCCGAACCCGCGCCCGATGCAGCATGTGCTCGGCGGTGGCGTAGGAGCACGCCAGACCGGCGATCTCGACCGACGGAACCTCGACCTCCACCGGATGGGTGTTGACTGCGGGCACCCGGACGAACTCGGCAAAGCCGCCGTCCAACTCGGAACCCAGATACCGGGCCAGATCGAGCCGCCCGCCCGGGTCCCGGATCCATGGATCGACCATCACTCTCTTCCCGATCAGCCCGTGGTCGACCCCGCTCCCGACCGTTGCGACCCGTCCGACCGGCTCCGCTCCTTGAATTCTCGGGAACCCCATCTGCCCGCTCCAGGAGCCATCGTCACCGCCGGCCTCGATGTCGCCCACCGCATACCAGCCGATCCGGGTGTTGATATCGGTGTTGTTGACGCCGCAGGCTGAGACTGCCACCAGCACGTCCCCGGAACCGGGGATCGGCACCGGTACGTCTTCCCGGTATTCCAGCTTCTCAGGCCCGCCGTGACCGTTGAGCAGAACCGCCCGCATGGTGTCCGGCACGGTCCCCTGGTCGTTCATCTCTTCATCCCGCCGCATATCCGGTCGACAGCTGCCACGGTTCGATCGAAGTCGGTGTCGGTGTGGGCGGCCGAAATGAACCTGCGCAGAGCCGGGACCACGTTGATCCCGGACTCGAGCAGTGCGACGTCGAAGCTGCGGTCTGCGTTCCGATCAGATCGCAGCATCTCGACATATGAACGGGGCGATCCGTCGAGGTGGAGCGGTTGCCACATCGATCCCACGTGCTCGATCCGGGCCGGATAGCCGCGGGAATGAAACACGTTGGTCAGGGCGGCGCCGAGCTGCTGCATGCGGGTCTCGAGCTCGGCGTAGAAGCCGGGGGTTCTCAGCATCTTTAGCGTGACGAGACCGGCCGCCGCTCCGAGCGGATTGCCGTGGAGGGTGCCGGACGCGTAGACGTACTCGGGCCTGCCCACCAAGCCCGGGTGAGCTCGATCGATGATGTCCGAGCGGCCGACGACGGCTCCCACCGGGCCCCCGCCTCCGAGAATCTTTCCGTATCCGGCCAGGTCGGCCTTCACTCCGAAATACTCCTGTGCTCCCCCGTAGGCGAGCCGGAAGCCGGTCACCACCTCGTCGAAGATCAGCACGATGCCGAACTCGTCACACAGCCGCCTGACCCCCTCGAGGAACCCCGCGTCGGGTCGGATGATCCTCTGGACCGGTTCCACGATCACGGCTGCGGTCTGCTCGGCTTCTCGTTCGAGGAGATCCCGCAGACGCTCCAGATCGTTGTAGGGGGTGACCAGCATGGTGTCGATGACCGCTTCCGGTGTCCCGCTCGTGAAGGGCACGCTTCGGGGGTAGGGGCTCGGCTCCGGTGGCGACACGCCGACCCCCGCGTAATCGTGATTGCCGTGGAACCCGCCCTCGAACTTGACGATCTTGGGGCGGCCGGTGTGGGCCCGAGCAAGCCGCATCGCGTAGGCGGTGGCCTCCGACCCGGTGGTGGTGAACACCATCCGTTCGGCCCCCGGGATGGCCTCGACGATCTGCACCGCCAGTTCGATCGACACGTCGGTGAGCGACCCGTACTGGTGGATGCTCCGGGCAGCCTGATGTCTGACCGCCGCGACCACCTCCGGGTGCTGGTGGCCGAGGATCAACGCGCCCGCGCCACACACGTAGTCGATCCACTCCCGACCGTCTACGTCGGTCAGATGTGACCCGTTGGCCGAGGCAATCGTGACCCGGAGCCCTTCCGGGTTGAGACGGGTGCCGAGTCCGCCGCCGGGCAGTACCCGCTCGGCCATCTCGAGGTACTCGGCCTGAGAACGCACGGGAACCTGAATACCGGCTCCGGCTGCTGGGATGTCGGCTCGAGGGTCGTGGGTCACGATTCTTCCGGCTCGGCTTTGCCGGCCCCGAATCTAGAACGGTTCCCACCCGCGATGGGGTCCGGGTCTCCCCCCGGACCCGGACCCGAACTCGTACAGAATCAATTGGTCAGCTGTCTCATCATCGTTGCGGCGTCGTAGTACGCCCGAATCCTGGCGATACGCCGGGTTTCGATGTCATACGCCACACACATCGGCACAGAGACCGATCGGTGGGTCGGCGGGTTGCCGGCGAACGGGCCGTCGTTGCGCCCCTTGAACGTGAACTCGACCACCACCGAGTCGGCTCCGACGTGGATTCTCGGGTCGTCGGGATACGCGCCCGGAAAGGCGACGTGATACAGCTCGTAGAGCCACGAATCCAATCTGTCCCTCGGAAAAAGCAATTCGTCGCTCGCGCTCGCGAGGCTCTGGCAGAGGTCGCCCACCGGCTAGAAGAGCCGGCCAGGGCCATGCGACACCTGGCCGAGGCGACTGCGATTCGCGACAAGGTCGGGGCGCCGCTGAACGACCGCCGGCGCAAGCTGCATCGCGCGTTGTCGGCATGGGGACTCAGAACTCGGACCAGAGGACTTCCAACGATTGTGGGGCGCCGCTGTCGAGCGCACATGATCCCCATGCGCCGGCCGACCTCACGGCACAGCTCACGCTCAGGATCTCGGAACGATCGACACCGACCCGTCGTGCTCGACCCATCCGATCTCGAACTCATTCCCAACTCGCGATCCGGCCACCACGGCGGTGAACCCGGACGGAACACTTCCGGAGGTTTCTGCCATCGCCACCACTTCTCCGCCCGCGATCACCACCACTATCCCAGGGAACAACTCGGGAGAGCCGCTCAGCCAACCCTTGATCACAACCGTCTGCGCTCCCGGTTCGACTCGGTCAGGCGAGGCCAAGTCGACCACCTCCTCCCACACGAGCGGGGCGCGGGGCGCATCACCTGGGACGGTCCCACCGATCAGATCGGGCGAACCCGGCGGCACGAATCCGTACAGATCTCCCCGGGGGAACAGGCGGTCGATGGCGGCCGCAGCCGCCCGGGTTCCGGCCTGATCTCTGGGTGGGATTCCGCCGATCGTGGCCCGTCCGGCGGGGTCCGGGCGCACATCGGCCAGAAGGTCTACACCGTCGGTGAGCCAGGGGACGTCGAGGTTGGTCGCACCGGCCAATGTGGGAAGCACATCCACGGTGAACGCCGGGTAACGGTCCACTTCTCCGGCGCGTGCCTGATCGGTCAGCTTTATGAAGAACGGCACCGAACCAACCTCACCCATCGTGGCGGCGGTCATGTCACGGCCGTGGTCGGTCATCCCCGAGAAGCTCACCCCGTGGTCGGCGACCACGACGATCGTGGTTTCGTCGTATCGCCCGGAGGATCGAAGCCGACTCAAGATCTCACCCAAGATCTCGTCCGCGAACTGGACCTGGAGAAGGTGGCGCTGCAACGTGGTCTGGTCCGACCCGTCGAGTTCTGAACTCGCATGGATATCCGCGGTCAGGTGGGCGCCTGACCCGTCGTATTCCCAAGGCGCGTGGGGTATCAGCAAATGGAATACCGTCAGCCTGGCTTCGGAGCTTCCGAGCCGTTGGACAGCGGCAGTCGCGACGTCTCTGCGATCCACGCGCAGCTGCCAGCTCGTGCCCATCTGCGAGAAGTAGCTTCCCCAACTCGCGTTGATCGGAGGAAGGAGATCTCGCACCGGCTCTGCTACGACCGCGTGTACCCCGACCATCAGCAGGTCCCCTGCCAGGAGAGCCGATGTCCGCCACGACAACGGATCGTTCCCGACTTCGGTGCACACCGGTCGAGCACAGAGATTCGTGACCGGCTCTGCAACGTCGATCCCGGAATTCCAGGCGGACAAGGTGAACAAGGTGTCGATGTGGTTGGGGGCGGTCGCTGACCGCCGTCCCACGTCAGTCGGTAGTAGTCCGCTGAGAATCGAAGGAATGGACCTGTGTGTCGAAGGATCGACGGTGACGGTGTCCGGAAACCAGAGCGCGTCGCCCGCCAGGTCCTGGAAGTTGGGGTACCAATCCCTGATGTTCCCTCGTCCGTCGATCAGGGACGCGACCGGAAGCTCGTCGAAGATGACAACCACCGTCCTCGGCTCCGCGTCGCCGGCCGGGCTTTGCTGAGGCACCGGTTGACGCATCAACTCGCGTCCCACCGGCATCGCGGCGACGAGCGCCAGCATCGCAAGCGGGGCGAACGCCAAAACCCACGTGAGCTGCTGCACGAGGCGAGATCGAGCC
>JBFHRE010000148.1:0-5837 GCA_041591895.1 Acidimicrobiia bacterium
AACGAGATCGTGTCGATCGACCTCGCCACCGGCGCGGTGAAGGTTCTCGCCACCGGTCGGGACTTCTACGCCTATCCCCGTCCCGATCCCGAAGGCCGTCGGCTGGCCTGGATCGAGTGGGACCACCCCAACATGCCCTGGGACGGGACCGAGTTGAAAGCGGCGGATCTATCCGCCGCCGGATTGAGCGGAGTCCAGACGGTGGCCGGTGGGCCGGCCGAGTCGGTTTTCCAACCGGAGTGGTCGCCCGACGGCGGTCTGGTCTTCTCGACCGACCGCAACGGCTGGTGGAATCTGCATCGCTGGGACGGCTCGGAGGTCGCCCCGATCCTCGAGATGGAGGCCGACTTCGGGGACGCCCTGTGGATCTTCGGCCGTACCGCGTTCGGGTTCCTGTCCGGCGGGCGGATCCTGGCCGGGGCCTGGAGCAGCGGCATCCACCGGCTGATGGTCATCGAACGGGACGGGACCGCGACCCCCCTCGAGGACGATCTCGCCTCACACGAGCGGCTCATCACGGACGGCGGCTCGAAAGCCTGGTTCGTAGGTTCCGGTCCGGCCACGCCATCGGCGATCTTCGAACTCGACGTGGACGCCGGCACCCGAACGGTGGTCAGATCCAACCAGGCGCCGGCCGACGACCGGTACGTGTCCCAACCGCGGATCGTCACCTTCCCCACCGGACAGGGCGAGGTTGCACACGGGGTCTACTACCCGCCCGCCAATCCCGAGTTCGAGGGTCCGGTCGGCGAGTTGCCGCCCCTGATCGTCGAGATTCACGGCGGGCCGACCTCGCACGTCTACCCGCGTCTGGCGGCCGGAATCCTCTACTGGACCACACGGGGATTCGGGGTGGTGGATGTGAACTACCGGGGATCGACCGGGTACGGGCGGGCATTCCGCGAGAAGCTCAACGGCACCTGGGGGATCGTCGACGTCGAGGACGCCCTTACCGCCGCCCACCATCTGGCCGCCGAAGGAGAGGTCGACGGCGATCGGCTCGTCATCACGGGTGGGAGTGCCGGAGGATTCACGGCATTGGCGGCGCTCGCGTTTGGTGACGGATTCAGCGCCGGCGCCTCCTATTTCGGGGTGGCCGACATCGGCTTGCTGGCCGACCACACCCACAAGTTCGAGTCGCGCTATCTGGACGGATTGGTCGGGACCGATCGGGAGGAGATGCGACGCCGCTCACCGCTGTACTCGGCCGACAGGATCTCGGTGCCGGTGATCCTGTTCCAGGGACTGGAGGACCGGGTGGTTCCGCCGGAGCAGGCGGAGGCGATCGCAGCCGAATTGGACGCCAACGGGGTTCCCTATGCCCACATCACCTACGAGGGTGAGGACCACGGCTTCCGCAAGGCGGAAAACATCGTCCACAGCCTCGAATCCGAACTCGCCTTCTACGGACGGGTGTTCGGGTTCCGCCCGGCGGGCGACATCCCGGCGGTCCCGATCATCGGGATGTCCGACTGAGGCGGTGCAGGGGCGCTCACATCGGAGCGCCCACCTCCTTGACGGGATCGGGGTCGGGAAAGGCCAGCTGACCGGGGATGCCCAGGCCAATCACCTCGCCGCCGGATGAGAGATCCAGGTCGCTGGTGAAGGGCAGCCGCTCGTAGGCGCTTGCCAGCACCAGTGGGAATAGTGCCGGATCGGAAGGCCATGGCGGGCCGGTGCCGTTGCTCGAGACCGTGAGATCGTCCGGGATCTGGATCGACACGAGAGTCGCATCCCCGGATGCCGCTGCATGCTCCCAGGCGCCGAGGTCGTCAGGGGCGCGAACGACCGATATGCCTGACGCGGACAGAAAGCCCTGGAATGTGCGCGCATCGGAGTTGCGGAGAAGGACGGTGACTTCTGGGACTCCGAGATCCACCGCCAGCTGGGCCGCGAGCACATTGACCTCCGCGTTCGGCGTGGCTGCGATCAGCTTCGATGCCCGCTTGACTCCCGACTCTTCCAGCACAGCCTCGTCCAGACCGCTCCCGAGCTGCACGGTCAGGCCTTCCAGGACACACCTTGCCTGGTTCTCCCGATTGGTGTCGATCAGCGTGACCGGCATCGCCGGAAGGAGCGTCGATCCGATGCGTCGGGCGATGGCGTTGGCCCCCACGACGATCGCCTCGTTGCGCCCACCCGCCTTGACCAGCTCGCCACTCGACCGCAGCCATCTGACGCCCATGGTGAGCAGCACCGGGACGGTGGCCGTGGTGAACAGAGCCATGAACACGAGAATCGAGAACACGTTCTGGCCGATCAGACCCTGGGCGAGGGCGATCTCCGCCACGATGATCTCCACGGCTCCCCGTCCGTTCATCCCCGTCCCGATCACCACGCCCTCTCGCCACCCGTTCCTGCTCGGGAGGTAGAAGAGGGCCGTGCCGACGATCTTGCCAACCGTCGCCAGCGCGATGACTCCGATCAACAAGCCGAGGTCGGTGCGGAACACATCGAGGGACACGTGGAATCCGGCCGACACGAAGAAGAAGGGAGCCAGTACTCCGACCGAGATCGTCGACAGCTTGCTCTGGACGTCCCGATCCACCTTCGTGCCGATGGTTTCTCCATCGAGCAGCAGGCCGGCCACGAATGCTCCGAGAATGGCGTGGATCCCGGCCAGCTCGGCTGCATACGCACCGAGCAGCCCGAACACGATCACCCCGAGCAGGGTGGCGTTGCGGTCGAACTCCCGATCGCGCGTGAACCGCTTCAGTCGCGGCAGGACCAGCGCTGCCATCAGTACTGCTCCCAGGCCAAACCCGAGGGCCCTCAAGCCGGCCATGGCCCCGGTCGCCAACGAGATGCCATCGGCGGTGCCTTGTCCGAGGACTGCCGCGAATACGACGAGAACAGCCAGATCAGACAGCAGCGCGCCGGCTACCAGTACGTGGGCGATACGAGTGTTGAGGATCTTGAGGTCTACGAGAATCCGTGACTTGGTTGCGAGAGACGTGACGCCCATCGCCAGTCCGACGAACAGAGACTCCAGCGGAGATCGCCCAACCGCCAGCATGAGGGCGGCCCCCAGGCCTGCCGGCACCACGAAACCGCCGATTGCGGCGAGCAGGCCCGGGATGGAAGCCCTCTTGAGGTCATGCAGATCCAGATGGAGGCCGATGTAGAGCATCATCAGGAGGATCCCGAACTCGCCGAGGATCGAGATGGCCTCGTTGGATTCCAACAGCCCCAGCAACGGTGGTCCCAGGACGATGCCGATGGCGATCTCGCCCAGGATTGACGGGTAGCCGAGGCGGATGGCTATCCGACCTCCCGCCAGTGCTGCGGCGAGGACCAAGGCGACGTAGAGGATTTCGTGATGCAAGGTCGTCCCCTCCTATCCGGCCGCTCGCTGGAGGTCGACCATGGTTCGCGGGCTGGTGTTCTGGGTCGATCCGAGCAGCGAGAGAATCGCTCCAACCAGCATCTCGGGCCGGCCGGACACGCATTCCTCGATTGCCCCGTCAACGGGGATCAGTTCGCTCACCGGTACCCAGGACAGGGGCGTCTCGTCCCAGAATGCCCCGGCCTCGAGGCAGGGGCCGGTCGAGATCACGAGTTTGGGATCGGGGAGTGCGCTGTACACCTGGTGGCATGTTGCCTCTGCTCCGCTCAGGACCCGTTCCGACACAATCAGAAGGTTGCAGGACAGGGGTGAGAGGTCCATGCGGACGGATCGATGGCGGTAGAGATCGAACGACCCGGACTCGCCGGGGCGGCCGCGGCACCAGCATGGCCCGTACTGGAGGACGCCGACCATGTGAAGGGGAACTGTGTGCGGTTCCTCGAACATCGACCGATCTCCTTTCGCCGCCTGTCCGACAGGGTCGGAGCCGTTCGAGTGGGCTGAGGCCCATCCCGGCGTAGGAACAGCATGCGAGACCTGCGTGACGCGGCGCACGCGACCATGTGACGTTTTCGTGACATTGCGGGTCTGCCCGGATCGGTTCGCTACCGTCGTCGGAGCGCTCCCAACGGAAGGAAACGCCCTGACGGCAACGCAGCCCCACCTCGCCAGCATCCTCGTCGTCGAGGATGACGAAGGTGTGCGGCGTGCCCTGGAACTGGCTCTCGGTGAAGAGGGCCACGCCGTGCGCTCGGTAGGGGATCCGATCGCAGCGCTCGAGGCGTTCCGGGTTCACATACCCGATCTGGTGTTGATAGACATCGTGCTGCCGGGCGGAAGCGGACTCGACCTGTGCAGGCGGCTCCGGCAGGAGAGCGAGATCCCGATCATCATGGTCACTGCCCGCGACGACTCACACGATGTGGTCGCAGGACTCGAGGCCGGGGCAGATGACTACGTCACCAAGCCATTCGTGTTCAAGGAACTGGCGGCGAGGATCAGGGCCCTCCTCCGTAGGAGCCGGGCGAGCCCCGTGCCCGAGTCTCCGTCGATTCGCTTCGGGGACCTCGAGATCGTTCGCGACGAGGGGCGGGTGACCGTCGCCGGTGAGCCGGTCTCCCTCACCAGGACCGAGTTGCTGTTGCTGTCGGAGCTGGCCGCCAGTCCGAGACGGGTGTTCTCTCGCGATCAGTTGCTCGCCAACGTGTGGGGTTACGACTATTTCGGTGACGGCCGGGTGGTGGACGCACACGTCCGCCGGCTTCGCAAGAAGATCGAGCCCGACCCCGCCGACCCGCTGTACGTGCAGACGGTGCGAGGGCTCGGATACAAGTTCGAGCCGCCGGCAGGCGATGACGGCGACCACTGAGCCTGCGCGTCGCCCGCAGGATCGTCTGCCCGGGCTCGGGCTCAGGAGCAAGATCATCTTGCGCACCGGCGCAATCGGTCTGCTCGTGTCGGTGTTGTTCGGGTTGGTCACCTATGCCGCAGTGCGTCGCGTGTTGCTCGAGGACCGTGAGACGCTCGCAGTCGAGCAGGCGACCGGAAACGCCCGCCTCGTGACCGCGGCGCTGCGCGGAGACGAGGCCAATCCCAACGACGTCCTCGCCGCCCTCCGGCCCCCAATCCGGTCGACTCCGCTGCTCCTCAGAGGTGGTGAGTGGTTCGCGGCATCCCTGCAGGTGCGCCCCGAGGATCTGCCGGACGCTCTGACGCGGCTGACCGATCGGGGTGATGCCGGCATCCAGCGAGGGTTCGTGAACGACACGCCTGCCGTCGTGGTGGGCGTACCGCTGCCTGCCGAAGCCGGTTCGTACTTCGAGGTGTTCTCGTTGGGCGATCTGGAGGCCACCCTGATCACGTTGCAGCGGTCGCTCTTCCTTGCCGGCCTGATCGCTACGGCCGCCGGTGTCGGCCTGGGTGGATGGATGGCCCAGCGCGTGGTTCGGCCGCTGCGGCAGGTCACTGCCGTCGCCCGTCTCATCGCCGACGGTGAGCTCGAGTCGCGACTCGACGAGAGGATCGACGTGGATCTGAAGGTGCTGTCGAACGCGTTCAATCGAATGGCCGACACCCTCCAGGCCCGCATCGCAAGGGAGGCCCGATTCGCCTCCGATGTCGCCCACGAGCTTCGGACGCCGCTGACCAGTCTCCTCACCTCGCTGGCCGTCTTGGAGCATCGGCGCCAAGAGCTGTCTCCCGAAGGACGGGAGGCACTGGGCATCCTCACCGCCGACGTCGCACGCCTACGGCACACCGTCGCCGATCTGACCGAAATCGCCCAACACGACGCCGGGGTCGTGACGGTCGACCTCGAGGTCCAGCCGGTCGCGGCCGTGATCGGTGGTCTTCTCAACCGGTTTCGCCGCCCCGACCTGGCAGTGGACATCGACACCAAGGCGACGAGAAGCCTGGTGCGGGTCGATGAGAACCGGCTGGAGCGTGTGCTCGCCAACCTGCTCGAGAACGCGGATACCCATGGAGGTGGTGC
>JBFHRE010000149.1:0-5830 GCA_041591895.1 Acidimicrobiia bacterium
CTGCCGCTCCGACCATGTGGGCGTCCATGGCGTCGGCGTCGGGGAAGATATGCACGAAGTGGACCTGGCTCTTGTCAGGGTCCAGATAGCCGTATTGGAATACCGTCCCGAGCTTGTCGGCTTCGAGGGCGGCGAACGCCTCCTCGCTCACTTCCTTCAGTGCCTCTCGCTTCCCGTCTCTGACGGTGCTGTGGCTCACGAAGACGATTGGATCGGGCATCGATACCTCCCCGTTCGGGACCTGCCATCGACCCTAGCGAACGACTCCTTGTGGCCGACTCCCGGCGGAGGAGCTTCGGACCTGAGTTGGTGGGCTTCGGCAGGGCGATGTTTGAGGTCGCCTCAGCCGGGTAGGGACCAGGTGTGAAACGCTCGATTCTCGCTCTCATCGCTGGTCTGGTCGCCGGAGCGATCGGGTTCTACGCCGGTTTGTTCGCACTGCTCGCAGTCACCGGTCTCGACGGCGCCGGCTCGATGCCACCCGTCGCGACCGCCGGGGCGGTCGGTGTCGGACTGGCGGCGGTCGCCGCTGTTCACCGGCTCGGCGTGGGCCGCGGGGTCGTCCTCGTCCTGGTCGGATTGGCCGTCGGCGCCGGGCTCGGCGCACTCCTCGGCCAGATGGTCGACAGCTTCGAATGGACTCTCGCCGCCTCCGCCCTCGCGATCGCGGTCGCTGCCTTCTGGCCTGCGATCAACCGTCCGCCCGGACGAATCTCGCGGTAGGTTCAGAAGGGACCCCAACCCTGGAGGGTGCCAATGATCGAACAGGTCGCAGACGACATCTGGCGGGTGCCCGGCTCGAGGACCAACCTCTACATCCTCGCCGAAGGTCTCTCGCTCACTCTGATCGACACCGGGTATCCCGGTGACTGGAGGGAGATCACCGACGCCATCGTCAACCTCAACCGGTCGCTCACCGACGTGGAGGCAGTCGTGCTCACCCACGCTCATCCCGACCACATCGGATCGGCCGAGCGCCTCCGGACCGAGCACGACGCCGCCGTCTACTGCCATCGCGACGAGGCGCCGATGGCCCGGGGCGAGAAGAAACAGCAGATCACGATCGGGTACATGCTCAGCCGGCTGTGGTGGCCGAAGATGATGACGTTCGTGGTCAACGCCCTCGGCAAGGGCGGGGCCAGTCCCAAACCCGTGCCCGAGCCGATCACCTTCGAAGGCTCCGAGCCGCTGGACGTTCCCGGGAAGCCGATCCCGATCCACACCCCGGGTCACACCGACGGCCACTGCGCCTTCCACCTGCCCGACCGGGGCGTGCTGTTCACCGGCGATGGGCTCGTCACCCACGACTCACTCACCCAGGAGACCGGCCCCCGCCTGCTGGGGGAGGCGTTCAACCACGATCAAGCGCGGACGGTCGAGTCGCTCGAAACCCTGCGGAGCATCGATGCGAACCTCCTCCTTCCCGGCCACGGCGAACCCTTCCGGGGATCACCGTCGGACGCAGTCGACCAGACCCTCGCCCGGCTCTAGGCCAGGTCAGTCGACTCCCAGCCGAACAACGATGAGGTCGCCTTGGACCGACGCACTCTGTGGGACTCCTGGAGCCGATTCGTGGAGGAACTCGATGTTGGCGTAGTCGAGTGTCGGACGATCGAGGGGATGCCCCAGGTCGAACAGGCACTCACCGCCTTCCACGGTTCCGACCGGAAGCCGGACCGACCCGATCTCGGTGGCCGACCCGGTCGTCTCGGACCATTCGATCAGCAGCAACTCGGAACCGGCGATCACGCCTTCCAGAGCGCCGGCGCCACTGCACTCCGAACCAGCGGTTTCGAACTCAGTCAGCACCAGCACAACCTCGGCCGGAGGTAGGGGGCGGGTGCCGATATAGAACGCCACCCCGAAACCGGCCGCCAGGACTCCGGCCAGGCCGACGGCCATGGTCGGTCCGCCAGATCGGAGGCCGAGCCAGATCGCCAGTGCCTGGCCGAACCACACCGCGATCAACACCGCCGTGTCGCCGGCCGCCGGGTCGGGTGAACCGGCCAACGCGAACCCGGCATAGGTCCCGGCCCCGACGAGCGCGGCTGCCAGTGCCGGGACGGCGAGCCGGACGCCCTTCGCCCTCGACAACAGCCCTGCCACCAAGCCAATGATCGCACCGGAGGTCGCCAGGATCAGTCCGTTGAGAAGGTCGTCCGGTATCCCTAGTTCGTGGGCCGGGTCGAGGTTGTTGGTGGCGATCACGGTCGCAATGGCCAGGGCTAGCGGGACGGTCGGGAGTAGGGCCACCACGACCAGAGCCAGCACCCACGGACGGACGCCTCGCTCCTGCTTGGTAGGTTGCGTTTGCCGGTCGGATTGGTCGATGGTCACGGTCACACCTCCTGTCGCCTAGCGACCATGGTCGGTGACCTGTGCGATCCCGACCATCGGGGAACACCCCCAAATCGGTCTCGGGGTGGGACCTACCAGGGTGGCGTGGCGGTGAAGATCTCGATCTCGTCCGGCACGTCGTCTGCTCCCTGGCCGAACGGAAGGTGGCGTCGACGCTGTGACAGGCGCTCTCCTTCGGTAGCGGTCAGACTTGCGGGCTGTGGCTCGGGTGAGTCAGGGTGTCGTCGAGCCGGTACACCATTGCAGCCATGTGCTGGGGGTTTCCCAAGGTTGCCTGCAGCCTCCGGCCCATCTCAGGTCGGCGATTCCAAGTGGGCAGCGCTCTCCGCAGCTCGGACGGGCCTTTGACGACGATGCCTCCGCTGCGGATTGCTTCACCCCACTGGATGTGGCCCAGATGCCAGCGGGCGAGTGCCATGGCGTCCTCCACCTCGACGACGAGGTCCTCGCCGTAGCCAGGGTCGTTCGCGCACAACTCGGCATCGCCATTCTCGATGAGGAGCCAGGCAACGTCGCGTCTCCCCCGATACTCGAAGTTGAACCTGACGACGACCCGTCCGTCCGGCAAGGCTTCTCGGCGCAGATACACGGCGGACCACGACCACAACACGATTCCTGGCTCAGTGTGCACAGGCCGGACTTCCATCCACATCTCACCCCAGGCGCCCAAAGCGTTGATCACGGGTTCGAGCGCGAGCCCGGCCTCTGTCGGCTCATACAGTGAACCGTGGCCGTATTCTTTTGGGGTGATGGTGATCACGCCGGCACGTTCGAGCTCCCGCAGCCGTTTGGTGAGGAGAGAACGGGACAGACCGGGAGCGCCATCAGCGATGTCATTGAACGTATGACAACCAAACAGGACGTTGCGCATGATGATCGGGGTCCACCGCTCGGCGAACACCTCCGCGCCACGGGCCACGGGACAGTACTGCTGATAGGAACGCATACGACAGGATCCCCGGTGAGGCTCCTCCTTACCAGTGCTGTTTCTGTACCCCAAACGTACCAGGTACAGAAAAAGTCCTTCCAAGCCTAAGGCCGGACACACATGATCGACCGTGAGACGCACGGGAGGCCGCGATGAGCAACAGCTACAAAGACAACTGGACTCTGAAGTCGATGAGCCGGGAGAGAGAAGCGGTCGCGAGAGCGCAGCAGGCGCTGGCCGCCGAAGGCGGGGTAGAGATTCGCTCTTCCTGGATCGAGGTCGACGCGGGAAGGATGATTCACACGCTGGAGGCAGGATCGGGTGAGCCGTTGATCCTGCTCCACGGATCGGGGAACAGCGCCGCCGATTGGGTGCCGCTTATGAGGGTGCCCTCCAGCCGTCGTCTGGTCGCGGTCGACAGACCGGGATTCGGTCTGAGTGATCCCGTCGAGTATCAGCGAGACGAACTCCGGACCACCGCTGTCACAACCGTGATACAGCTGCTCGACGCGCTTGGGGTGGACCGAGCGGACTTGGTGGGCAGCTCTGGGGGCGGCGTCTGGAGTCTCTGGACGGCACTCGACCAACCGCAACGAGTGCGAAGCCTCGCCCTCTTGGGTGCAGTGCCTCTCTTGCCGGGCACATCAGCCCCGCTTCCGCTTCGCCTCATGGCTACTCCGGTGGTCGGGGCCGTTCTCGGTCGTTTGATGCCAACGCCGACTCCGGAGTCGGTGACGAAAATGATGGGGATGATGGGTGAAGGCGAGACGATCAGTCGATACCCAGAGCTGATCGAGGTCCACGTGGCTGCCGGGTCCGACCCAACCGCTGGCGATGCGGCGGAGCGAGAACTCAGGGCATTGATCCGTGGCCTGATTGGCTTCCGTGCCGGCTACGTCTTCACAGAAGACGCGTTGAGCGGGATCGAGCATCCCACCCTGCTGGTCTGGGGCGACCAGGATCCCATCGGTGACCTCGACGCGGCCCGCCGAGCAGCAGAAGCCATCCCGAACGCCGAACTCGCCGTGGTCTCCACCGGCCACGCCCCATGGTGGGGGGAACCGGAGCAGTGTGCCGGTCTGATCAGCAACCACATAGAAACCACCTGAGCGCCGCGCAGGAGACCAACCCATGGGAACACCCCCAAACCGGTCTCGCGGTCGGACCTACCCGACGGGGGTAGCGGAGAAGATCTCGATCTCGTGCCAGGCCGGCCACAGGTCGCCGATCTCGGTGGTCACGACCTCGACCAGATCGACACCGATCAGGGGTTCGGTCGGTGTGTAGGTGAGGACGTCGTTCTCGCTGGTGACGCCGTCAAAGGTGTGAACCAGCGTCAGCTCGCCACCCACCTGGCGGATCCACAGTTCGTGCACGCTCCGACCCGGCGGATCCTGGGCGATGGTGAGAGCGATCGACTCGACGTCGGCCGGTGCGCTCAGCTCCATCCGGATCCACTGCGGTGACACTGCGGCCGCGTTCCAGTGGGCCGGGGTGCCGTCTATGACGTTCTCGGGACCCAGATCGTCCACCTTGGTCGAGGCGGTCGCCGTGGCGGAGGCGGCGACGTTGTAGCGAATGAAGTCGAAGTCGGCGTACTCACACGGGTCGGGCCGCTCCTTCGGCGCCACCACCTCGGCGATGTGACCCTTGCCTTCGTTGGCCCACCAGATGTCGGTCGACAGGTCGCCCCGCCAGCCCCACACCAACCAGCCGTCGAACCCGACCCGACACGATGCCACCTCCAGCCCGAGGATCGCCGCCGCCGCCCGATCCTCGCTCGAGAACCAGTGGCGGATCCCGCCGTGCTCGCCGAGAACGATCGGCTTGTCGTCCACGCCGGCCATCCCGAAGTTCTCCCAGACCTGGTTGTCATCGACCCCGTTGCCGGCGTAATGGTGGAAGTCGATGAAGTCCATCGACGACTTGCGGATGAAATACGCCGTTCGGACCAGGCGGGGGTCGTCGGTCCCTCTCACCGGGTGGGGCTCGTTGGGGACGAAGAAGCCGACCGTGACCAGGGCGGTGGGGTCGTGCTTGCGGATCGTGTCCCGCAGCGTGTCGGCCCAGTAGACCAGACCCTCGTCCATCAACTCGAGCTTCTTGTCGGGATCGGACACGTCGTAGGTCCGCCCGTTGGCGGTGGTGACCATCCCCGAGTCGAGCCGGAACGGCGCCTCGGTCCAGCGGAAGTGTTGCTCCTGGCGAAGCTGGTACCCCCAGATGGCGTCGAGCGGCGCCCCTGAATCGATGATCGCCCGGATGACCTGCTCCCAGTAGTCGACGTAGTGGGGGAACGCCTTCGGGTTGAGGATCTCGTTTGCGGCCCCCTCGAACTGGGCGTTCTGGACCGCCGCCGTGGCATGAATCCAGGGGCCGTCGTCGGGGAGTGTGTTGGAGGCGACCATCACGTACAGCCCGTGCGCCTTCGCCCGTTCGAGGAAGTCGGCCAGGTTGGCGAAGTAGGCGGCGTTGAGGGCTCCGGTCTCGTCGGTGACACACCCGTTGATCGCCGGCCCGCAGGTCTCGAGCATGATCCGGACC
>JBFHRE010000150.1:0-5788 GCA_041591895.1 Acidimicrobiia bacterium
AGGCCGGCAAGTCGATCTACTTCATGCTGGAGTCCAACCCCGGGCCGGGGCTCGGTCTCCTGCTGGCGTACTGGTTCGCGGGCAAGGGCCTCGCGAAGCTGGCGGCCCCGGGTTCGGCGATCATCCATTTCCTGGGTGGCATCCACGAGGTGTACTTCCCCTTCGTGCTGATGAACCCGGTGATGATCGTTGCCATGTGGGCCGGCGGTATCTCCGCCGACATCGTGTTCGTGGCTACCGACGCAGGTTTGGTCGGTCCTCCATCGCCCGGAAGCATTTTCGCCTACCTACCCTTGTTGCCATCGGGTGGTGGTGCGGCTGGAGTGCTGATCGGGATCGCGGTGGGAGCAATCGCCTCATTTGTCGTGGGTGCGGTGCTCTTGAGGATGTTCCCGGTGAAGGACATGAAGGACACGGACGCCGACTCCGAGATCGGCGACGCCATGGTCAACATTCCCGGACTGACCACTACCTGACAGGGCTGGATAAGTTGGGTGCCGCCGGCAGGGGTCGGCGGCACCCAACCTCGATCGAGACGAGAGGAGCGAGATGAGTGAACCCATCGTGAAACAGGCAGCAGACGTGAAACTGATCGTCTTCGCCTGTGAAGCCGGTATGGGGTCCAGCCTCATGGCCGCCAACCAACTCAAGAAGATGGTCAAGAAGGCCAAACTGGACGTGACCGTCGTCCACTCGGCGGTTCATCAGATCCCCGCCAACGCCGACGTGGTGCTGGCTCACCAGAGTCTCGCGGCCACGGCCAAGGCAAAGGCTCCCGGAGCAGCGGTCGTACCTTTCTCGATGTTCTTCAACGACCCGGCAGTGGCAGGAGTCGTCGACAAGCTGAGCGCCGGCCAGTCCATCGCATCGGAGTTGTGACGTGGGCAATGGTGAGCCCCCGGCGGTCCTCGACCGGGCCTCGGTGTTACTGGGACTCGAGAGCGTCGATCGGGACACGGCGATTCGCAAGGCTGCGTCGGTGCTCGCCGGTCGGGGTCTTGTCACTGCCGACTACGAGCAGGCGATGCTGGCCCGGGAGGAGACGGTGTCCACCTACATGGGCAACGGAGTCGCACTCCCTCATGGCACGTTCGAGGCCAAGAGCGCCATCTTGGGCACCGGGATCGTCGTGCTTCAGTATCCGAACGGGGTCGAGTGGCCAAACGGCACCGCACACCTCGTGATCGGCCTTGCGGCGGCGAACGACGACCACGTGACGGTGCTGTCCCAGCTGGCCGAGGTTCTCCAGGACGAAGACCTGTGTGAGCAGTTGTGGACCACCACGGACCCCGAGTTCATGTTCGAAACGATCACCGGCGAGATGCAGGTTTGAAGGCAACGATCTTCGGCGCGGGAAACATAGGCAGGGGCTTGGTCGGCGCCGTGCTGTCCGGAGCCGGGTACTCGCTCACATTCGTCGACGCCAACTCCGACCTGGTCGGGCGATTGACGGCCGCCGGCAGGTACTCGATCAGAGCTGGAGACGAGTCGACCGAGGTCGAAGTCGCCGCCGCGGTGGACGCCAGAGACGAACCCGCGGTCGCTCGATCGGTTGCGGAGTCGGACATCGTCGCCACTGCGGTTGGCCCTCCGATACTGCGGGTGGTCGCCGGTCCGATTTCGGTTGGTCTCAGGGACCGCGACGGCGGCCCCGTGAACGTGCTCGCTTGCGAGAACGTCCACCCGAACTCCGAGATGCTCGAGGCATATGTCGGCCAATTGGTCGAGTCGTCGGTTCTCGATGGTGTGGGTTTCCCCAATGTCGTGGTCGATCGGATCGTGCCCGGTGACCCCGGCGAGATCGACGTTGTCGTCGAGCGCGACTTCGAGTTCGTGGTGGACGCCGACCGATGGGTTGGCTCGAAGCCGGACACGACGGAGATGATCTTCACCTCCAACCTGAGCGCCTACAAGCTCCGGAAGCTTTGGCTCGTGAACGGCCTCCATGCGATCGCCGCCTGGCTCGGCATCCAGAAGGGCCACGAGCTCATCGATACGGCCATCAACGACCCGGCGATACGAACTCCTGTCGAATCCGCTGCTGCGGCGATGGTGGGAAGTCTGGGAGCGGCCACGACAGAGTTCGGCCCCGACGAACTCGCCGCGTACGCTGCCACCTCGGTACGTAGATTCGCCGACCCGTCGCTCGGCGACGCCACCGCCCGGGTGGCCCGAAACCCGCTCGCCAAGCTGGCAGCGGATGAACGTGTGATCGGGCCGGCCCGGCAGGCCGAAGCTGCCGGTTTCGACCTGTCCGGATTCGCCGACGGCATCGCAGCCGGGTTGATGCTGAGGGCACCTTCGGTGGCCGGCATCGACGAATTGGCCGCGGCCGTCGCCTCCGAGGGTTACGAGGGCATTCTCGCCGGCCATTGCGGGCTGGATCCGTCCGGGAGGCTGTACAGAGAGATTCTCGACCGCGTGTCAGCGGTCGACCGAGCAAGGGGAGACACCTTGATCACGAGAGACATTGTCATCGCAAACCCTGCCGGTCTGCACGCCCGGCCCGCCGCCCAGGTGGTGGAGCGGGCCAAGAAGCTCAACGCAACGGTTCGCATCACGAAGAACGACAAGACCGCAAACGCGAACAGCATCATGTCGGTGCTGACATTGGGAGCCAATACCGGTGACACGGTGACAGTCACCGCCGAGGGTGACGACGCCCAGGCGGCGATGGATGCCCTGGTCGACATCCTGACGAGCACGGAGGGCTGAATGAGCCGTATGAGCAAATCCGAACTGACTTCTGCAATCGCCGGTTTGATGGAAGCGCAGCCGGATCCCACCGGTCAGGTGGATCTGGTGTCGCCCAAGGGCCACATCATCGTGGCGGCAGAGGTCGACTCCCTCAAGGACGCCTTCAAGCGGATCAAGAAGGTCGATGGTTATCGCTGGGTGGCGATCAATCGCGACGACCTGTTTGCAGCCAATACACTTTCGGTGGGCAGCAAGGCCGGCATCGTCGATCAGACGGGCAAGGTATTGAAGGCACCAGACCTTCCGCGCAAGCCGATGTGATGGAGGCCCTCAGACGGGCCTGGAACCGACCGCTCCCGCCGCCCCGCCGTATCGGCTGGTGGACGGTGATCCTGTCGGTGATGGCCTATTTCATCTTCGACCGGGCGGTGGCGACCGCGATCGCGATCGTCGGAGCCGTGGTGCTCACGATCTCGATCTACCGGCGCGACGGGCTCCCGTCACGCAGATGACCCGTCTCGAGCCGGCCGACTCGTGTCATGTCAGTTCGGAGATCTCGAAGAGGTGGCCATCGGGATCCCGAAAGAAGGCCCGAATCTCCCCGCCACGGTCCTCCGGCGGTGCGAGGAACTCCGCTCCCCTGCTCTGGAGCAACTCGTAGAGCCCATGGCAGTCGTCGACCCGGAAGATGATCTGGGCGGAGACCCGGTCGGGGTCGGCAGGTGGCAACAGTGTGACGGTCGGCTTGTCCGGGGTTGGTTCGCCTCCAGAAACGAGAAGCAACCAGGTTCCGAGGAGTTGCAAGACCACCGAGGTGCCTCCGTACTCCCCGTACAGCTCCGCATCGAGAACTCTGAGATACCAATCCCGGCTGGCGGTGGGGTCGGACACGACCAGCATGTGAGTGACGGCGCTCGCCTCGAACCGGTTCATGAAAGTGAAGCCACCGGATGTGACAGTTCCCTGAACGCCTCCTCGATCGCCGCCAGTTGCTCGCTGAGTCCGGCCCGGACCGAACGGTCGATCTCGAGGGCGTCGATCCAGCGGCGAAATCTCTCGGTCTCATTCAGGAGTTGCGCCACCTCGTCTCTCGAACGGCCTGCGTAGGCGTCTCTCACGGCCGCCTTGTAACGGTGATACAGCATGTAGGCCAACTCATCCTCCCCGTAGCCGGTCGAGGGTCCGCTTGGTGAAGAAGGCGTTGTCGACATAGCACCAGATCCATCCCTCGCTCAAGCGGATGGACCTCATCAGGGGATGGCCCGATTCCTCGAAATGGGCGTAGGCATGGCGATTCTTGGAGGTGTCACAGCAGCCGACATACCCGCAAATGAGGCACATCCGCAGTGCGGGCCAAATGTCGCCGGTCTCGGCGCATATCGCACAAATATCCGTAGCCGGATCGAAGACGGTGGCTTCGCCCAGGTGAGTGCAGTTCGGGTCGGCCGCTCCACCATTGAACAGGAGCTTCAGCAGGTCGTCAGGCGGCTCGACCGGGTGGCGGTGGGGCTTGTCCATGTCCTCGGGTGGGTTGACCACTTCCAACTCGCGCAACACGCCCAGGACATCGGGGAGCGACAGATCCTCGAACGCCAGCGCGATCTTGGCGTCTTGCTTGGTCTTCACGCTGACCCGGGACGTCCATTCCACGGTACGACCGGTCGGCGGTGATCCCCACAAGGAGCCGTGCTTGGTGCCAACGGCGTGGAGCGAGCCTGTGAGGGTTCCTTCGGCCTGTTCGAGTGCGTCGATCCTCAGCCTCAGATCGGGCAGAGCGCGACTGATGTCTCCATAGAGCCGGCCAAAGATCGCAGTGCCATCAGGCTCGTCGGGGCCGGGCGAGTGGTCGAAGAAGTAGTGGGACACCAGGTCGCCGATCGCTTCGAGTTCACCCATGTTCAGCCCGGTGATCAACTGGTCGAGGGCGCTTCGGGTGTCGGTCATCACTCACCTCCGTCCCCCAACACCTCTCAATCTATGCTGCGTGGGGATTCGGTGTCCCTGAAACCGGGATCGACTCGGGACGACAGACTTCCCTGCCGGCGACCGCCGGCGTCGTCAGCAACCCGTGCGCGCCTGCGTTCGGGAATCATTTGTGACAACGGCCTCTCGCCGTCGCCCCTGGCGAGGATGGCGAGCGACCGGCGGTGGGTAATCAGCCTGACGGCTCGCTGCAGTTGAACATCCATTGCACGCCGTAACGATCGGTCAGGCTGCCGAAGTAGCCGCCCCAGAACATCTCTGTCAGCGGCATGGTCACCTGGCCATCCTCGGCAAGGCGACCGAACAAGCGCTCGGTCTCCTTGCGAGTGTCGGGTTCGATGTTGATGGACACGTTGTTACCGAAGGTCACGTTGTGACCCATCGACTCGAGCGCGTCGGTGCCCATCAGGACGTGGTCACCGATCGTGGAGAGCTCCACGTGCATGATGAGCTCCTTTTCGGCTTCCGGTAGCGGTGGTTGTCCGGGCATGAGCGGAACGTCGCTCATGCGTTGGAGACTGGCGAAATCACCGCCGAAGGCCTCTCGATAGAAGTTGAAGGCCTCCTCGGTCTTGCCCATGAAGTTGAGGTAGGTGCTGACGCGTCCCACGGTTGAGCCTCTCTGTCGGATCGGTGACGCGCGAGATCGTAGGCGCCCCCGGAAACCCGGGCGCTGGAGTGGGAAAAAACACGGATGTGCCCTCGGGTCAGAACATCCCGTTGTCGTTCGCCGACTCTTCCGGGATCTCCTGGACTGCATCCCAGTGCTCGACGATCTTTCCGACTTCGTCGAAGCGGAAGAAGTCCATCGTCACGTATTCGACACCTTCCGGCCACGTCTGGTGCGTGTGGAGGGCGACGAGGTCGCCTTCGGCGACGGCTCTGACGAACTCGATCGTCTTGCCCGGGTAATCGTCCCGCATCCGCTCGAAGTAGGCGATGAAGGCTTCGGGTCCGTCGGCGACCCACGGGTTGTGCTGGGTGTACCGATCGCCCACGTAGCGGTCGACGGCGGCACGAGGGTTTCCCTCGTAGGCGGTCCGATAGAACGCGATTGCGTTCGCCTTGTTGTCGTCCGGATGGTTCATGTTCACCACGCGAGGGGACG
>JBFHRE010000151.1:0-5707 GCA_041591895.1 Acidimicrobiia bacterium
GAACGAGAAGTCCTTGTCGATCACGGTCCCGAGGCTCGATCCGCCCGACCTCTGGATCGCACTGTCGAGCCGGTAGGCGCCGATCGAGCCAACGACCATCACCACCCCGACGGCCAGAAACAGGAGCCCGAACCCCACCGCTGCCCAGGATGTGCGTTGAACCTCGTCCACGAACGACAGGCTATCGGCAGTCGGTGCGCCACAGCAGGGCGCCGCTCAAGACGAACCGACGAAGGCGGCCACCAGTTCGGCGATCGCTTCGGCCTGGTCCTCCTGGAGGAAGTGCTTTCCGGGGATCCGATGAATCGAGTCGATGCCCGCCAGCCTTCGGACCGCCTCGCCTTCCACCTCGACCTTGAGCGCCGGGTCGTTCTCTCCCCAGATGATCTGAACTCGATGGGAGCGGAGCACCGCCCGGTACCGATGCTCGGCCTCGGCGGTCGACTCGAATGAGGCCATCATTCGGAGGAAAGCCCGGCCGCCGTCAACTCGCTTGAGCAGGTCGACGTACGCCCCGATTTCGTGCGATGTGACCCGGCTCGCATCTCCGATCCCCTGCATCGACATCAGCAACCGGGCTGTCGGTTTCGTGAAGGTCGCGAGATATAGGCGCCGCACCCCTGGGAGGGCGAATGGCCGCATCACCCACGGCTTGACGAAACCATCGATGTTGCCGATCGTGTTCAGGACGGTTATCGACCTGATCCGCTCTGGCAGGCGGTGAGCCAGTTCCAAACCCACGGGTCCACCGAGATCGTGAACGACCAGGTGGATGCTCTCGAGACCGAGTTCATCGGCAACCTTCGCCGAGAAGCTCCCGAGCCCTGACCAGCCGTAGTCGAGATCCTCAGGCCGATCTGACAAACCAAGTCCCGGCAAGTCGAACGACACTCCACGCAGGCCGCGGGCTGCCAGTTCGAGGAGGACCTTGCGATACGTGAAGCTTGAAGCCGGGACGCCATGCATACACAGGACCGTCGGACCCTCGCCCTCCTCCCGGACGAACACCCGGATGCCTGCGACGTCGAGAAACCTCCCGACCGCCTGGTGGGCAGCGATCACATCGGCGGAGGACATGGCTTGAACCTAGCCTGCTGCCGGCCACCAGCTACCAGCTACCTGCCACCCCGGGGGATCCGGCATCTCACCTCGATGCGGTCACCAGCGCTTCCACCAACGCCTGGGGGTCCGCCGGAAGTCGCCCGACGTAGAACGTGTCGTACGCCACCCCGGAGCGGGTGTCGATCCGGGCCCGAGTCACCGGCATCCGGAATCTGACGAACACCGCACCGAGGTCGTGGAGTAGACCCACTCGGTCGGCGCATTCGACCTCGACCCGCCCGGTACCGGCTGCGGCGCGTTCGACCCGAACCACCGGATCGACACCGGCCTTCTGCGTGTCCCGATATGCGTGCCGGCGAGCGGCCAGATCGGATTCGAACGAGAAGCCACCCCTGATGACCCGTGCAAGGTCCTCTTCGACAGCGGCCATTCGGCTCCGCTCGATCGCAGCTCCTCCGGCGTCGACCACATCGAACGTGTCGAAGACCCTGGAATCGAACCGGGTCGCAAACCGGGCATCGACGATCGAGAGCCTGTGGAGCGCCAGAACGCCCGCCACCTCCATCAGCAACCCGGGGCGATCGTTGGCCGAGAGCACCAGCCGGGTTGGATTGCCTGCGATCACCCTGGATGTGAGGCCGGCCGGTCCGAGGTGCTCGCGGGCGATCAACACGTGCTCGAGGATCAACTCGGGGGCGTGGGCCGATCGATAGACATCGGTGAGACCGGCGAGATGACGAACCACCTCCTCGCGTTCGACCCCCTCACCGGCGTGCACCAGGACCTGGTCGGCCAGCAACTCGACTCCCACCGACTCGGGCAGCACCCGCCTGCCCAGTTCGCGCTCCAGAGCCCGATACGCCCTCTGCACCAATGTCGCCCGCCATGGGTTCCACGTATCCGAGCCGGTAGCTCGGGAGTCTGCGACGGTGAGAAGGTAGAGCTGACGGAGCGTCTCGAGATCGTCGATCCGGTCGGCGGCCCATGCCAGCACCGCCGGGTCGTCGGAGTCGAAGCGGACTCCGAGGTCGGCGAGCAGCAGGTGGTGCTCGACGAGCCGGGTGAGCCTTGCAGCGCGGGCACGTTCAAATCCGAGGCGCGGCCCCAGAACCCGGACGGCTTCGGCCCCCTCCCGAGAATGGTCGCCTTCGTGACCTTTGCCGATGTCGTGGAGCAGAGCCCCCCAGATCAGCGTCTCCGGATCCTCCACGCCGAGTACCACCTCGCGCAAGTGTGCATCCACCTCGGAATCGAGGATTCGAAACACCTCCTCGACGGTGAGGAGCGAATGCTCCCCCACGGGATGACGGTGGAAGGCGACCACGTGCGGTTCGGCGACGAGATGGCCCCATTCGGGTATCAACGCCGCCACCCCGGAGGCCGAGGCGCGACCCGACCGGAGCCAACCCGCTACATGGTCCCGAGCCTGTTCGTCCCACGAGGTCACCTTCGGCGGAGATGTCGCCCGGCCGTGCCGCTCGTCGATCGACAAGCGGCAGTCGAGCAGCCGGCGGCCGATCTCATCTACCGGGCGGTCGAGGTATCTCCCGACTGCCTCGCGCAACTCGAAGTCGTATACGTCGTGAGGCCGCCGAGCAGCGGCGTGGAGTCCGCTCCTCACTGCATTGAGGAGCGACCGCAGATCGGCGTCGGCCTCTGACGGCTCTGCGCCCTCGAGCAGGAGTTGGATCTCCAGGGCATCCAGCGATCGCAAGCCGCCACGGCCCCGTTTGAGGTCGAAGGCCATCTCGAGGCGGGGTTCGCCCCGGCGCCGAGCCGTCTCCTCCTCCCGCAACGAAGCCAAGAGAGCGCGGTCTCGCCGGGCGTGGGCCGTCATCCGATCGGTGAAGTCTCGATGGAGATCACTGTCACCCCACAGCAGCCGGTGCGAGAGGAGTGAACAGGCGGTGTCGAGTGTGGACGCGGCAGCCGTGCGGGCAGTCCGCGGGGTGTGCGTCATCTGCCCCGTCTTCAGGTTGGCGTCCCAGAGTGGACGCAGCACCCGCCGAACGAGGTCGGCCGGCTCACGCCCCGAGTGGAGGAAGAGCAGGTCCACGTCGGATCGCAAGGCGAGCGAGCCTTTTCCGAAACCGCCGATCGCCGCGATCGCCACGCCGCGAGCGGGGTCACCCGCTAGCCCGGCGATCGCCTGCGACAACAGGGAAGCCGAGCGGCGGTCGGCCCCATCCGACCACCGCCCGGCAATCCCCGACCTGAAATCGAGAAACGCCTCGAGGGTCACAAGGCGTCGGCGCCCCGCTCCCCGGTTCGGATCCGAACGACATCCTCGACCGGGAGGACGGCCACCTTTCCGTCGCCGATCTCGCCGGTCTTGGCGGCCGACTCGATCGCCCTGACCGCCGCAGCAGCCACGTCGGACGAGACCAGCACCTCGATGCGGATCTTGGGCACGAAGTCAACCGTGTACTCCGCCCCCCGGTACACCTCGGTCTGGCCGGCCTGGCGACCGAACCCTCGAACCTCTGCGACCGACATCCCGGTGACACCGAGCCCTCTGAGGGCCTCTTTCACCTCGTCGAGCTTGAACGGCTTGATGAATGCAATGATCAGCTTCACGATCTCCTCCTCACTCGGCCGTGTAGGCCCGCTCTTCGTGCTGGGTGATGTCGAGGCCTTCGAGCTCCGACCGCTCATCCACCCGGAGGCCGATGCCGGCATCGACCACCTTCGCCAGCACGAACGAAACCACGTAGCTGAATACGAGGATGGCGAGCACTCCTACCAACTGCTTGACGAAGAAGCCTCCCCCACCGTAGATGAGGCCGTCGAACCCGTTGGCGTTCACGGCGCTGGACGAGAACACCCCGGTCAGCAGCGATCCCAGAATCCCACCGACCATGTGGATCCCCACCACGTCGAGCGAGTCGTCGTAGCCAAAGCGCTCCTTGAGCGACACCGCTCGGTAACAGACGAAGCCGGCGATCAGCCCGATGGCGAGCGCGGACAGCGGGCCGACAAATCCGGCGGCGGGCGTGATCGCGACCAACCCGGCGACGGCGCCCGATGCCGCACCGAGCAGTGTCGGCTTTCCGGTCTTCCTCCACTCGGCGATGGTCCACCCCAGGGCTCCGAGCGATGCCCCGACCTGCGTCGTGACCAGGGCATTGACCGCGGTGACGTCAGCGGCGAACGCCGAACCCGCATTGAACCCGAACCAGCCGAACCAGAGAATGCCGGTGCCGATGAGTGTCAATGGCAGGGAGTGCGGCCGCATGACGTCGGTTTTGAAGCCGCGCCTCGGACCCAGAACCCGGATCAGCGCCAGTGCCGCGATCCCGGCGTTGATGTGGATCACCAGGCCGCCGGCGAAGTCTCTGGCACCCCAGGCGAACAACCAGCCGTCACCCGCGAACCCCCAGTGGGCCGCGATCGGATAGACGATCAGCGCCCACAGCGCCGAGAACGCCACCCAGGCGGAGAACTTCATCCGATCGGCGACCGCTCCGCTGATGAGGGCAGGCGTGATGATGGCGAACATCATCTGGAAGGCGAAGAACAGGAGCTCGTCGCCGGCGACTCCATTCAGCGCGAACTTCCCCAGACCACCGATGATGCCTGCTCCGCCGACCGATGTGTCGAACGCCAGCGAGTAGCCCACCAGCAACCAGATGACCGTCACCACCGGAATGGTGAAGAAGTTCATCATCAGCATGTTGAGGACGTTCTTCGTCCGCACCATGCCCCCGTAGAACAACGCCAGTCCCGGCGTCATGAACAGCACCAGGCTGGTCGCAACCAGCACCCAGGCGATGCTTCCGCTATCCAAGGTTCTCCTCCTCGTGGATGTCGAGGGGAGGGTGGACCGCTTCTGTTTCCAGCGTGTTACCGGCGGGTAACGGCTCAGCGGGGGATGCGGGCTCTCTTGAACTCGTTGAGCCGGGTCCAATCGAGCAAATCGAGGGCCCGAGAGAGGTCATCGACTCGACCCCGCTCCATGAATCGCATGAACACGGCTTCGTCCCCGCAGATGAACGTAGGCACCCCGAAGACGCCCCAGGTCTCGACCGCCTCCGTGTGCTGGGCGCCGATCACCTCGAGCGGCTTGCCGGAAGCGACGATGTCCGCCACCTCGTCGGGATCGACACCGGTGGACGCCACGGCCTGTCTCACGACCTGCTCGTCCTTGATGTTCAACCCCTGGTCGTGCCGGGCGGCAAACAGCGCCCTGTGGACAGCCGGAAAGGACTCCGAGAGATGATCGCGCACCGCCACACCCCACTGGAGCGCCAAGACACCGGACTTGCCTGATGGCGCCTCCCAGACCGACAGCTCGCCGTCTTCGAGGTGGACCTGGGCGAGCGAGAACGGCCGGTATTCCGGTGCTTCCATCGTGCCGGCGGCGACGGCGTCGAGCACCGCCTCGTGGGCGTTGCGGGCAAACGGGCAGAGGTAATCGAAGGTGATGGAGAGTTTCGAGGGGGTTGGCACGACGACGACCCTATTCGGGGACCCTGCCAATCGAGAATCCCCCTTGCCCGCCAGCAGGTCAGCTGGCCCGGCGCAAATCCCTCAGCCAGAGGCGACGGAGACGTGCCCGCTCGGAGGCGGTGTGCCCTCCCCAGACCCCCTCGGACTGGTTGGTCTCGATCGCGAACGCCAGGCAGTCGTCCATCGCCACGCACCC
>JBFHRE010000152.1:0-5593 GCA_041591895.1 Acidimicrobiia bacterium
AGCTGGTCGTCCGAACCAGGGCGGGGGAGGCTGGTGTGCCGGACGTGGTAGTCGAAACTGAACGAGTCGTCGTCGATCCACACCGGCGCCCGGTTGTATGGGACGTAGGCCAGTCGCTGCCGATAGCGGGGGATGTATTGGAGCTTTGACTCGACGTGAGTCCTGATCCGCTCGATGTCGATGCCACCCCGGTCCACCGCCAGGCCGTTGGCCTTGAAGATCGCCACCCCGGCGACATGCATGTGCGTCGTCCGCGTCTCGAGCGCCAGGAACGAGGCGTCGAGGTAGGAGAGGGGTTCGTAGTAGAAGTCGGGCACGGTGGGAGGTTATCGGGCGTGCGTTGTCGGCGCCATGTGACGGTCGGTGCCCCCGGCAGGATTCGAACCTGCGACCTACTGCTTAGGAGGCAGTCGCTCTATCCCCTGAGCTACGAGGGCGGTCGGAGCGATTGTGGCATCGAGTGGCGGGGTCGTCAGGTTTGGCTCGACCGTTCGGCGGAGAATGGTTTGGAACAGACGGGATTTCATCCTGGAGGAATGCCGGCCGACTCGAGGGCGGACAGGTATGCCTGCCAGCGTTCGGGATCGGTGAACGGGGTGAGGTTCTCGCGTGCCCAGCTCATGGTGATCGGCGCGAGGCGCTCCATCTGCCTGACGGATTCGGCGGCCAATTCATGCTCACCCATGGATTCGAGGGAAGCGGCTCTGACTCTCCAGACAGAAGGCAGGCCGCGATTCTCAGACAGAACCTCATCTGCGATCAACAGCGCGCCCTTGTAGTCGGCGGCGACGAACCTCGCCATCGCTCGGCAGACTCGGGCGAAGGGAAGCATCGGGTCTGCCGGACTCAGCTTCACGGCGGTGGCCGTCCACGTATCCGCTCCTGTCACGTCACCGCGCCAGGAACAGATTGCGGCAAGGTAGATGTGCGCCAAGGCGAGACTCGGATTCAAGGCGATCGCGCGTTTGAGGTGTCGCTCGGCCTCGTCGAAGCTCTCGTTCCACATGTGGGACGCCCCGAGGAGACACCACCCGAACGCATCGCGAGGATCGATTGTCGTCGCCCGACCGGCCTCCTCGAGAGCCCGATCGACATCTCGTTCCAGACCTGCCAGGTAGAAAGGGTTCCCGTAGCTGAACGCCAGCCCGGCATGGGCCATCCCGTTCTCGGGGTCGAGTTGCAGCGCCCGGTTGAAATGACGTCTTGCCTCGAGGATCGTCGCCTCGGAACCGTCGAGGCGCCACACGAGGCTCCAGCCGCGCATCGCCATCTCCCAGGACGAGGGGGCGGTCTGTTCGCCGGAACGTCCGATCGACCCGACCGCAGCCACGAACTCCGGCACCACTGAGCCGACTATCCGGGTGACGATCTCGTCCTGGACTTCGAAGAGGTCGTCGACCGTCCGGTCGATGCGCTCGGCCCACAGATGATCACCGGAGGAGGCGTCGATCAGTTCGACGGTGATGCGGATCCGATTGCCTGAACGTCGGACGCTGCCCTGAAGCAGATATCGAGCACCGAGCCTCGAAGCTATCTCATCCACCGTCAGCCCGTCTCGCTCCACCGCATAGGTGGAGGCACGAGCAATGACCCGAAACCAGTGGAACCGTGACAGGTTGTTGATCAGGTCCTGGACCACCCCGTCGGCCAGAAAATCCTGATCCTGATCGCTCGAGAGGTTGTCGAACGGCATGACGGCGATCGAAGGTCGATCCGCTCTTGTCGAGGGCGTCGTCGGCGTTACCGGAGTACCGCCCTCCCACTGCCAGGCCACGACCGGGCGGGCGATGTTCTTGAGATCGAGAGCCCCGATCTCGACGAATCCGGCGACGTCGTGTCCTTCGAGTTGCTGATGAACCGAAGCAGAAATCAGGACGCTCCCGGGGTGGGCACGTTGCTCGAGACGCGCCGCGATGTTCACGCTGTCACCGAAGATGTCGTCATCGCGGATCGCTACGTCGCCGACGTGCACGCCGATTCGCAGCCGGAGAGGATCGCCGGCGTCGTCCCTGCTCAGCATCGCGTTTTGGATCGCCACCGAAGCCTTCACCGCGTTCACCGCCGACGAGAACTCGGCGAGAAATCCGTCCCCGGTCGTTTTGACGATCCGGCCGCCGTGGCCGGCCACGACGAGCTCCAGGACCTGGGCCTGGAAAGCGAAGATCCTTGCGAGGGTGTCGGACTCGTTCCGGCCCATCATCGCCGAGTAGCCGACAACGTCGCCCACCACGACGGCAGCGAGTCGTCGTTCTTCTGCCATGACGCTCCCACCGTACCGATCGGGGCGGGCAGGTGCATCGCTCGTCGATTTCTCATGGACAGCAGGTTCGACTGGTGATACTATACCCCTCTAGGGTATCAAGGGAGTAGAACATGGTCGGGTACACGGCAGGCAAGGACGACTATCTCAGGCGGCTCGCCCGAATCGAGGGACAAGTCAAAGGTCTCCGACGTCAGGTCGAGGCCGACACCTACTGCATCGACGTCCTCACCCAGATTTCGGCGGTGTCGGCCGCACTGCGCTCGCTTGCGGTCGGGTTGCTCGACGAACACGTCCGCCACTGTGTCGCCGAGGCGATCGCCGGCGATGACCCGGCGGCCGCCGACCAGAAGGTGGTCGAGGCCACCAAGGCGATCGAGCGACTGATCCGTTCCTGACTCATCGAGGAGAGTCCATGACAACCCACCACAACCACGAAATGCACCATCAGCCCTCCGACCCGATGACGGAGGAGCACTCCAGTGGCGACTCGATGCACGGCGGCCACGACTCCCACTCCGCACACGGCGGGCACGACAAGCATGCCGGTCACAGCCCGGCCATGTTCCGGGACCGGTTCTGGCTCTCGCTGGCACTGACACTCCCGGTCGTCTTCTTCTCAGAGATGATCCAGGAGTGGTTCGGCTACATCGCACCGTCGTTCCCGGGGTCGGGGTGGATCGCACCGGTCCTGGGGACGTTCATCTTCATCTACGGAGGCAGCCCATTCCTGAAGGGCGCCGTCCAGGAGGCGCGAGATCGAGCGCCCGGAATGATGCTGCTGATCGGGATGGCGATCACGGTGGCTTTCTTCGCCTCGGCCGCGACCACCTTCGGCTGGTTCGACTTGGAGTTCTGGTGGGAACTGGCGGCGCTGATCACGATCATGCTGCTCGGCCACTGGATGGAGATGCGGGCGATCGGGCAGGCGCGAGGGGCGCTGGCCGCATTGGCGGAGTTGCTGCCGGACGAGGCAGAGCGGGTCGTCGACGGCGGCACCGAAACCGTTTCGATCGCAGATCTCACGCGAGGTGACGTCGTGCTGGTGCGCCCTGGAGCGCGGGTGCCGGCCGACGGCTCGATCGTCGACGGCGCGGCCGAGGTCGACGAGTCGATGATCACGGGCGAGTCGCGACCGGTGTCGAAGTCGATCGACGACCGGGTGGTGGCGGGAACCGTCGCCACCGACTCCTCCATCCGGGTCCGGGTCGAGGCAGTGGGCGACGACACCGCTCTCGCCGGTATCCAGCGTCTGGTGGCGATGGCCCAGCAATCGCGATCGAGGGCGCAGGTTCTGGCAGATCGGGCGGCGGCGATCCTGTTCTATGTCGCCGTCGGAGCAGCGGTCGTCACGGTGATCGGCTGGCTGGCGGTGGGCCGGGTCGACCAGGCGGTCGTCCGCACGGTGGCCGTCCTCGTCATCGCCTGCCCCCATGCGCTCGGTCTGGCCATTCCGCTCGTGATCGCCATCTCGACCTCGATGGCCGCCCGCAACGGGATTCTGGTCAAGGACCGTCTGGCGCTCGAGCGGATGCGGACCGTCGACGTGGTGCTGTTCGACAAGACCGGCACGCTCACCCAGGGCGCCCACCGGGTGACCGGAGTGGCGTCGGTGGACGGTGACGACGACCGGCTGTTGGGGCTGGCGGCAGCCGTCGAAGGAGAAAGCGAGCACCCGCTCGCTCGGGCAATCGTCCGGGCGGCCGAGGAGCGGACCGCGGTGCCGGCCGCTTCCGGTTTCCGATCGATGAGCGGGCGAGGGGTAGAGGCCGACGTTGCCGGCAGGAAGGTGACCGTGGGCGGCCCCAACCTGATCAGAGAGCGCGGTCTCGAGGTGCCTGCGGATCTGGCCGAGGTCGGCGAGCGATGGGCCGGACGAGGGGCGGCGGTCCTGTACGTGATCGACGACGGCCGGGTGGTCGGTGCACTGTCGCTGGAGGATGCCGTTCGGGCGGAGTCACGGGAGGCCGTCGACCGTCTCCACGATCTCGGGGTTCGGGTGGCGATGATCACCGGCGATGCCCGTCAGGTAGCGGAGGCCGTTGCTTCGGATCTCGGGATCGACGAGGTCATGGCCGAGGTGTTGCCCGAGGACAAGCACTCGAAAGTGGCCGAGATGCAGGACCGCGGGTTTCGAGTGGCGATGGTCGGCGACGGTGTCAACGACGCCCCGGCTCTGGCTCAAGCCGATGTCGGGATCGCGATCGGAGCCGGCACCGACGTTGCGATCGAATCGGCCGGAATCGTGCTCGCCTCGGATGACCCCCGAGGGGTCGTTGGGATTCGACGCCTGTCCTCGGCTGGATACCGGAAGATGATCCAGAACCTGGCCTGGGCGACCGGTTACAACGTACTGGCGATTCCGGCTGCGGCCGGTGCGCTGGCCTGGGCCGGGATCACGCTGGCACCGGCTGCGGCGGCGGTGCTGATGAGCGCCTCGACGGTGGTGGTCGCCCTCAACGCCCAACTGTTGCGAAGGCTCGATCTTTCGGTTGCATGACCCCATCCATCGTTCTCGCGCGTCCAGCGGTCGCTGAGTGACCGCTGGACTGATAAAAACGGAATCGGAGAGCGCGAAAAGCGAGTTTGGCTTTCCAGGGTTCCCCAGATGTCAGGCGCATACCCTCTAGCGACGACACGGGGACGGGCCCACGCCCGCAAGGAGAGGAACCACATGCGCAAGCGACTCGTTCTTCTCGTCTCGCTCCTGCTGACACTCACGGTGGCCCCCGCCACCGCGGCTGTACCGGGGTGCGACACGAGGGCCAACACCACCTACAAGAGCCTGCTCGAATGTACGACACTCGACGGTGCTCGCGCCCACCAGGCGGCTTTCCAAGCGCACGCCGATGCCAACAACGGTATTCGCACCTCGGGCACGGCCGGTTACGACGCCTCCGCGGCCTATGTCGAGAACCGGATGCGGGCGGCGGGCTACGACGTCTCGGTCCAGGAGTTCGTGTTCCAGACGTTCATCTCGCTCACACCTTCGGTGTTGGAGCAGGTGTCGCCGCCGCCGGCCGGACCGATCGTCAACAACATCATGGCCTACTCGGGGAGCGGCGACGTGACCGCACCCGTGACGGCACTGGCGGTTCCCCCTGCCGATGCCACTCCTGGTTGCGACGCCGGCGACTTCGCCGGGTTCCCGGCCGGGAACATCGCCCTCATCCGGCGGGGCGCATGCACGTTCGCATTGAAGGCGACCAACGCCTTCAACGCCGGCGCGGCGGGGGTGGTGATCTATAACAACATCCCCGCCACGCTGAACGGCACGCTCGGCAATGGATTCACGCTGAATATCCCGGTCACCTCGGTGACGATGGCGATCGG
>JBFHRE010000153.1:0-5531 GCA_041591895.1 Acidimicrobiia bacterium
AGCATCCGCAGATTTCCGACCCAGGCGAGGTCAACCGCCTCCGGTCCCTCCTTGTAGCGCCAGTGGGCGGCGATCCCGGTCTCGGCGAGTCGGTGCATCTCCTCGGTACGGATCTGGATCTCGAGTGGCTTTCCGTCTGGCCCGATCACGGTGGTGTGAAGCGACTGGTACAGGTTGAACTTGGGCATCGCGATGTAATCCTTGAACCGGCCCGACACCGGTATCCACTTGGCGTGGACCAGTCCCAGAGCCGAGTAGCACCCGGCCACGCTCTTGCAGATCACCCTGATCCCGATGAGATCGTGGATGTCCTCGAAGGGTCGCCCCGACTCCACCATCTTCCGGTAGATCGAATAGTGGTGTTTTGGTCGCCCCGACACATCCGCCTCCACCCCGGCGTCGTCGAGCATCGCCGTCATCTCCGAGATCACCTTGTCGATGAACACGTCGCGTTCCGGCGCCCGCTCCGACAGTTTGGCCTCGATCTCGGCGAAGGGACCCGGATACAGGATGCGGAAGCAGCGGTCCTCGAGTTCGTGCTTGACCTCCTGGACCCCGAGGCGGTGCGCCAGCGGCGTGTACACGTCCAGGGTCTCGGCGGCCACTCGCTTCTGCTTCTCCACCCGGAGCGCGTCCACGGTTCGGATGTTGTGGAGCCGGTCGCAGAGCTTGATCAGCAGCACTCTCATGTCTTGAGCCATGGCCACGACCATCTTGCGGATCGTGGCGGCCTGGGCCGCCTCCCGGGTCGTGTACTGGATGCGGTCCAACTTGGTGAGACCGTCGATGAGGTGGGCGATCTCGCTCCCGAACTCATCGTTGATCTGCTCCAGCGTCACGGGAGTGTCCTCGACGGTGTCGTGGAGCAGAGCCGCGGCCAGGGTCGCCCCGTCCATCCCGAAATGAGTCAGGATCTGGGTGACCGCCACCGGGTGGGTGATGTATTCCTCCCCCGACTTTCGGGTCTGACCGGCGTGGGCGTCCTTGGCCAGCTGGTAGGCCCGTCTCAGCAGGTCGGGATCGCCGGACGGGTGCTGGGCGAGGTACTCCTCCAGGATCGATTCGAACGCGCGATCCGGGTCGTGTTCAGTCGTAGCGGAGTACAGCATGGAACGGCACCTGATCGATCCGGGCCGACCCGCCCAGGAAACCGAGCTCGATGAACACGCTGAAGCCCACGACGGTGGCGCCCAGGTCCTGAATGAGGCCGATGGCGGCGGACGCGGTTCCACCGGTGGCGATCACGTCGTCTACCACCAGGACTCTGTCGTCGGGGCCGGCGGCGTCGACGTGGATCTCGAGCGCATCGGTGCCGTACTCCAGCTCGTAGGAGCGGGACAGAGTCTGGTATGGGAGCTTGCCCGGCTTGCGAACCGGGACGAATCCGGCCTCGAGCCGCTCGGCGGCCGGGGCAGCGAGCACGAAGCCGCGCGCCTCGATGCCCGCCACCTTTGTTATGCACATGTCACGGAACGGATCCGTCAGGGCATGCATCAGGTGGATGAACGAAGCCCCGTCACCCAACACCGGCGTGATGTCGAAGAAGGTGATCCCGGGGTTGGGGTAGTCCGGGATTGAACGGATTCGAGACTGGAGATCCACCCCGACAGCCTACCCGGTCAGCGGTTGCGTTTTCTGGGAGGCCGGGGTCGCGCTCCGCCCGACAACGGCATCGCGGCGGGGGCGCTGGCGCGCCGCCTGGACCGGTCGGTCACGGGGAGTCCTGCCGCCCGTCGTTCGATCCGGAGGCGGTGGTCGATCCACTCCTGGTCTTTCTCCTTCCACACCGCCAGCAGCGGTGCGGCGACGAAGATCGACGAATAGGTACCGGAGGCGATGCCCACGAACAACGCCAGTGCGAAGTCCCTCAGCGACGCGGCACCGAGCAGGATCGATCCGACGAACAAGAGCGAGCCGACCGGGAGCAACGAGGTCAATGAAGTGTTGAGCGATCTCGCCAGTACCAGGTTCATGGACCGGTTGACGAGATCGGTGTAGGTCATCTCCCGGGTCAGTTCGGATTCGAGTTCCTCGACCTTGTCGAAGACGACCACTGTGTCGTACAGCGAATACCCGAGGATCGTGAGAAGGGCGACCACGGTGGCCGGGGTCACCTCGAAGCCGGTGATGGCGTAGACCCCGAGGGTGATGAAGAGGTCGTGGATGAGGGCGACCATGCCGGCCCCCGCCATCTTCCACTCGAGCCGGAATGAGATGAAGATCGCCGCCGCCAGGAGGAAGACCCCGAGCGCGATGACGGCCTGGCGGGCGACCAGGTTGCCGAAAGTCGGTCCGACGGATTCCCGGGAGTTGTCGGCCGGGTCGGTCCCGGTGACCTCCGCGATAGCTTCGACGAGTCGCTGCTCGGTGTCCCCGTCCACCGGTGGGGTTTCGACCCGGATGGCTTCGCCGTCATTGATCAGGAGGACTCTGGCACCTCCGGCACCGGCGGATGTGGCCGCTTGGCGGATCTCGCTCACCTCGGCACCCGCCGGATTGTCGGCCTGGATCGCGACCCCGCCTTCGAACTCGATTCCGAGATTCAACTGGCGGAATGCAAACGCGATTCCGGCGACTGTCAGAAAGATGGCCGAGATGGCGAACCAGCGCCGGCGCAAGCCGACGAAATCGATTGTCGTCTCCCCGCGTGAGATCCGCTGGTACAGGCTCATCGCCGCTCCTCTTTGGGGACTCCCGCCGCAGCGGCGATCGACATTGCGCCCTCTCCGCCCCCAAAGCGGGTGTGGGCCACGACCCATGCCGCCCTTCTGGTGAATGCCCTCGCGACGAAGATGTCGAGCAGGGTGGCGATCCCCAGCGAGAGTGCAAAGCCCTTGACCGGCCCGACCGCCAGGTAGAACAACAGGCCCGCCGCGAGCAGCGACACGAAGTCTGCGGTCAAGATCGTGCGGAAGGCGCTCTGGAACGCGTCCGTGACGGCCGACCGGACCCGCTTGCCGTTGCGGATCTCGTCCTTGATCCGCTCGAAGTAGACGATGTAGCTGTCCGCGGTGATGCCAACCGACACGATGATGCCGGTCACTCCGGCCAGGGTGAGCGTCAGTCCGATGCGCTCTCCGAGGAGGCTGAAGATGCCGATCAGGAGGGATCCGAACACCGTGAGACCGAAGATGGCCACCACGCCGAGGGATCGGTAATAGATCACGAGCACCAGAGCCACCAGGGCCAGCCCTGCCAGACCCGAGATCAGGCCGATTCGCAGCGAGTCGGCACCGAGGGTGGCGGAGACCTTGTTGACCTGGCTGCGCTCGAAGGCGACTGGAAGCGCTCCGTACCGGAGGACGACCCCGAGATCCTGTGCCTCCTGCTGGTTGTTTCCAACGGTGATCACGGCTCTCCCGCCGGTGATGCCCACCCCCGGGTCGACGTCCTCGTTGACGGCGGGCGACGAGATCACCTCCCCGTCGAGAACGATCGCGATCTGGCGGCGGGGATCGCCGCTCGGCTCGCCGGCCGCCTTGCCGGTCAGGTCGGCGAATGCCTGGCCACCGGCGGCGTCGAACTCGAGCTGAACCAGCCACTCCGCCCGGGTCGAGTCGTAGCCCGGGGCAGCGTCCTCGATGGTGTCTCCGAAGACCTGAGCCGGCCCGAGGTGGAGGATCACCGGGAACACCTGGCCAAACGTCGAGGTCAGGTACGGGAGGTAGGCCTCTTCGGTCGGGTCGTCGGTCAGCGTCAGACCACTCTGCGGGTCGATGTTGTCCACGAGCTCCGGCGGAATCGCGACCTCGGTCGTCGTCGTGCTTGGCACGGTCGAGGAAGGAGCCACGGTGGTCGAGGAGGCGTCCGTGGTGGTCGCGGTGTCTGGCGTGGTGGTGGTGGTGGTCGTGGGGTCGACGTACGAGCTGCCCAGCGGTCCGATCAGCCCCGGCGTGACGCCGAGCACGGGGCGGAACGTCAAGAGGCCCGTTCGACCGATCGCCTCGAGAGCCCGTTCCTCGTCGGACACACCCGGTAGCTGGACGAGGACCGTGTTCGACCCCGAGATCTGGATTTCCGGCTCCTGGACGCCGCCGATGTCCTCGATCCGGCGACGCATCTGCTCGACGGCCTGTTCGAGCACGTCCGCGTCGGTTCCATCCGGTGCCGTGAGTAGCACCGACGTTCCCCCCTGGAGGTCGAGACCGAGTCGGGGTTCGTACCCGGTGACGGTGAGGGTGGCGAGCCCACCCCAGGCGAGCACGAACACGACGAAGAGGCCGATGAGTCTGCGGCGCATCAGCTGGGCTCGGAGAGTTTGGTGGCGAGGGCCCGGCGGGCGAAGCGGATCTTGCCCGACTCGACTTCGAGGACCACCGACGAGTCGTCGGAGCTGATCACTCGGCCCTGGATACCACCGATCGTCTGAACGCGGTCACCGACCTCGATCGACTCCTGGAATCCTTGTTGCTTGCGCATGCGGCGTCGCTGCAGCACGTTCATCCCGACCAGGAAGAGGCCCATGATGAGGATGAACGGGAGGAGCGACGGCTGTTGTGCGTCTGTCTGTGCGAGAAGGTAGATCATGAAGTTTTCTTGGAACCGCCGGGAGGTTAGCCGCTCGCGCCGGCCTGCATGCCGCGGCGCCGCGCTTTCACGTCATCCCGGAAGGAATCGAAGCGGCCTTCTGCGATCGCGACGCGGGTCTGGGCCATCAGATCGAGCGTGAACGTGAGGTTGTGCAGGCTGAGGAGCCTGAACGCCGTCAGTTCATTGGTGGTCAGGAGATGACGAAGGTACGCCCGGGATACGGTTGCACAGGTGTGACAGCGACACGTTTCGTCGAGCGGTCGCGAGTCGGAGGAGTATTCGGCACGGCGGAGATTGAAGTCGCCGTCGAGCGTCAGGATCCGACCGTGACGGGCGAGTCGAGTCGGCCACACGCAATCGAACAGATCGCAGCCCCGGCCGACCGCGTCGAGCACACCCTCTGCATCGCCGAGCCCCATCACGTACCTCACCTTCGACGCCGGCAGCTCGGGCACGGTCGCCTCCAACGCCCGGTTCCGTTCGTCAGCCGCCTCCCCCACAGACAGACCGCCGATTCCGAACCCGGCGAAGCCCAGTGCAGCCGTTCCTCGGGCGGAGCGCCTCCGGAGCACCGGATCCACCCCGCCCTGGACGATTCCGAACAGTGCCTGATCGGGTCGCGCATGCGCGGTCAGCGCACGCTCCGACCAGCGCAGCGTCTGCTCCACAGCGTCCGACACCACCTCCGCGGGTGCCGGCAGCCCCACCAGAACATCGAGCACCATGGCGACATCCGGCCCGAGGAGTTGCTGGACGCGCATCGACTCCTCGGGGCTGAGCAGGACCGAGGATCCGTCATACGTGGACCGGAATCGGGCTCCCTCTTCGTCGATCACGGGGTCGAGGGAAAAGATCTGATAGCCGCCGGAATCGGTGAGGATCGGCCCGTTCCATCCCATGAAGGAGTGGAGCCCGCCCAGCTCGGCAACGAGTTCGGCCCCCGGCCGCAACATCAGGTGATAGGTGTTGGCAAGCACCATCTGGGCACCGACTGATTCGAG
>JBFHRE010000154.1:0-5377 GCA_041591895.1 Acidimicrobiia bacterium
GAGGTAGACGAGGTCATCTCGTGGCTCACCGGCTACAGCCAGAAGCGGTTGGACGAACGACTGGACGACGGGACCGACTTCGAGACGTTCTTCGCCGAGGCCCCGAAGATGAACCCGCACCGGTCACTCATCACCGGCGTCGTCTGCGGCGTCAGGGTCGAGGACATCGAAGAACCCACGATGCGAGAGATCCGCTACCTCGACAAGCTGGTAGACGAACTCGCCAAGGGGAAGGCCATGTTCAAGATTCTCCGGAGCTCAGCCTGAAGGGACGCCCAAGTCCCGGGGTCATTCGTTGGGCCACCTCGATCTGGCCCCTGCCGGCGACCGTCACAGGTCGGAAGCGGCGCCGGACCGGGCGTCGGGACTGCACCACACCTGGAACCCCTCGACGTCGATGCCGAACTCGGCGCCGGCATCCAGGATTGCATCGAAGAGGAACTGGCCGCTGGAGCGCTCGCATGACAAGAGGTAGGACCGTGTCCCTTCCCGGTCGTCTCGTACCACGTCGGTGACCACATTGGCCACGGATGCCCGGAACGCAGCCAGGTTGGGGCACATCGGCTCGGACAGATCGATTGCACAGACCTTCTCCAAGACCCGAGGAGCAGCCTCACCGGTGAGCCGGACGAGGGCGCGCCCATGGGTGATGTCGACGGCGTCGACAGCCTCGAGCGCATCGCTGCCGAGCGGCTCGCCCGGGGGACCGATGATCGTCCACTCGCCGGGGCTGGAGCCGATCACCAACCGCTGATGCTCCCATCTCGCCCGTCCGTAGGCGAGGTCGAACCGCGACCGATCGGACTTGACCACCACCTTGACCGTCGGGGAGGCGTCCGAGAGTCGAACCGGAGCATCGGATTCACGCCGCGACACGATCCAGCCGCGGTCGACCTCGGTGGGGTCGGGAGGGTGGATGGGACTCCGGGCCACCGGCGTCTTGCGAGTGCCGTCAGACACGGAGCCTCGATCCTTCCGGATCGAAGTGGGCGTGGTGTTCCATTATCCGTGCCTGGGCGTCCGTCCGGTTCGGGAGCCGGATGGTGATAATCGTGCCCGGGATGGAGAGGTGGGGCGGGACCACACCCAGACAGATCGAGCGACCAAGCGTTGGAGAGAAGCGGGACGAGGTGACCCTGCCGACGGCATGCGGGCCGTCCATGATCTGGGAGGCCTCGGGGGGCACCACCAGGTGGTCGATCGGTTGGATCGCCACGAGCCGATTCGAGTCGGTCGTGGATTGCCACACCAGCTCGGGTTTCCCGGCGAAGTCCGGCTTGTCCAGTTTGATCATCCACTCGAGGCCGGCGCTGTAGCCCTGCATCAGGCCGTCCGTGTCCTGGCCGACGATGAAATGACCCTTCTCGAGACGCATGATGCGCTGGGCCTCCACCCCGAACGGTCCCACCCCCAGGTCTGCCCCGGACTCGAACAGTGCTTCCCACACGTGAAGCCCGAATCCGGCCGGCACATGGAGCTCGAATGACAGCTCCCCGGTGAACCCGATGCGCCACATGAAGCAGTCCACGCCGGCAATCGACCCCTGCCGAACCGCCATGTATGGGAAGGACTCGGGAGAAAGGTCGATGTCCGACACCAGACGTTGAAGAAGGTCCCGAGACCGGGGCCCGGCCACGTTCATCGACGCAAACCCCGTGGTCACGGGTGTGACGTGAACCTGCCAGTCGGGGTGCTCGGTCTGAAGCCAGTTCTCGATCCACTCCCAGACGGTGGCCGCGCCGGACGAGGTGGTGGTCATGAGGTAGTGGTCCTGGCCGAGCCGGCCCGTGACCCCGTCGTCGAGGATCACGCCGTCCTCGGCGCACATGACTCCGTACCGGACCCCGCCAACCGGCAGATTCGACCACTTGTTGACGTACACCAGGTTGAGGAGGCGGGGCACGTCTGGTCCGCGGAGATCCAGCTTGCCGAGAGGGGTGACATCGATGATGCCAACCCCGCTCCGCACGGTTGCCACCTCTCGCAGCGGGTTCCCGTAGTGCTCGGGGCGAATCCATTGACCGGCCACCAGCGGCACCGCCCCACGGGCGACATGCCAGGAGTGCATCGGCGACACCCGTACCGGTTCCCACGTTCTGCCGCCGAGGGCGCCGAGGGTGATCGGCGCATAGGGCGGCCGCCAGACCGTGGTTCCGACATCGGCGATCGTCTGCGCCCTTGCCTCTGCAAGCATCGCGACCGCGTTGACCGTCTCGAGCTTTCCTTGGTTGGGTCCCATCGTCGCGGTGGTGAACCGTTTGACCAGCTCGATTGAGTCGTACCCTTCGGCGGCTGCGGCCAGTATGTCTTTCGATGTCACGTCCTCGCTGAAGTCGATCACGCCATGGGTTGAGGAGCGGTACAGCTCGGGGTGCGAATGGCGATCCAGGACCGGAGGCTCGCGACCCTCGAGCCCGGCGGCCGGGTCGACCGGGGCCGCCCAAGGCCGTGCCGCCTGCCACGATCGCCCGATCTGGATCGCGACGCGGGCGGCTTCGTGTCCGACGGCCGCGGCGTGGTCCGCCAGTTCGTCATCGCTCCCGTCGCCGGCGATCCAACCGGTGGCGAACACGCCGTCGGGAAGCCGGGACGGGAAGAATCGAGCGGCGCGCGGGTCGTAGACCGGCCGGTCGCCCGCCATGTTGAGGAGCGCGGTGGGCGCAGTCCAACCGACGGCCGTCACGACGAGGTCGCACCGGATCCGCCGCCCACCGTCGACTTCGACCCACCGGACGCCGGACTTCCGCCCGCCGGCCCTGACCAGCATCCCGCCCTGCCGGGCGTCGACGACGTGTCCGATCTCCACCCCGGCTCGTTCCAGGTCGCGGATCGCGGCGTCGCCGGAATCGTTGGCCGTCATCACAACCGCCCGCATACCGGGTCGAACCGCCCAGAGGTTGATCAGGCGCCTGACTCCGGTGGAGAGCATCACGCCGGGTAGATCGTTGCCGTCGAACACAAAGGGCCGCTCGATCAGACCCGGTGCAACGACGAGGCTCTTCGCCCGCGCCTTCACCAGTCGCTCGTGGACGTCCGGCAGGCCTCGCTGGAGGATGGCGACCCAATTGTCGTCGTAACGTGCGGTCACGACCGAGTTCGTCATGACCTCGATCTCCGGACGATCGGCGATCGCTTTCCGGAGCGAGGAGAGCCGCTCCAGACCGGCAGGATCGTATCGAGACATCCCGCCGAGTTCGTACTCCTCTTCCACGAGCAAGACCGACGCGCCCGCCTCGCCGGCGGCGAGAGCGGCGGTCATTCCGGCGAGCCCTCCCCCGGCCACGACCACATCGGGGTGAACGTACCGCTTGTCGTAATAGGCGTGAGGGGCATCGCCCGAAACCTCGCCCCCGGCGGCGAAACGGGTCAGGATCGAGTCATAGATCGGCCACAGCCGCTGGGGTCTGATGAACGTCTTGTAGTAGAAGCCGGCGGTGAGGAACCGACCCACCAGGTCGTTGGCGGCGAACACGTCGAAGCCGAGGCTCGGCCACCGGTTCTGGCTGCGCACGACCATTCCCGGCTCGATCCTCCGATGCGCTCCTCGAACATTGGGTTCGTCGTCGACCTGGACCGTTGCGCCAGGGTCGAGGAATCCGGCTGTCATCACTCCCCGGGGTCGGTGGTACTTGAAGCTCCGGGACAGAACCGTGACTCCGGCGGCGAGCAACGCCGAGGCGATGGTGTCACCGGCGTACCCGCGGTGTGGCCGTCCGTCGAAGGTGAACTCGATCGATCGCTCGCGGTCGATGACTTCACCAGGTTGCGAGGGAAGACGACGGCTCACGGTTGGGTCTCGAGGTCGAGTTGGAGGCGCGGCCTGCGCGCGGCCCGAATCTGGTTGGTCACGGAATCCCGCTCCACGACGAAGTAGCGGCGACAACCGCTCCGGCAATACCACGTCTCGGTCGTCAAACCCGCCGGATTGTCACGCATGTAGAGATACGAGCGCCATTCGTCGGTAGACGATTCGGTGGGATCCGGCCGGGGCCTCGACTCGCCGACATATCTCAGGTCGGCGGAATTGCGTGGTCCACACCACGGGCACGGGACGAGGATCATCAGTGTCCCACCGCAGCGGCGCCCTTTTCGCCCACGAGCCGGCCGGCGCCGAAACGGTCGAGAGCGAACGCCGCGATGATCTCGGGGGTTCGGTTGGTCGCCACGGCCTCCGCCATCGCCTCACCTGCGACCGGTCCGGCCTTGAAGCCATAGGTTCCCCAACCCACGTCCACCAGGAAGCCGTCGATCGGCGTGAATCCCATGATCGGCGAATAGTCGGGTGTCATGTCACACAGCCCTGCCCACTGCCGGAGCACGCGCATCTTCGAAATCGAGGGGATCAGCTCGAGTACATGGCCGGCCAGTTCCTCTGTGAACTCGAGCGAGCCTCGCATGGAGTACGACGCGTACGGATCCACCGAGGCCCCGAAGACGAGTTCTCCGCGCTCGGTCTGACTGACGTATACGTGCAGCGAACCCGAGACGACGACGGCATGGAGAAAGAACTTCACCGGTTCGGTGACCGCGGCCTGGAGCGGGTGGGTGATGATCGGGAGCTTGACACCGACCATGTCCGAGATCGTGGTCGCCCACCCGGCGGTGCAGTTGACCACGAGCGGGGTGTTGATCACTCCCCTGTCGGTGTGAACGGCAACCACCCTCCCGGCCGAGACGTCGATCCCGGTCACGGTGGTGTTCTGGTGGATGTGCACCCCGAGGCGATCCGCTCCCCGGGCGTAACCCCAGTTCACGGCGTCGTGGCGGATGATCCCGCCCGGCGGGTGATACAGGGCTCCCAGGATCGGATATCTGGCATGGTCTGAAGTGTCCATCTCCGGGACGAGCTTCTTGATCTCGGTGGGGTCGATCACCTCCGAATTGATTCCCAGGACCTTGTTGACTTCGGCCCGCCACCGCATGGTGCGTACGGCACCATCGTTGTGTGCCAGCGTCAGATGACCACGCCGCGAGAACATCACGTTGAAGTTGAGATCGGCGGCCAGGTTCCGGTAGAGATCCACCGACCGGTCGTAGAAGCGAACCCCTTCGGGAGTCAGGTAGTTGGACCGCACGATCGCCGTGTTCCGGCCCGACCCTCCGCCGCCGACATATCCCTTGTCCAGCACTGCGACATTGGTGATGCCGTGATTGGTTGCCAGGTAGTAGGCAGTGGCGAGTCCGTGTACGCCGGCGCCGACGATCACGACGTCATACGAGTCCTTCAGGTCGTGAGAGCGCCACGCCGGTGGCCAGCCTTCCCCAGTGAGGCCTCGCCGAAAGAGATTCCAGGCGCTGAACTTCGCCGATCGACTGCTTCGTTCGGTAGGCATCGTGAGGGAGCGATCCTACTCTTGACAAGAAACCCGGTCCACTC
>JBFHRE010000155.1:0-5218 GCA_041591895.1 Acidimicrobiia bacterium
CACGCACATCGTCACCACGCCATATCGGGCGCCGCGGCGCCGTCCCTCGAGGAGCACGTGTCCGACCATTCGGGCACCGCTCATCCCGTACGGGTGGCCTATCGAGATCGCTCCCCCGTTCACGTTGAAGATCTCGTTGTCGATCCCGAGTTGGTCGCGGCAATACAGCGTCTGCACTGCAAAGGCTTCGTTCAACTCCCAGATCCCGACGTCGTCCATCGACCTCCCCGTGCGTTCCAGGAGCTTGGGAACGGCCTGTACGGGTCCGATCCCCATCTCGTCGGGGTCGACGCCCGCCACCGCCATGCCGACGTAGGCACCGAGCGGCTCCAGGCCCCGCCGCTCGGCCTCGGATTCCTCCATCAGTATCAGCGCCGCCGCCCCATCCGACAGCTGCGACGCGTTGCCGGCGGTGACGTTGCGGCCCTCCCCACGGACCGGGGCCAACCCCGAGAGCCCCTCCAGCGTGGTATCCGGGCGGTTGCCCTCGTCGAGCCGAAGAGTCACGTCCTCGTGGCTCACCTCGCCGGTCGTCTTGTCGAGGACTGCCTTTCGGGCAGTCACCTCGATGATCTCGTTGTCGAAGAGACCATTCTTCTGAGCCAGGGCGGTTCGTTCCTGGGATTGGAACGAATACTCGTCACAAGCCTCACGAGAGATCCCGTATCGGTCCGCCACCACCTCGGCGGTGTCGATCATGGGCAGATAGATATCGGGCTGGACATCGAGGGCGGCCGGATCCATCGCCCGGAACATGTTCATGTGCTCGTTCTGCACCAGTGAGATCGACTCCAGGCCGCCGGCCAGGACCACGTCGGCGCCATCGCCCGTGATCTGCTTCGCACCGGTCGCCACCGCCATGAGTCCCGACGAGCATTGGCGATCGATCGACATGGCAGCCACCGAGGTCGGCAGCCCCGCGGTCATGGCCGCCACGCGGGCGACATTGATGCCCTGGGTTCCTTGCTGCATCGCGCAACCGATGATGACGTCGTCGATTTCTCCGCCCTCGACGCCGGCGCGCTCGACCGCAGCTCGAATCGCCATCGCCCCCAGAGACGGGGCCGGAGTGTCGTTGAAAGCCCCGCGATACGCCTTGCCGATCGGGGTACGGGCGGTGGACACGATGACTGCTCGACGCATGAGGGCTCCTGATCTCCGGTGTGTGCAACCTTAGAAACAACGCGGAGACCCTCAAGCTTCCAGCTACCAGCTACCGGCTACCAGCTACCCGCTACCAGCTACCGGCTACCAGCTACCAGCTACCAGGCTGGCGACTGGCGACTGGCGGCTGGCGGCGGGGACCAGATCGGTCGAAACCACCTCCCAGCTACCGGCTGCCGGCCACCAGCTACCGGCAAGACGACACGGCTGACGGCTGGGCTGGAGGCTGGCGGCTGGAGACTGGCGGCGTCGGGGGCGCAGACCTCGACCAGGGTCGCCCCCCACAAGACGACCGTCTACCGTCGCGGGTCGTGAGCACCCGCCTCCTGATCGACACCGACACCGCATCCGACGATGCCGTCGCCCTGGTGATGGCACTTCGCACTCCCGGAGTGGAAGTGGAGGCGATCACGGTTGTCGCCGGCAATGTGCCCCTCGGGCAAGCGGTCCAGAACGCGCTGTACACAGTGGAACTGTGCGAACGTGACACCCCCGTGTATTCGGGTTCGGCGGCTCCGCTGCTGATCCCGCTCGAGACCGCGCAGGAGACCCATGGCATCGATGGGATGGGCGACATCGGTCTTCCTCTGTCCGGCCGGGTTCCCACACCCGGTGACGCAGCCGAGGTGATCATCGACGCCTTCGACCGCCACCCGGACCTAGTCCTGGTCACACTCGGTCCGCTCACGAACGTCGCCAGAGCCCTGGAGCAGCGGCCGGACCTGGCAGACCGCTGCCGGCGACACGTGATGATGGGCGGGGTCGGCGGCGGACGCGGAAATGTGACTCCGGTATCCGAATACAACCTCTGGGCCGATCCACACGCCGCCGACGTCGTGTTCCGGTCCGGTTTGCCCATCACCATGGTGGGGTGGGACATCGCGTACAAATACGCCGTCTTCGCCCCTGACGACCAGGCCGCGCTTCGGGCAATCGGGACTCGGTGGGCCAGTTTCTGCGTCGACATTCAGGCCACCCTGGACGACTTCGCACTGGCAGAGACGAAACTGGCCGGATTCGACCTTCCGGATCCGATTGCTATGGCGGTGGCGATCGATCCGGAGGTTGCAACCAGAGTCGAGCGCCTCTTCGTCGGGATCGAAGTGGAGGGCCGTTGGTCACGCGGACAGACCGTGGTCGACCACCTCTCTGTGACCGGTGAGCAACCGAACGTCGACGTCGTGCTGGAGGCCGATCGGACCCGCTTCATCGACCTGCTTCACACCGCGCTTCGCTGACCCGACCCGGTGCTTTGGGACCTGTTTGAATCCGATCGTGCCCGCTCAGCCCTTCCTCGACCATGCCGGCGCCCAGCGGGCGCTCCAGGCGGTCCTGGACGCGATGCATGACGGCGAGGGCGCGGCCGTTGCCGTGGTCGACGGCCATGGAGAGTTGATGGCGTTTGCCCGGACGGATGGCTGCCGACTGCCTTCGATCCAGATCGCGATCAACAAGGCCCACGCCGCGGCACGCGAGCAAATCGAGTCGAAAGAACTCGGGAGACGATCCAGGGAGGACGGTTTCCCCATGACCAACTTCGGCGACCTTCGATACCCGACCTGGGGCGGGGGCGTTCCGCTGACGGTCGACGAGACGGTCGTGGGAGCAATCGGCGTCAGCGGATTGCCGGAGGACCGGGACATCGAACTGGCCCGCACCGGGGCGGCCGCACTGGTGTGATGGGGCGGGGGTTCAGGGCAGCTTGGCGATCTCCTCTACGAACCAATCGATCAGGCGGCGGACTCGTAACCGGGCCTCATCCTCGAGTCGGATGGTGTCGTCAAGGACCCGCTGGGTGTCGAAGCCTGCGTGCTGAAGCCGGCCCTCCTCACCAGAGTCGTACCAGCCCAGCAACTGACCGGCGCTGATCTCGGGATGGAACTGCACCGCCAGTGATCGGCCGGCCCTGAACGCCTGGGGACCGACCTCGTTCGCCGCCAGCTCTTCGGCGCCTTCCGGGGTTGAGAACACATCCTGGTGGAACTCGAACCACGGCCCACACAACGGACCGACGGTGGAGTCGATGTCCACCCATCCGAACTCCGAGCGGTTGGAGCGCTCGACGACTCCCCCGAGCGCCACCGACATCGCCTGCGCACCGAAACAGATCCCGAGAATCGGCACATCCGTCTCGATGGCCGACCGGATGTGATGCACGAGCGGCGTTACCCAAGAGCTCACTTCCTCGTCGAACACGGACCATGGGCTCCCGGTCACCACCACGAGGTCGTGTCCACCAAGCGGGGGGAAGTCGGTCGACCCCTCGGTTCGGGTCAGGTCTGGCTGGATGATGTACGTATCGAGCTCGAATCCGTACCCGACCAGAGCCTCTCCGACGAGTCCCGGCTCCTCGGTGGCATCCGGCTGAATGAACAGTGCTCGCATCCCGGGGAGCTTAGAAACTGCCACAACGGAGAGGAGCCGCCCGAAGGCGGCTCCTCTGACAGTACGGTCTTCGACCGGTTCAGCTCTTGCGCATCTCCTCGAACGTGTCGTCGAACGACGGCGCCGCCCGGCGGTTGCCCGACGAGTCTCCGCTGGGAGCCCGGTCCCGATTGCGATCGCCACCACGGTCCCGATCGCGTCCCCCGCGATCTCCGCCGCGATCACGACCGCCACGATCACCCCCGCGATCACGACCACCTCGGTCGCCCCCGCGGTCATTGCGATCACGACCACCGCGGTCATTGCGATCACGACCACCGTCATCGGAGCGGGCCGGGCGCTCGCCTTCCGGCGGGCCGCTGTACTCCAGCTCCTGTGCCAGCACCAGCGAGAGCTTGCCCGTCTTGGGGTCGATCGAATCGAGTGTGACCTTGATCACGTCACCCAGGTTGAGGTAGTCCTCGACTGCCTCCACCCGTCGATTCGGGTCCATCTTCGAGATGTGCAGCAATCCGTCCCTGCCGGGCAGCAGGTTGACGAACGCCCCGAACTTGGTGATGTTCACAACGGTGCCGTCGTAGGTCTTGCCCACCTCGGCCTCCGGTGGGAAGGCGATCATCATCACGCGGTCCTTGGCGGCCTGGAGGACATCGGCGTCGTTGGAGGCGATGCGGACGATGCCGACCTGCCCCTCCTCCTCGATTTCGATCGTGGCGCCGGTCTGCTCCTCCATCTCGCGGATGACCTTGCCCTTGGGGCCGATGATCTCGCCGATCTTGTCCTTCGGGATCTCGATGGCCTCGATCCGTGGGGCGTACTTGTTCAGCTCGGAACGCGGCTCCGGGATCGCGGCCTTCATCGCCTCGAGGATCTGGAGGCGGGCGTCCTTGGCCTGAGCCAGTGCGCCCGTGAGAATCTCCGACGGAAGGCCCTGGAGCTTGGTGTCGAGCTGGAGAGCGGTGATCACGTCGGCGGTACCGGCCACCTTGAAGTCCATGTCGCCCAAGGCGTCCTCGGCTCCGAGAATGTCGGTGAGGGTGACGTACTTGCCGTCACGATGGATCAGGCCCATCGCGATGCCCGCCACCGGGGCAATGATCGGCACCCCGGCGTCCATCAGCGAGAGGGACGACGAGCAGACCGACGCCATCGACGTCGAACCGTTGGACGACAGCACCTCCGACACGAGCCGGAGTGCATACGGGAACTCCTCCGGCGTGGGCACGGTCGGATGAACCGCCCGCTCAGCCAGAGCACCGTGGCCGATCTCGCGCCGCTTCGGGCCCCGCATGAACCCGACCTCGCCGGTCGAGAACGGCGGGAAGTTGTAATGGTGCATGTACCGCTTCGACTCCTCGGGAGCGAGCGAGTCGATCATCTGCTCCATCTTGAGCATCCCGAGCGTCGTGATGTTGAGGACCTGGGTCTCGCCCCGCTGGAAGAGCCCGGAACCATGGGCGCGCCCGACGACACCGACCTCCGATGAGAGGGAACGAATGTCCTTCGGGCCTCGACCGTCGAGCCGGACGCCCTCATCGGCGACCCGGGCACGCATCATGTCCTTGAGTAGGGATTTGAAGGCCCGCTTGGCCATGCCCACCTGCTCGGGATCGGCGTCGTCGCCCGTCAGGCCTAGCGCCTCGAACACATGCGCCTGGGTTTCGTCCTG
>JBFHRE010000156.1:0-5201 GCA_041591895.1 Acidimicrobiia bacterium
ACGTCGACGGCGCCGTCGTAGCCCGCCACCTTGACGCTGACGATCCGCGAGTTGGGGGCGATGCCGACGAACTTGGTGGTGGCGTCGGTCCATGGGTTGGTGACTCCGGGATCGCGACCGCCGATGATGCCGGCCATGTGGGTGCCGTGTCCGAACGTGTCCAGGTACCGGAACGTTTCCGACTGGGACTCGAGTGAGAGGTCGGGCCCGTCGAGGATCTTGCCGGGCTCGGTCAGACCCTGCACCGGCACCACGCCGCTGTCGATCAGGGCGACGTCGATACCCTGGCCCCGAAAGCCGGCATCCCAGTAGCTCTTGACGCCGACGAACTTGGCCGTCCTGTACATCGAACCGGAAGTCCGATAGGTGGCGGTGTCGGAGGCCCATTGGGTTGTGTCGGACTGGAGTCGCACCGACCGGTCAGGGGTGGCGGAGGCGACCGACTGGTGTTCGAGGATGGTGTCGAGCGCGGAAGCGGGCACGGTGGCGGTGAAACCTCCGATCAGTTCGAGATTGGCAATGATCGACCCACCGACCCGCTCGACGAGGCGCTCGGCATCGTCCGTGGCGGGCACGACTTCGCGAACGATGACCGACGCCATCTCGGCGGTCGGAGCAGAGGGCAAGGCGACGGTCGACGCCACCGCCACGAGCATCGCCATCCCCACGACTGACACCTTCGGGCGGCTCTCGCCGTCCCAACTCAGACTGGGGTAGATGTTCGCCAACTCAACTCCTCCATGACTCGAGATCCGGCGGTCAAGCCGTGTGTCGAAGAGGTCATCGGCCGGAAGCGATCCTGCGGGACAGGAGCATCGCAACCACGCGCTAACGGACTAGTCAGATGAACAAACCGGTCTAGTTGCCGACAAGTAATGCATGTCCGATTGGAATGTGATCTCAGGTCACTTTCTCACCCGGAGCGAGGTCGCCCAGTTGACCGGTCTGGCTCCAGCCGAGGTCGTGTCCCATCCCGCGCTGTTGCGGATCGCATGTCAGGTGTCGCAGGTCGAGACCTATCCGGCGTTCCAGTTCGACGCCGACGGCCGCCCTGTCGCCTGCCTGGCTCAGGTCCTGCCCAGGTTGGCCGGTGCGCTGACCCCGTTGGAAGTCGCCGCGCTGCTGTCGACTCCGTCGTCCGAGCTCGGGGGACGAATCCCAATTGCGTGGCTGCGCGACGGCGGTCCTGCCGAGCGGGTGCTGCGGCTCATCGCCTGACCGGCCGCTGGCTCAGCTCCAGGCCTGGCGTTGACGCCAGATCCGCCGGGAGGCGGCATGGCGACCACCCCGAGAACCGCGGTCAGGAATCTGAACGATGGCGGCACCGAATGCACTGCGAGCGTCGGGGGAGAACAGAAGGGTCTCGTCGTCCACCGTGAGGGCAAAGTGCTCGCCGCCGTCGAAACCGATTTCGACTTCCTCCCGGCGGTAGACACCGAGGTCCTCGCCATACGCGCGAAAACCGACCTTGACCTCGTCGATCGAGATCGTCACATCGAGCCACTCATCGTTGACCCGCAGCCGCCCACTGTATGAAGACATCGAATTGCCCCTTCGACCCCTCCACCTTAGGTGATGGCGACGGCCCGTGTCGGAGAGATCACAGCCACGCGATCGGCCTCGCACCCGTGTAGTGGTAGAGAATCTGCTCATCGGAGTACCGATGTTTCCGGCCCACCCGGCAGGCGTCACGAGCCGCCAGCCAGAGTTCCCAGGTCTTCTCGAGTTGGGCTCGACCGTCCGGGACTCCGGCCGCTAGGGCCCGCTCGAATGCCGGCAGGCAGTGGGCGGCGCAATCGCAGGTGGGCTGGGCCGGGGTGCCGACCGCCTCCGGCCGGTGGTCGAGGACGATCGCTGCCCGGAGCGCGATCCAAGGCCCGAACTCGTGGTGGATGCACAGGTGGCTGGGCGAGAGCCAGGCCAGGCCGGCCACCTGCGCGAGTCGTTGGATGGCGATCCGTCGGGGCGGAGGCTCATGGGCGAACCGCAGGTCGATCACCATGTCCGCTGGGATGGTTGATCGAACCGCAGACTCGATCGATTGCTCGCTATAGAAGTCGACCGGGTCGGCGAGGGGTGTACTGCTCGACCGAACGAACTCCGTCAGCTTGGGCCAGAGGGCTGAGGTGTTGCCGATGACCAGGACGGCAGAGTCATCCCTACCCGGAAGCCGAAACGCCTCATCCACGAGCGGGTTGTAGGCGCCCACAACGGTGACACCGCTGAGGTCGAACCCGAACCTGGCGCATGCGGCCGCGAGTTGCGCGGTCGGTGCCCCGTTCATTCTGGTCCCGGTCATGCAGCGAGGATACGGGCCGCCGCCCGGACGAGCCGGACGGCGGCCGCTGGTTGGAGGGCGCGGTTACTTCCGTCCACCCCGCAACTGAACGGTCTGCTCCGCGTAGCCCTCGCTGCACTGGAAAACGCCACACGAGAAGCGTCCCGGGCCGAGCCGGGAGGGATGAATCCGCAGCTCCCCGCATAACCGACTAATACTCGAGTAGTGCTCTATTTCGCCTACGGATCGAATCTGTGTGCTGGACGACTGAACTCCCGGGCGCCGGGAGCGTCGTATGTGGACATCGCTTTCCTCCCCGGACACGACCTCCGTTTCAACAAGAGAGGCCAGGATGGGACGGGGAAGGCAAACGCGTTCCCGTCCGGCCGTGCAACCGATTCCGTCTGGGGGGCGCTGGTCGATCTGGATTGGTCAGATCTGTCCGCGCTCGATCGATTCGAGCCGGGCTATTCCCGGGTGACCGTCGGGCTGCTGACGGGAGGAGGCCGGATGACGTCTGCTCAGACCTATTTCGCAGAGGTGGATGTGATCGATCCCGGTCTCGAGCCCTTCGACTGGTATCTCGACCTCGTCGTGCGGGGCGCTCGGGCCCGAGGATTGCCGGACGACTACATCGATGGCCTCGGGGCGGTGTCCGCGATCCCCGGTGACGAGCCGGAAGTGCAGGACTGTTGAAGCTGCACGCACTTCCGATCCCGGACGCAGGGCGCGAAATCGAGAGGTAGTTTTCCGGGGATGGGGAGGACGGCCGAGTGAGAACGGTCAGCTGGGTCGATCGGTTCCGATACTGGTTCGACCGGCTGCTCTCGCGCGGCTCGGCGGCGGCGATCGGGTGGGTCGTTTGGATCGCAGTCCTGCTGGCGGTGGTCGGTGGTGCGGTGTTCTGGGTCGCCGGCATCGAGTTCGATGGCCGGTCCGGTCCGGTCGAGTCGTTCTGGCAGGCGTTTCTCATTGCCATCGGGAATGGCGGGATCGTCGATGTCGACTGGGTGACACGCGGCTTGACGTTCGTATTCGTCTTTGCGGGTGTCTTCCTCACCGGCTCCCTGATCGGAGTCCTGGTGGCGGCGGTGACCAAGCGTCTCGACGAGCTGCGCCGGGGCCGCAGCCGGGTGTTGGAGAAGGATCACACTGTGGTGGTGGGATGGTCACCGAGGCTGATGGCGGTGATCGACGAACTCCTCGTCGAGGACAAACGGCGTCGAGGTGTCGCGGTCGTCGTGCTCGCCGACCGGGACAAGCAGGAGATGGAGGACGATTTCCGGGCCCGGCATCCGGGTCGAGAGCGTCGACAGGTGTTGTTCCGCACCGGCAACCCCTCGCTGCGCTCCGACCTCGAGCTGGTCGGGGTGGACACGGCCCGGGCGGTGATCGTCCTGTCCGAGGGAAGCTACGTCGATGCGGTCGCGGTCCGGCGGGCGCTCGCGGCCAACGAGGTCGAGCCCGAGGACGCTCATGTGGTGGCCGAACTGGTCAATCGCCGGGTGGCCAAATCGCTCGTGGCCTCGACCGGTGGCGCCGTGGCGGTGGTGACGGTCGGCGAGGTGGTATCGGACATGCTCGCCCAGGCAATTCGCTGCCAGGGCATGGCCCACCTGTTCGACGAGTTGATGTCGTTCGGCGGCCACGAGCTCTATGTGGTGCCATCGGGTGATCTGGCCGGGTATCCGTTCTTCGAGGCGATGGTCGGATGCCAGGACATGGTCGTGCTCGGTGTCATCGCCGGACAACGGGATGCGGAACTGCTACCGCCGGCCGATCGGGTGATCACTCCCGACGACCAGTTGGTGGTGATCGCCGAGACCGCCGGTCGGGTCCCGGGCCGAACCAAAAAGACGTTCGAACCCGTCGACTGCCGCCCGGTTGTGATGGACCCGGTTTCGGTGGTGACCATCGGTTGGAACGACATGACGCCAGGCGTTCTGGACCGGCTCTCCGAATACCTGCCTGAGGGCTCCCGGGTCGAGGCGATGGCCGACGCGACGCTCCTGCGGGACGGCGCGCCGACCTGGACGTGGCAGGTGAAGGGCGGGTTCACCCACACGAAGCACGATCCGGCCCAGGTTCTGGGGATGATCGCGGACGTCGATGCAGACGTGGTGGCGGTGCTCGGCTACTCGGACGGCATGACCACGGACGAGGCGGATGCGATGACGTTGCTCACGCTGCTCACCCTCGACCGAGCACGCCACGCCGGACGGATGTCCGATGCCAGGATCGTCGCTCATCTGTTCGACGGCGAACTGGCCCCTCTCGCCCAGGCGCACGGCAAGGGCGACTTCGTGATCACCGATGCCCTCGCCAGCCGGATGCTGGTTCACGCCTCCCGGGACCGTCACCTCAGCGACGTCTACGGGGAGCTGTTCGACGCCTCCGGCCCGATCATCGACACGATGGAGGTGGATCCCGGGGCGGTGCTCTGGGGGAGCGTCGTCGCCGGGCTCGTCGATCAGCAGGTCGTGCCGGTCGGAGCGATCATCGACGGGAAGGTTGCCCTCAATCCGGGCCAGGAGCGGCGATTCGAGTTTCAGGCCGGCGATCGGGTGGCGGTGCTGCGCCGCACCCAGCTGCGCGACATCCGGGTGACGATCCAGCGGCGGCGCTGAGGCTCGGAGGGGTGAGTCTGGCGCTTGGCGTCTCGACCATAGGGTTGCGTCGGTTGCTGATCGGCCTTTCCACACCGGTTGCGTGAACCGAACGGGCCGTCTCTCCGTATTGCGGTCGAAGGTCCACGAGAGGGAGAGGAGATTCCCATGAGGAGTCGTTCGATCAGGACGTACGGAATGCTGGCTGCGCTGGCGGCATTGATGGCGCTGGCGCTGCCAGCGTTCGCCGGTGGTCGTCCGCTGCATGCCGAGCTACTGGCCGCGAGTGAGGTGACACCGATAGACCTTGGGGCGAG
>JBFHRE010000157.1:0-5187 GCA_041591895.1 Acidimicrobiia bacterium
ATCCTCAAGAGCACCGCACCCACGACAAATGAGGCGATTGCTCCCACCGCGATCCCGATCAGCACTCCAGCCGCACCACCACCCGATGGCAACAAGGGTAGGTAGGCGAAAATGCTTCCAGGCGATGGAGGACCGACCAATCCTGCGTCGGTAGCCACGAACACGATGTCGGCTGAAATGCCGCCGGCCCACATGGCAACGATCATCACCGGGTTCATCAGCACAAAGGGGAAGTACACCTCGTGGATGCCACCCAGGAAATGGATGATTGCCGAACCAGGGGCCGCCAGCTTCGCGAGGCCCTTGCCTGCGAACCAGTACGCCAGCAGGAGACCGAGCCCCGGCCCGGGGTTGGACTCCAGCATGAAGTAGATCGACTTGCCGGCCTCGGCCACCTGGGTGGTACCGAGCGGGGTCAAGACTCCATGGTTGATGGCATTGTTCAGGAACAGGACCTTGCCGACTTCGATCGGGATGTCTGCCAGCGGGAGCAGACCGGCGTCTGCGATCGACTCGACCATGTTTCCGAACGCCGAAGCGATCGACGACATGATCGGTCCGATTGCCCAGTAACCAACGAACACGAGCCCAAGGCCCGAGATGCCCTGGGAGAAGTTGTTGAACAACATCTCGAAACCAGCCGGTGTGCGCGGCTCGATGAAGTCGTCCACCTTCTTCATGACCCAACCGGCCAGAGGGCCGATCACCATGGCACCCAGGAACTGGGGCGGATCGCCCGTGGCACCGGAAGCGAGCTCGAAGGCCGCTCCTCCGATGACGCCGAACACGGCTACCGCACCAAGTACACCGCCGCGATGGCCGTGGACCATCTTGCCGCCGGTGTAAGCGATCAACACTGGGAGCAAGAACTTGATCATCGGACCGACCAGGTTCCCAGTGAGGGTCCCGGCAGTGTCCTCTGTGATCGAGCCCCAGTTCACCAGCCATCCGGTCGGGATGACCAGAGCGGTGATCAGGCCCCAGGCGATGAATGCCCCGATATTGGGGATCACCATTCCGGCGAGCTTGCCGCCGAACTTCTGGATCGTCTCCTTCATGCTTCTCCTCCTCTGGAGGACGCGCGCCTCCAGAGACGATCATCGTTGGTTTTTCGCGGCCGTGCCACTGTCAATTCGTCTTTTCACAGTTGTGACAGAACCGGAGGATCAGAGACAGCGTGCCACTCTGCGGACGTCGTTCGGTGGCAGCATCGGGCTCACGACCACGACGGGCGTGTCCGCGTCCTGCGGCTCGAGCGGGATCGTCGAGATGATGATGTCGGCCTCGGTGATCGCCCGTTCCTCGAATGCCCCCGCCGAAACCACCTCGACCAGGTCCAGTTCCGGGAACTCCGATTGGATTCTGGAAACGAGGATCCAGGCAGTTGCCATCCCGGCCGGGCACACAACGATCGCCCTGCTTCGCGGCCGCAAGCGGAGCCGTTCCAGCGAACCGGACAGATACATCGTGATGAAACCGGCCTCGTCGTCGGCGATCGCAGTCCCCAGTTCGTCTCCGATCGCTTGCGCCACCAGAAGGGCGGTTGCGTGAACCTCGGGATAGCGCTTCATGACCTCCGACAGCAGGGGATTGTGCACCGGCAACCCGTAGCGCAGCCTCACCCGGAGCCGCTCGATGTGCTCGGAAAGGCTCCGCACGAGTTCCGCGTCGTCGGCCAGACCGGGATGCAACCGCTCCGCCGCGATCTGCACCGATCTGCCTGCCAGGCCGGCGTCTATGTCTCCGGTCTCTCGTTCCGGCTCCCTCAACTCTGCCATGCCGAGAAGGTGTTCGGTCAGCCCGCCGATCTCTGATTCGGCAAGGGGAAACCCGACGACCCCGGCGAGTTCGGCGGCCAGCATCTCGGCCGTCTCCCAGACAGGGTGGTCGGCTAACGATCGCAGAATCCCGGGCTCGAGTTGAAGAGGTCTCCCAGCGCGGATCCGGTAGGCGATGATCGCCAGGTCGGCTGCGAGCCACGGATTGCCCACTCCCGAGTGAATGCGCAATGCTTCGTTGCCGTGCACGATGCTGACCGTCTCGCGGATCGGAAGGTCGCCGACGAGGAAACGCAGGCCGGCACCGATCGCACCCACTTTCCACCAGTCCGACGGGAGTTCGGGGCGCGACAGGAGATCAGAAGGGATCAGTTCGAGCAGCAGCTTTACGAACGCCCGGCGGACCGCGGTCTCGGTACCAACCACTGTGACGCCATGTCCGGGACGCCGGGAGAGGACGAGATCCTGGTCGGCGAGCCACTCCTCCGCCCGCGCCAGGTCGCGGCGCGCAGATGTGGTCGATACCCCGAGCATGTCTTGGAGGTTCTCGATCGTCCATGCCTCAGGTGCCGTCGAAAGCAAGAGAAATCTCACCTGGCCGAAGCGGTCCCTCGCGCTCGAAGTGATGTTCGATGTGCCATCTTCGAGCCGAGTGGTGTCCGACTGAAGAGTCACGAGCGCATCCGACGGACCGGTCAATCGCACACCCACCCCGCGCCGCCGCTCGAGTTCGAGCCCTCGAACGGTCACGAAGCGCTCGATGGCATCGAGACCAGACCGGACCACCCTCGGGCTCAGCCGGAGGTCCCGGGCAGCCTCGTTCAGCGTGCCCCATCCGCTCCGATCCAGCAGCCAGCGCAGTGTTCGAACCTGGCGGCTGGTGAGGCTCACCAGGGTGGTCCCGCCTGTGGGCGCGATACACCGAGCTGCATACCGTCCTTCATGACACCGGGCCAGGGTCTCGTGCCCGGGTCAGCGCCCGGTACAGCTGCGCCCCGGCGCCCATCGAGATGTTGGTGGTGATCATCAGCCCGACGAACGCCACCGCGACCGATCCCGGAGACGCATTAACGCCCAGCGAGACCGCCCCCAAGAGGTTGAGAGACAGCAGCAGGAATCCCATCAGAGCGACGATGGCCCGGTTGCCCTGGCCCAGGCGGACACTGTCCCCTAGAGCCCGAACTCCGGATCTCCGACCGTCGGCGATCGCGTAGCCAAAGACGCCGTACCAAACGAGCACAAAGATCGAGGGGATTCCGGCCAGGTACCGGAACCCCAGAAAGATGCCGGCCCAGAAGAGAAACGACCCACCGAACATCGCTCCGAATGGCAGCCTGAACGTTGGCCGTGGACCCCCGTCACCATCCTCGCTATCGAGCGCCAGCCGGAACCAGGGGAGAGCCACCGTTGTGGCGAGGATCAATCCGGCGAAATCGATCCCGACCGACAAGAGCGGGCGATCGACGAGTGATGACGCCAGAACGCGCATGCCGCCATACACGCCGAGGACCACGATCGCGGCGAGCGATCCCCAGGTCAGATTCGTCCGGTACCAACGGGCACCGGCACCGATCATTCGAAGGGCCTCGCCGGGTCTGATGGGTTCCACGGCGTCGAATGTAGTGCGCCGGGGTTTTCCGGGCCGACCCGCCCGAGAGTTGACGGCTGATTCAGAACACATCCAATTGGGGCACGCTTCGGGGTAACATGTCGACCGGCCTCAGTCCGAGGCTGGCACATCATCAGAAAGGAGCCGACAACCGAACCCGAAGGATGGAGCGACAACCAACGAAGCGCCAGACCTCGACGCCTGCCAACCCAGGGCCCAGCCCAAGCGGCCGGCAATCAAATCGAGGTGACGAGGAGGAAGGTCATCGAAATTTCGGCGGATGCCTTCCCGGCCACCACGGTCGAATGCGAGAGGAGAAAACCCGGGAGCGATCCCGGCGACAGAGACTCCCGCAGAGTGGACACACCGGCGTGCCCTCAGATGCGCACGCCTCGAGACGTTCCATCCATCTCGTACGAGGCGCCATCGCGCGCAGTCAAACAGGAGTGATCGACTATGTGTGGAATCGTTGGATACGTCGGCCCTCGGCCGGCGCTGGACATCTTGATCCCCGGACTCCAGCGCCTGGAGTACCGGGGTTATGACTCGGCAGGTGTCGCGCTCGCAAACGGTGAGGGCATCGACACCGTGAAGGCCGCCGGTCGGATAGCCGAACTCGCTGACGCCGTGGCGGCAGCAGACCTCCACGGCTCGACCGGAGTGGGTCACACCCGGTGGGCCACCCACGGGCCACCCACGACCCGCAACGCCCATCCCCACAAGGACTGCGCCGGGAAGGTGTCGGTCGTGCACAACGGCATCGTCGAGAACTGGGCCGAGATCAAGGCCGAGCTGGTCGCCGCCGGCCACCAGTTTGCTTCCGACACCGACACGGAAGTGGTCGCCCACATGATCGAAGACCGGGCCGATCTACCGCTGATCGACGCCGTCCGCCAGGTCATGAAGCGCGCAGACGGGGCGCTCGCCTTGGCCGTGATGCGGGTCGACGAGCCGGGTCTGATCATCGGCGCTCGACGCGGTAGCCCTTTGATCGTGGGCCTGGGCGAGGGCGAGAACTTCCTCGCCTCCGACATTCCGGCGTTTCTCGAGCACACCCGGCAGGTTGCCGTCCTCGATGACGATCGAGTGGTCGAGATCACCCGGGATTCGGTCCGGGTCACCGACCTCGATGGGGTGGAGGTGCAGCCGCAGACCCGCACGATCGAGTGGGACATGTCCGCCGCCGAGAAGGGCGGCTACCCGACCTTCATGTTGAAAGAGATCAACGAACAACCTCGGGCAATCCGGGACACCCTGCGCGGCAGGCTCGACGACGCGGGCCGTATCCGCTTTTCCGAGCTGCAACTCACCGACCATGTCGCTCGCATGATCGACAAGGTGTTCGTGATCGCCTGCGGCACCTCCTATCACGCCGCAATGATGGCCAAGTACGCCATCGAGCGGTGGACGCGCCTTCCGGTCGAGATCGACATCGCCTCGGAGTTCCGCTACCGGGATCCCGTGCTCGACGAGCGCAGCCTCGTGATCGGCATCAGCCAGTCGGGGGAAACCCTCGACACGGTGGCAGCCGTTCAGTACGCCAAAGCCCAGGGCTCGGTGGTGATCGGCTTGTCCAACGTGGTCGACTCCGCGATCGTTCGAGAATCCGACGCGGCGCTGTACACCCGGTCCGGTCCGGAGATCGGAGTGGCCGCCTCGAAGACTTTCGTCACGCAGCTCGTCATGCTCCAGCTGTTCGGACTGTATCTGGCTCAAGTCCGAGGTTCGCTGGACCCAGGAACGATCGCCCGACTGACCGGTGAGATCCATCTCCTCCCGGAGAAGGTGGAGGCCGCACTG
>JBFHRE010000158.1:0-5178 GCA_041591895.1 Acidimicrobiia bacterium
AACGAATGTGAGGAACTCCTCATACGAACCGGGGCTGTAGCCGCGTTCCCGACCGTAGAGCGGTCCGGTGTTGGCCGACCAGCGAATCTCGTCGGTCTCTACATCCCATCCCCACGCCGCCGTCCCGGTGCCTTCGAGGGCATCGAGTACCTGAACAAACGTGCCGAGATTCGAAGTGGGCAACGGGCTTGGGTTCCTTCTGATTCGGCTCTAGGCCACGAGCTTACGCCCGGGAGGGCCGATCATGCCATTGAGACCCGGGCTGGCGCTTGGGTCGGCGGTCCGCTCTCAGGCCACCAGGTTTCTGAGACGGTCCACCGATCGTGCCAGCAACCTCGATACGTGCATCTGGGAGATGCCGATTGCCGAGGCGATCTCGTCCTGGGTGCGCTCCTCGAAGAACCGCATGTAGACGATCGAGCGTTCCCGAAGGGGGAGCGACTCGAGTGCGTTGAGCAATGCCAGTCGGTTGTCGGTCAGCTCGAATCGGGGATCGTCGCCCCCGAGGCTCCAACCCCCCGGTGGCGAGCCTGGATCATCGCCGGGCCCGGGATCGAGAGATGCGGCCGTATAGGCCGAAGCCGCCTGCATCGCCTCGACCACCTCCTCGAGCGGACAGTCGATCTCCGCCGCGAGCTCGGCCGGGGTCGGCATCCGCCCGAGGCGCTGTTCGAGAACATTGCCGGCCCGGTTCAGCTCCATCGTTCGCTCCTGAAGTGAGCGCGGCACCCGCACCGACCAAGCACGGTCCCGCAGGCTGCGCTTCAACTCGCCGCTGACCGTCTTGACGATGTACGGCTCGAAGGGACCGCGTTCGGGGTCATACCTGTCGAGCGCTCGAACCAGCCCCATCAACGCCACCTGCTCGAGGTCGGAGAGGTCGAGACCTTTGTTGCGAAACCGTCTTGCTAGACCGGTGACCAACGGCGAGAAGCGCCGGACGACCTCGTCTCGTGCGACGGGATCGCTGGTGACCTTCGACAGCAGCCAGTCGGTGTCCGCAGCCGAGACATCTCCTGCCGTTCCTGGGGTCCGCACCTCGAACCAGACCGTGGAGCCATCAGCCACAGACCGGCCCCAGCGGCGCGCGAGCCGATCGAGTAGTGCCGTCGTCAGACCGAACTCGTCGAGGCCAAGGAGGTCGCCGCCGGTCCAACCCACCTCTACCACGACTCCGGCCGCGCTGGAACCGGCGCCGACGGTGACTTCGGCGGCCGATTGCTCGAGGACGGCCAGAGTGACGAGGTCCGAGACGAGCACTCCGGCTTCCGCGGCCCGCACCGGGTCGAGTCGCAGATGTGCCCAGAGCCAGCGGCGGGCGAGCGCCGGGGCAGACCGGTCCGCGGTCAGGCGAACGGCCGGGCTGCCGACGCTCATGATCCGCCGTCTATGGAGAGAACCCAGCGATCGCCGTCTAGCTCGGCGACACCGTCGATGCCCCGCCGCACGATCGTTTCGATCTCACCCGGCACGGTCGGCACGGTGTCTTCCGGGGTCATCTCGACCACGATCCTCCCGTCCCGGCTCGCTACGCCGATCTCGAATGAGCCGTCACCCGACGTGACGAGGAGGGTGGCGAGTTCGGACACCGCGAGACGCAACCCTTCGATCGAGTCCGGCTCGGCTCCGAGCACTCGAGCCGTTGAAACCACGAATGCTCGGGCGATGCCAACGCACTCAGGCCGGCTTCGAAGCCGAAGGGTCGGGTTGGTTGTGCTCACAGGTCGTTGAGCTCCGAGAGGTCATCGATCAGATGGAGCGCGTCGACCACACCGGCTACTTCGAACAGCCGTCTGACGGTCCCGGATCCGGGCAGGACCACCAGCCGGCGATCGGTTTCCTGGAGGTTGAGCTTCGCCGCGATCAGCGACCGGAGCCCGGTGGAATCCATGAACTCGACGCCTGTCAAGTCGATGGCCAGGTCTCCATCCTTGCTGGTTGCTCCGTCGATGGCGCTGTCCATGGCCGGAGCGGTGGCGATATCGATTTCCCCCGCAACGTGCAGGACCTGCCACCCCGGTACGTGGGACTGTGTGATCGTCAGATCCATGTGTTCCTCCCGATCGAAGCCGATCGTATCATTCGCCGGTGAGCCACTTTCGGTTGCTGCTCCCGGCCGATCCGGTCTGGTCGCATGTGGTGAAGACTGTTGTCGGAACCGCTTACGCGGATTCATCGGTCGGCGATGATCTCGTCCTGGCGGTGGACGAGGCATCGGTGGAGGCGATGACAACGCCCGGGGTCGATGTGGTGGAGATCGCTCCAGAATCGGGTGAGCCGGGCTCGGTGTCTGTGGTGGGTCGCGGCGATTCCATCGAATACGAGGCTGCGGCCCTCTCGGATGCGCTGATCACGAGCCTCGCACCGGGTTCCAGGGTGGAACGGGCGCCAAACGAATACCGATACACGATCATGATCCGTCCCTCTGGATGACGAACCAGGCCCGGACCCCCCCCGGGACTTCCTCGAGACCGTGGTCCTCACTCAGACGTTCGACGATCTTCAATCCGTAGCCACCGATCGTGCGTCGCGCAGGCGGCTCGAGCCGTCCTCGGCTGAACACTTCGAGCCTCAAGCGGTTCTTGTCTGCTTCCAGGGTGATCCGGATCGGCTTCGAGCGCGGCCCGTGCATGACCGCGTTGGTCACCAGCTCGTCTGCCAGGAGCAAAGCGGTTTCGTGATCGGGGCCGGATGGGATGATCTCGGCCAGCAGGTGGCGCACCTTGCGGGGCGCGGAACGTTCTGCCCGGACGCTGAATCTGAACGTCCGGCTCTGGTTGGTCTTGGTCTCGAATCCACAGGTCACGTCACCTGCTCCATACCCAGCCGTGCAGTCCGTCACACCTGGAAATTCGCGTTCCTCGACTGGGCGGTGGGAAGCATGAGAGTCAGATCGATCGAATCAACGCCCACATGAGCAACGCGATTGCTGGGTTGGCAGCCAGCAGGGAGCCCGCACGAGGTCGTGCCGTCTGCTTCCCATGAGATGACGGGAGGACGGGCCTCACGGCCCATCCTCCCGTGGCACCGGTCGAGCGCACTAGACGGTCACCCGCCGGCCGGTGAATACCGAGATCAGGAACAATACGAGGCCCACGATCAGCAGCCACCGCAGCGCCTCCACTGCCAGTCCGACTCCGCCAAGGAGCAGGGCCACTACCAACAGAACGATTGCCCAGGTAGCCATGTCATACTTCCTCTCTGTCTCGTAGGGCCCGCACTGCGTCGTGGGCCTCCTTCACTGCCGTCGCCTGCCTGGCGACGATCTCGCGGATCTGGGAAGGCAGTTCTTCTTCGAGTGCGGCTTCGAACTCGGCCACCGCGTGGTCTTCGCCCGTCTCCGCCGCCGCCAGGACTGCGTGGGTGTCGTTCGCGGCAAGCGCGTCTTTGAGCGCGATCCATCCCCGGTGAACGGACCCGGCGACGGAACCTTCCTCGACGATGTCCATTCCCTCGGACGACGCGATTTCCCGCAGCTCGGCCGAGAACTGCTCACGCTCGTCTGCGAACTGGCGCAGTCGGCCGGCGACATCAGGTCGCTCCTCATCGAGCTGATCTGCAGCCTGACGGAAGCCCTTCTTCCCATCCTCGAGCGTCTCGACGAGGTCTTCGAGGACTTGGTTCACGGTCTTGAGCATGTCTTCCTCCTTGTTGGTCGACTCTCTCTCCGTATTCGGTCAATACCCCGTTTCGGTCGGTTTCAAACCGGTTCGGGGTGCGGCGCCGGCCGCCGGCGAGGGGGGTGGCGTCATCCGAAGGTGGGTCCGGATTCGAGGATCGAGCCACATGCCGGCAGCGAACACGGCGGCCACTCCCAGAGCCAGGCCGGCCACGCCATCGATCGGGAACACCGCGTGCCCTGCGATCAAGGTCAGCGTCACGAGCGACGCGGTCGTGAAGGCGAGCCCGAGCCGCCTGACGGCATCTCCCCAACTGGAGGTCCAGGGCCATACCACGGCGAACAGGAAGGCGGTGAAACCGGCAACATGGAAATCGGGGAAGGGACTCGAAGCTGGGCGGCCCAGGAGGATCTGTGCCGTTTCGCGACGGAGGGTCGACCAGATGAGTGCCGCCACGGCGAGACTGATCATCACCGACGTCGACACGAGCCTTGCGTCCCTCGTCTTGCCCGTGGCCCAGCAGGCTGCGGCGCCCACCACCACGATGCCGATCAGCAAGAGTGGTAGGACCGCGGCAACCCGCTCGAGCGAGCTCGCGAACTCGGGTGTCAGCTGTCTGCCGAAGAAGTCCAGAACGTGAGCCTCGGCGAAGACCAAACCCGGGGCGGCAAGCAGAGCGACCGATCCGATGGAAACGATGGCACTGACTGTGTGGGGGAGCAGCTTCAGGAACGGCCTCGGCTGCCCGTCCGCGGCGACCCCGAGGCGTAGGAGCGGACCGATGATTGGACGCTCTACGGCTCGGGCCAGGACGCTCCTGACCTTGCTCGGGTGGTCGGCCACCCAGCGCATGATCCAGATGACCGCGCCGAGCGACACTCCGATCACGGCCAGCAGGAGCGATCCTTGCCGGACGCCTCCTTCGATTGCCTCCCACCGAAACCCGGCCCAATGTCCGATCGTTGCGATCATCACGCCCCACAGGAGAGCGCCTATGCCGTCACCCACGATGAACTGCCGGAACCGAAGTCCGCCCGCCCCGGCCGCCACCGGCGTCAAGGTGCGGATCATTGGCATGAACCGGGCTGCCACCAGAGCCCATTTGCCCTTGGCGTCCAGGAAACGAGTTGCCCGCTCCAGCGCCGGCTTCGCCTTCTTCAAGAGGCGGTGCTCGAGCATCGCCGGGCCGAACCGCTTGCCCATCCAGTAGCCGATCGAGTCGCCCGTGATCGAGCCCGTCACAGCCGCAACGGCCACGATCCAGAGCGGGATTCCCGAGACTCCGGCCAGCGCAGCGCCGAAGAAGGTTGCGAGCTCACCGGGTACGAAGAGCCCGACGAAACCTGCCGATTCCGCCGCCGAGGCCAGGAAAACGAGGGCAGGTGACCATGGCCCCCAGGCGAGGAACCTGCCCATTCAGATCTCTCGATCCGCCATGGCCGCCCCCCGGCTCGGAAGCGAATCCGCCCTGGCAGGCAGGGCCGGATATCCAGGTGTCGGGTAGGAAGCAAGGCGCCGAGAAGTGAGCCAGAGCACCCACGCCAAGCCCCAGCCCGCC
>JBFHRE010000159.1:0-5178 GCA_041591895.1 Acidimicrobiia bacterium
CGAGAAACCGTACGCAGGGCGGTCGTCGCCAGACCGGCGGCGACTATCCACCAACCGAGCGGCAGCCACCAAGCGACAGGGTCGGTAGTGCCGGGGAGCGGAGCCGCCGCCTCTGCGCCGGAGGCCGAGTCGACCGATCCGGCTGCGTCTGCGCCCGCGCCGACGAAGACGGTGCCGACCATTCCCGGGTGGAGCGTGCATGCGAAGGGATAGACCCCCGGCTGGTCGAACGTAACGGTGATTTCCTCGCCTGTCCCGAACCCGTCGATCTGGCCCCAGCCACCCGCATGACCGACCACGTTGTGCTCGAACGGGTCGAAGTTCCGAAATGTGACCGTGACGCCTTGCTCCACTTCGATGAGAGCCGGGAAGAAGCACCCTTTGCCCACCTCGATGTCGGTGGTGGTCGCCCGCGTCGGTGGGAACTGACACACGACTGCGCCGGCGCCGGCAACCATCGGAACCGAGATCGCCGTCAAGACCAACACAACCAGGAACCAACCTCGATACCGCATGCGACCTCCTCTCTCTCATACACCGCCGGCGGTCGGTCGGTTCATGTCTTCCTGCCCGGCCATCTAGAACCGGCCGCGTCCGTCAGGGCAGCGTCAGGGCAGTGAGGCCGCGATCTCCAGAGCTGCGTCGAGGTGGATGTCCGCCTCCAGCCGGTACGTGAGTGGTCCCGACTGCCAAACGAGGGCGTTGTCGCTCATTCGCCCTTCCAGCAACTCGGCGTTGCCAGGAGAAGGTTCGAAGAAGATGGCGTGATCGATGCCGGTGATCCACATCCCCGGTTCGCCGTTCACGGTGACGAGTTCGGCTTGGAGCGCAGGATCGACGACACGTTTGGTGAGGGCGGGTGTCTTGGTCGAATCGAAGACGGTCAAGATCGCGCCGCCGGGAGTGAGCGCACTCTCGGCAAAGATCATCCAGACCCTGTCTGCCCCGTCGAGTCGCGTTTCGGCCGGCGTCCCCAGCAGGCCGGTCTCTCCGATCGGAAGGCCGGTGAGCTCAGCAGCTTGGACCATGTCGACGACGTCACCGAGTTCGGCCCGTGATTCGATCGGGAGCGGGATTCCCGCTTCCACCGTCACTCCCCGAATCCCGAAGAACGCCAGGACCGCTTCTCGGGCCGGAGTCACCACTGCGATCGTCACGACGACGACCACCGCGGCAGCCAACGCCAGTGTGGATCTCGGTCGCAGGGTCGGCCGGCGCCACCGATGAGCCGCGGCTGTGACCGGTCGGAAGTCCGGTGTCGCCGGCCAGGTCAGGGATGTGGCGGTAGCCCGCAACATGGTGTCGATGTCGTTCATGCCTGCGCTCCTTCGATTTCCAACAACGCCTCGAGCCGGCGATGGGCTCTGTGGAGGCGAGACTTGGCGGTCCCCTTGGGTATCCCGAGAACCGCGGCTGTCTCCAACTCCGAGAGGTCGAGGAAATACCTACAGACGACGACCTGCCGCTCTGCTTCCTCGAGTCGGTCCACGGCTGCCCACACCCGACGCTGCTGGTCGGCTGTCACTGCGACGTCGGCCGGGGTTCGCTCGTCCAGGTCGGGCACCGACACCCGATGTTCTCTCAACACCCGTCGGGCCGAAGACCTCCGGTGGTTCTTGGCCTCGTTTCCCACGATGGTCAAGAGCCAGGGACGGAACGCCGATCCGGTCCGGAATCGCGACAGCGAGCGCCAGGCCTTGACGAAGGCCTCCTGGGCCGACTCCTCGGCGGCGGCCACCGAGCCGGTGATCACGTATGCAACCCGGAATGCCACCTGCTGATGGAGGCGTATGAGGTCGTCGAACGCTCGGGCGTCGCCGCGTTGCGCGCGGTCGACCAGTTGGGACTCGACCGATTGGAGTTCGGTCGAGCTGGGTTGGGCCGATCTGGGTCGGCCCGATCGGGGGTGTCCTCGCGGTTCGGTCAGCTTCGCCTCGATCGCCTCGTTCTCCATGGTCTACACCGCCGAGCCGAGGATGGTTCACTACGAACCGGTTGGCGCCGTCCCGTCAGCCGGCGGCCACCACAGGAACCTTGGCCATTGCCGCGGCCACTTTCTCCTCCGGATAGTCGTAATCCTCCAGGCCCCCGGCGAGGTACGACTCGTACGCCTTCAAATCGAAATGGCCGTGGCCGCACAGGGCCGTAAGGATGACCTTTTCCTCACCGGACTCTTTGCAGCGAAGTGCCTCGCGGATCGCTGCGGCGATGGCGTGGGTCGGTTCGGGGGCCGGGATGATCCCCTCGGTGCGGGCGAATTTCAGAGCGGCGTCGAAACATTCGGTCTGATGGATCGCCTCCGCTTCAACGAGGCCGAGCTCATAGAGGTGAGACACGAGCGGCGCCATACCGTGGTAGCGGAGACCGCCGGCATGAATCGGATCCGGGATGAAGTCATGGCCCAAGGTGTGCATCTTCACCAGTGGTGTCAGGCCAAGGGTGTCTCCGAAGTCGTACCGGTACTCACCCTTGGTGAGGGACGGACACGCCGCGGGCTCGACGCAGCGGATGGTCGGGTTCATGCGGCCGGCGAGCTTCTCGCGCAGAAACGGGAACGACAGACCCCCGAAGTTCGACCCGCCACCGGTGCAGCCGACCAGCAGGTCGGGCGTCTCGCCGACCTTGGCCATCTGGAGCAGCGCCTCTTCACCGATGATCGTTTGATGCATCAGCACGTGGTTGAGCACCGAACCGAGGGCGTACTTGATCGTGGGGTCCGAGGCTGCGGCTTCCACGGCCTCCGAGATGGCGATACCGAGCGATCCCGGTGAATCAGCGTCGATCCCGAGGATCGTTCGCCCGGCGTTGGTGAGGTCGGACGGCGATGGGTGCACCGTCGCTCCCCACACTTCCATCATCGTCTTGCGGTACGGCTTCTGGTCGTAACTGGCCCGAACCTGCCACACCTCGCACTCGAGGCCGAACTGGGCGCATGCGAAGGCCAGCGCCGAGCCCCATTGGCCGGCACCGGTCTCGGTGGTCAGTTTCCGGGTTCCTTCGGCGGCGTTGTAGAACGCCTGGGGCACGGAGGTGTTCGGCTTGTGCGACCCGGCCGGGCTGACTCCTTCGTACTTGTAGTAGATCCGTGCCGGGGTATCGAGGAGTCGCTCGAGCCGGCGCGCCCGCACGAGGGGCGAGGGCCGCCACAGGCGGTACACGTCGAGGACCTCACCGGGGATGTCGATGTAGCGGTCGCCGGTGACCTCCTGGAGGATGAGCGCCATCGGAAAGAGGGGCGCGAGGTCGTCGGGACCGATGGGCTGATGGGTGCCCGGGTGAAGCGGCGGCGGCGGCGGCTCGGGTAGGTCGGGGACGAGGTTGTACCACTGGGTGGGCATCTCCGACTCATCGAGCACGATCTTCGTGTTCTGGCTCATCGTCCCTCCGGTCGAGTGAGTCGTGAAAGCTACTCGGAGAGGTGGTCCGGCGTCCCCGAGGAAGGGATGTATCTGGCGCACGCCCTTTTGCTCACGTCGGGAACCGATTACCGGGGTCGGTCGTCTGACCCATCGAGGTGCAACTGATGCAGATTTCTTTCGAGCCCCACCGCACGGCATCGCGGCTCAAGGAGGCCTGGCCGGTGATCCCGGCCCTGCTCCTGGTGCTGTGGGCGTTCTCGCGGGCCTTCGTCTGATCGGACTCAGCCGAACCGGCGTGCGATGCCGTCCATTGCATGGTCGGCCAGACGGTTGAAGGTCCCTTTGAGGACCGGTGTGGCGGCCGCAAGCAAGCCCTTCAAGCGGATGTCGGCGACGTAGTTGATCTCGGTCTGGCCGTCGACTTCCCGAAACGTGATCGTGTCGGTGGCCGCCACGTTTGAGCCCTCACCCTCGAAGACGAGCCGCTGGTTGGAGTCCAGTTCCCTGGTGACGTAGCGCATGTTCGAGGTGCGACCGCCGAACCTCACGACCACTTCGTACTCCGCCCCGACGCCGGGCCCGGATCCGGTCACCTGTTGCGACGACACCGAGCCCGGATCCCACTCGGGCAAGGTGGTGAAGTCGGCCATCGTCGAGAACACCTCCTGAAGCGAGGTCGGCACGAGCACGGTGCGTTTGAGAATCGGCATGGGCTCACGGTATCGAAAGGCCCTGGGTAGTGGTACCCGTGGTCTCGTCTCACTACGGCTGGCTACGCTCCAGCCGCGATGTCAGCCCCCCGGGTCCCGATCTTCGACCACGCCGAATGGGCCCCGGCGTCGCCGCTCATCATCGGTATCGCCGGTGGCTCCGGTTCGGGCAAGACGACCATCGCCGAGGCTCTGGTCGAGGCGATCGACGGCGTCGCCTATATCAAGCACGATGCGTACTACCGACACCATCCGATGCTCACCTTCGAGGAGCGGAGCCGGGTCAACTACGACCACCCCGACTCGCTGGAAACGGATCTGCTGGTGGAGCACCTGGGGATGTTGCGGTCCGGCCGGCCATTCGACCAACCCGTGTACGACTTCTCCCAGCACCTGCGGAGCGAGTCGACGGTGACCATGGCTCCGGCACCGGTGGTCATCGTGGAGGGGATTCTGGTGCTCGCCGAGCGAGACCTACGCGACCTGATGGACCTGAGGGTGTTCGTCGACACTGATGCGGATCTGAGGTTGGCGCGGAGGTTGGAGCGCGATCTCCGCGAACGCGGTCGTACCGCCGAGTCGGTCATCGCCCAGTACCTGGCCACCGTGCGGCCGATGCACAACGAGTTCGTGGAGCCCTCCAAGCACCACGCCGACATCATCATTCCCGGCGGTCTCAAGGTGGGGGCGGTAGCCACCATCCTGGAGCTGATCCGGGCCCGGATGGCCTGAGATCCGTCACGCAACATCTCCGACCCTCCGCCGACTGGCAGAAGAGAAGCCCGGTTCGGGGTTGACCGCCCGGCTTCGCACAGTCCAGGAGGACGTGATGGATGCGAAATTCATCGCCTGTCCTGAGGCCGGATGTGACAGGCCGGCCGAGGTGGTGCAGGAGGACATGTGGCCCTCCACCCAGGGGGGTCTGGTCATGGCCAAAGTCGTCGGAGCCTGCGGGCACAACTTCCTGATGCCGGCCTGGAAGCTCGATCTCGGTGTCATGTTCGTCATCGACGACCGGACAGGTCGCCGGGTACCCCTGATCTGACGGCCGGCTTCCACCTGCCGGCCACCGGTCGTCGGCTACCTGCCTAGAGGCCGTTGGCCGCGCC
>JBFHRE010000160.1:0-5164 GCA_041591895.1 Acidimicrobiia bacterium
AGAAGGCGACGACGCTCGATCACCTGTCCGGCGGTCGGGCGATCCTCGGAATCGGTGCCGGATGGTTCGAGCCCGAACACAAGGCTTATGGAATCGAGTTCGGTCGCGGGTGGGGTGATCGACTGGCCTGGCTGGACGAAGCGGTGGGGGCATTACGGGGGTTGCTCGACGGTGAGGTCGTGACGTCGCCCGACGGTGGCCGGTACTCGCTCGACAATGCGTATGTGGTGCCGCGACCGGTGCAAGACCGGCTTCCGATATTGGTCGGCGGGGCCGGGGAGAAGAAGACGTTGCGCACCGTCGCGCGTTATGCCGACATCTGGAATTGGGTCGGACTGCGCGACCTCGATCTCATGCGCGCCAAGCACGCGACGTTCGAACAGCGCTGCGAAGAGGAGGGGCGGGATCCGACCGAAATCGTCCGTTCTGTGTTCTTCAGCCCGGTGGTTCGAGACACCGAGGCCGAAGCTCGCAGGTTCTTCCGTACCCAGATGACCGCCAACCGCCTGCCTGAGTCGGTGTTGGAGGATGACGACATCTATGTGACCACGCCGTCAGAGATGACGGAACTGATGATCGCCTGGAAGGAGATCGGAGTCACCGACTTCATCGTCGAGATCGCCGCTCCTTTCGACGAAGAGACCGCGGAGCGCATCGCCACCGAGATCCGCCCGGTCGTCGACGCAGCCTGATCCGACCGTCCCTCAGTTCGGGGATCGGGGAGAGGCGACCTCGGAGTCGGGGAACCGTGCCAGCTGACGACCCACCCAGTCGGCCCACTCTTGGGTCAGGTCCTCCGGAGTCCGGCCCGCCGTCGTAATGGTTTCTCCGATCACGACCCTGATCGGAGACCGATGGAGCTTGTTGTCGATGCCGAAGACGCGGCCGGTGCCGACGGTCGCCACCGGCACCATGGGTACTCCGGCGCGTATCGCCAGCCAGGCCGCTCCACGCTTGACATCGCGTTCTCCCCATCCGGTCACCCGGATCCCTTCCGGGAACACTCCGATTGCCTCACCTCGGTCGAGCAACTCCAATGCGGTTCTGACTCCACCGATCGACAGCCGCTGCCGCGACACGGTCACGACCCCGACAGCGGGCAACACCCTCGCCAGAAATCGAGAGGCAGTGAACAGTTCGTCCAGGGCGAGAAATCTGATTGGAGTGCCGACCACCGCTCCGATCGAGGGGGGATCGAAGTGCGAATAGTGGTTGGAGGCCAGTACGAAGGGGGGATCGGGCACCTCTCCGATGCGCTCATGACGAAACGAGAATCCGACCCTGAGCCCGGTGCGAACCACAGGGGGTCCAACCGACCACAGCAGTCGACCCAAGCGAGTCAGGTCGCCGGCTCGCCTGGGGGTTGGGGCGGTCACCCGCTCACGTTATCGACACCATCCGACCGGACTCGGGACCCGGGACTCGGGACCCGGGACTCGGGACTCGCGACTGGGAGGCTTGACGCCTCGCCGCAGTGCTCTGACCACGAACGGTGGTGCCAACGGTATGGTTGCCCCTAGTAACCATCGTGCGCTCTTCTGACCCGTTTCGACCTCATCGCCGGCGACGGCGCCTCGGCATCCCCATCGTCCTCAGCTTGCTGGTGGGCTTTGGGATCCTGCTCGGACTGACCACCGGCGACGGCGGTTCGATGATCTATTCCGAGGATCTCCGCAAGGTCGCCGTCGAGCTGTCGATCGAGGCAGAGGCATATCGCAACTCGCTGGTCGGTTTCGGGACGATCGACCGAGTCGAACTCGACGAAGTCACGAACGGAGTGCTCGCCTCGGTCGAAAAGACGAGATCTCTGCTCGACTCGGCACCCGAAAACCCCCAATATCGCGGACCCGTTTCGATCCTGTCCGCCACCATCGACCAGTGGGAATTGGGGGTGATAGCGATTCGGGAGGCTGCGTTCGCGGTGGCTGACGACGGCGTCGATTCGGCAGCGCAGGTCCGACTCCTCAACGCCATGATCGACCTCAAGGGAGGGGACCGGCTCTACACCAGCTTCCTTGCCGCGCTCGGTGAAGCGGATGTCACCCAACCGGTGTCGCCGATGCCGTCCGTTGCATTCGTACCGGTCCAGATCGACCTTCCTTCACTCAGCCAAGCCATGTTCCAGACGGCCTCCAGTTCAGAGAGCCGACTCAGGCTGCGCGCCGATCTCGCCCTCGAGCAGATCCTCACCTCCCCCGATTTGGTCGTGAACACCGACGGAGCCTTTGTCGTGCCTGCTACCGCGGTGCTCACCGTCAAGGCGGTGGTTCGCAACGACGGCAACACCAGAACTGAACCGATCGAGCTGTCGCTGCTGCTTCTCCGTGGCGGTGAGATCGTTTTCGAGGCATCGGTCATGGTCGACGCCGTCGGTGCAGGCGCCCAGACGACCGTCACCTTCGAGGAGCTGGCGGTGGAGCCGGGCAACGAGTACGGGTTGGTGATCGAGCTCCCGGTGGCGGAGGGCGAAGAAGTCACCGACGACAATCGCAGGGTCCTCGACTTCAAGGTGAACGAACCGGCTTCGAGTTCGACCACCGCCGCGCCCTGAGGTCCTGCCCGGGCCGGGACGGCCCTAGCATCGGGTAGAGCCATGATCGACATCGCCATTCTTCGCAACCAGCCCGACCTCGTCCGTCGTTCTCTCGCCCGGAGGGGGGTGGATCTCGACGTCGACCATCTGGTCGAACTCGAGGCCAGGGTGCGAGCCGCGCGGACCGACGCCGAGCAGGTCCGGGCTGCACAAAAGGATGCCGGCCGGACGATCGCGACCCTGTCCGGGGCGGAGAAAGAGGCCGCCATCGCCGAGACGTCGCAGCTGGCCGATCGGTTCAAGGAACTGACCGCGACCGCAGACGGGCTTCAGGCGGAACTCGATGTGCTCCTGGTGACGGTTCCCAACCTGGTCGACGACAGCGCGGCTGACGGGTACACCGACGCAGACAACGTCGAGATCAAGCGGGTGGGCGAGCTTCCCGACTTTGGTTTCTCTGCGCTCGATCACGCCACCCTCGGGTCCAACCTCGACCTGATCGATACCGAGCGCGGCGTCAAGGTATCCGGCAGCCGGTTCGGCTACATCAAAGGCAAGGCAGCGCTGCTCGAGTTCTCGCTCGTCCGCTGGGCGATGGACCGCCTGGTGACACAGGGGTTCACCCCGATGGTTCCCCCGGTGTTGGTGCGGGAGGACGCATTGTTCGGAACCGGCTTCTTCCCCGGCGACCGCGAGCAGGTGTATTCGATTCCGGCGGACGATCTCTACCTCGTTGGTACCTCAGAGGTTCCTTTGGCCGCATATCACACCGACGAGATCCTGGAGGCAGACAGCCTCCCGATCCGGTACGCCGGCTTCTCCACCTGCTTCCGCCGCGAGGCGGGGACCTACGGCAAGGACACCTCCGGAATCTTTCGGGTCCACCAGTTCGACAAGGTGGAGATGTTCGCGTTCGTCCGTCCCGAGGATTCACCTGCGGAGCACGAGCGGATCCTCGCCATCGAGGAATCGATCGTCACCGACCTGGAGTTGCCGTACCGGGTGGTCAACGTCGCCGCCGGCGACCTCGGTTCTTCGGCCGCCAAGAAGTACGACATCGAGGCGTGGTTCCCGTCCCAGCAGTCGTTTCGCGAGGTGACCTCGTGCTCGAACACCACCGATTATCAGGCTCGGCGACTCAAGATCCGCATGCGTACCGACGAGGGAAACCGGATCCTGCACACACTGAACGGCACCGCGGTTGCAGTGGGCCGGATCCTCCTTGCGATCCTGGAGAATCACCAGCAGGAGGACGGTTCGGTGAGCATCCCCGAGACGCTTCGGGCCTACACCGGGTTTGAATCCATCGAGTCGGCGTGACCGGGCGCCGGTCGTTTCCACAATGAGCGCGCGGTTGGCGATGAGCGATTCGAGATGAGCAAGGAGTCCGATCCGATCTTTGCCCGGATCGCCCGCCGCTACGACCTGATCAACAAGATCCTCTCCTTTGGTCAGGAGCAGAACTGGCGGCGTAGGGCCGTCGAGCACCTACCCCCCGGTCGAGTGCTCGATCTGGGGAGCGGGACCGGGGCGGCGGCACCGGTGTTGGGAGATCGGGAGGTGGTGGCCCTCGATCCGGTGGTGGAGATGCTCGGTCTGAGCCCGATCCCTCTGCGAGTCGCAGCGGTCGGAGAGCGGCTTCCGTTTGCAGATGCCTCGTTCGACGGCGTGTTCTCCGCCTACGTGTTTCGCAACCTCACCTCGATCTCGGAGACATTGACGGAGATCGAACGGGTTCTGGTGCCGGGCGGCAAGGCGGTGATCGTCGACCTGGGGCGCCCGCGGTCTCGCTTTGGCGCCGCGCTACATCGGCTGGGGTCGGCGCTGTTTCTCCCGCTGGCCGGGCTGATCGCTCGGGCCCCCCGTGACTACTGGTACCTGCACGAATCACTCGACAAGCTGCCACCGGTCGAGGAGTTGTATGCCGACGGACCGCTGGTGGTGGAGCGGACCTGGAGGATGGGGCCGCTCGGATTCGTATACGGAGCGGTGCTGGCGAAGCCGCCTCAGCCGGCGACCTGACCCTGCGCCAGGGCGAGCCGATCGAGCCCGAGACCCGACACGACCATTCGCTCCTTCTGGTTGTCGAGGAGCTTCGCCGACCAGTCGACCACCCCGCCGTCCCCGACCTCCCACGTTTCCCCGCCGACCTCGGCCTCGAGCTTGAAGCAACCGGACCGGTAATAGCCGCGCCCGGCCGTGCGGTCTTCGTCGAGCGTGATGTCGAGTCTGCGGCCTTCGATGGTTGTCAGGTCGAAGTGCGACAGAAACTCTCCCTCGTCGAACGTGGACAGAGCGATGTGGATCCGATCGGCCCCGGCGTTGAGGCAGGCCTCGGACAGCCACGTGATCTGACGAGCCATGGCGGCAACTTCGAATCCCAGGCTCCCGGTGTCCCGACCCGATGAGACGAGGCCGAGCAGCGAGAAGTGGGCGAACTGGCGGGGCCCGGCGAACTCCTGGACCCTCGTGACACGCTGGATCGAAGTTAGTTCGACGGGCACGGCCGATCGTGGTGCGCTGCGAAGCATCTCCCGTCGTCTCCTGGCTGCCTCGAGGGCCAGTCCGACGGTCGCATCGCCCGCCACCTCGGTTCGACGGATCGTGGCGAGCAACCGATTCTGAGAGATG
>JBFHRE010000161.1:0-5153 GCA_041591895.1 Acidimicrobiia bacterium
ACGCTGATCCTCACCGAGCAGGGGACGAAGAAGCGGGCCGGGATCTGGATCTTTCCCGACGGAGCGAGTGCCGACCAAGAGGACCGTGGCGGGATCGAGCCGCTCACCACGGATCTCGAGAGCTTCTCGGAAGCACTGACCGCCGAGAACCGAACACTCAAGCGGGCACTGACCGACCCGCGGATCTTCAGCGGCATCGGGAATTCCTACTCGGACGAGATCCTGTGGGAGGCCGGACTGTCACCGGTCAAGCGCACCCGGCAGTTGCTCCCGGAGGAGATCGAACGCTTGCACGCCGCTACCCGGCAGACGCTGGTTGCCTGGACCGAGAAGCTCCGCAACGCAGTGGGTGACGATTGGCCGACGAAGGTCACCGCGTTCCAGCCCGAGATGGCGGTTCACGGAAAATTCGGCGAGCCGTGCCCCCGGTGCGGGACTCCGGTGCAGCGAATCGTGTATGCGTCCAACGAGACGAACTACTGCCCGGGGTGTCAGACCGACGGCAAACTCCTGGCGGACCGGTCGCTGTCGCGCCTGCTCGGCGAGGACTGGCCGAAGACCCTGGAGGAGTTGGAGGAACTGAAACGGGGGTGAGACCTCGGCCACGGGCCGAGGCCGGTCGCGGGTCCCAGGTCCCGGGTCCCAGGTCCCGGGTCCCGTCCTGCGTCTTCCGTCACCCGTCATGCGTCTCCCGTCCTGCTTCTCCCGCCCGTGACCGGAGATGGGTCGTGGTTGGGCTGTCGATCGCAGGGTGACCGAAGCTCTCGTCCACGTCCTGTAGCTGGTAGCTGTGATTTTTGGGGGGCGACCCCCAAACCCCCGGTCGGTCCTGACGGGAGGAGGGTCGTGGTCGGGCCGTCGACGGCGGCGGTGACCGGAAACTCTGGTCTAGCTGGCAGCCGGTAGCTGGCAGCTGGTGGCTGTAACTTTTGGGGGGCGACCCCCAAACCCCCGATCGGTCCTGACGGGAGGAGGGTCGTGGTCCGGCCGACGATGGCAGCGGTGACCGCAAACTCTGGTCCACGTCCTGTAGCTGGTCGCTGGGAGCTGGTTGCTGGTAGCCGGGCTCACCGCTCCGCCAGCAGCTTGGCCACGTCCTGTTTGGCGAGTTCGACCGACGCCTGCGCTTTGAGCCGCCTCCGCTCCAAGCGGGCGACGTGGACCTCGGCCTCGCGGAGAACATCCTCATCGACTCCGCCGTTTTCCTGGGACTTCCGTACCAGGACACCGAGCTCCGATTCGGCCTGTTCGAACTGGTGCTGGAGGGTTCGTAGTCGGTTCTCGGCAGCATCGACCCGTTCCTCGGCCACGGCCAGCAGCGTGTGATGGCCGGTGTCGGGCCCGGCAGAGAGGTCGAGTGGGGCACCGGCGAAGAAGGCCGCGGACAGGGGCAGCCGGGCCATGAGAGCCTCCAGGGGTTGGTCGAACAACGTGATCGCCTCCCCTCTCCGCATTCGGGCGGGCAGCAGCACCAGGGCTGCGGTGGCCGATTCGCCGGCCACCGCCGTCGGGTAGGCGGCGGGGATGGCGACCGGCTCGGCGTCGATGCGCGCCTCTTCGAGGACCGCTGTCAGGCGAGCTTCTACCTCGGCGGGAGTCGATCCGTCGGGGGTCGGGGACAGAAGGCGCAGCGCGGCGTCTTCCCAAGGGCGGGTGCGGGTGCACAGGTAGGCGGCAAGGAGCGCCAACCGGCTGGAGTCGTCGTCGTTCCACCAGACGTCGATCGATCTGGAGTCGGGCTCGAGCTCCTCGGTCAGATTCCAGCGCACCGCATCCGACGACATGCAGACGACGTTGAGTCCATTGCGAATGTTGTCGGTGACGGTCTGGAAGAACGACTGCCGGGCGTCGGCTGACGGGTGTTCCGGCCAACCGAACAGGACCGTGTTTGCGCGAAGCGCTCCGATCCCGAACGACTGGACGATGATCGGCAGGGCCTCGAGGGTGTCTGGCGCCAGCACCGCCAACGGGAACACTTCGATGTCCAACGCTTCGATCTCATCCTCGAGCCTCGCCTGTTCTACGTCGCGCTCGCGCCGTTTGAGCGCTCCCTCTCCCGAGATCACCTGGACGATTGCAGTGAGCCCGCTGCCGCCCTCGATCCAGCTCGCGAACCGCATCAGGCGAGCACGCCGGTCGGGACTGGCCGAGAAGGCCACGATCTGTGGCCGCCAGTTTCGGGCATGGGTCTGCTCGGCCGACAGGAGCCTGACGTTCTCGATAGCCCGTGAGAAATAGTGGGCGTGGGCGGCATCTGCCCACCGCTCGGGCTGACGGTTGCGTCGGACGTACCGATGGATGCCGAGGAGCACGACGACGGCCAACCCTCCGGCGGCCGGGTTGATGGCGAGCATCACCCCCAGACATCCCACCGCGCCCGCCAGGCTCAACCGCTTGTCGAAATACCGGAACCGCGGGCGGAATGAGGGGCTGGAGGCGCGAGCCTCGTAGTAGGTCGCGTAGTTGATGAGCCCGTAGGAGATCAGGAAGAACATCGACACGACCGGTGCGATGACGTTGAGTTCGCCGAGGAGAATGGTGGCGAGTGCGATTGCCAGTGACAGGAGCACCCCACGACGGGGGTTGGCCGTCGGCCCCGCGCCGCGTGCGAACGGGTTCAGGATGGGGAACACCTTGTCGGTCGCAAGCGACTGGAGGATTCTCGGCGCCCCGAGGAACGATGCCATCGCCGATGACAGCGTGGCGGCGATCACCCCGGCATCGATCAACGGCGGATACACCGATACCGCTCCGAGGGCTCCGGTCTGTGCCCTCAACGCGTCACCGTCCGCTGTGGCTGCAAGCAGGATGGCGACCGCCACGTACACGATGGTGGAGAGTCCAACGGCGGCGAAGGTGCCGAGCGGGAGGCTGCGACCTGGGTCCTTGAGGTCGCCGGACATGCTCACGCCCTGGGTGAATCCGGTGACCGCCGGGAAGAAGATCGCAAAGATCGTCCAGAAACCCAACTGCCGGCTGTCGACCGTCCAGTTGGATGCGAGCAGCGAACCATCCACACGACCGGTGGCTCCGATGAAGAACGATGCCAGCGCGGCGATCAGCGCCGCCATGACGACGAACTGGAATCGGGTTGCGATATCTGCACCCGCCCAGGCGAGGGCGAACAGGGCGAAAACCGCGCCGGCGGCGATCAACTGGGCGATCGCTCCGTTGACCCCGACCATGGCGGCAACTGCCTCGCCGAAACCGATCGCATAGAAGGCGATGGACACCGACTGGGCGAGAAATAGGACGATTCCAATCGCCCCACCGAACTCGACACCCAAAGTCCGTGAGATCAGGTAGTAGTCGCCGCCCCCCTTCACGGTGATGTTGGTGGCTATGGCAGCCAGAGAGATGCTTGTCAGGACCGAGACCGCGGTGGCGATGGCGATGATGACCAGGCTGTTGGCCAGTCCGCCCTGACCGACCACATATCCCAGTCGCAGGAAGAGGATGATGCCGAGGATCGTGAGGATCGACGGCGTGAAAACGCCGGTGAATGTGCCGAGAGTGCCGCCTCCGGAGGCGGTTTTGGTGTTGGCGTGTCCGTTTGGGTGATCGAGATCGTTTGCGGCCATGTGACCGCGGCACGTTACCGACGGTGGGGGGAGTGAGCGGTTCAATCCGAATCGAACCGACCCTTGACATCGAACATGTGTTCGATACACTCCCGGGTCCCGTAGGAGTCGAGGTCGGCATGCAACTCACCGCCCCAGCTGTCACCCCAGCAGGCTTTCCGGCAGGCTTTCCGGCAGGCCAGCCGGAACACTCGAGCCCCGAACACTCGAGCCCCGAACACTCGAGTTGGGCGTCCCCCAAGCTCGGAGTGGATCGATGGGACCTGTCCACCCGGGTCAGAGAGAGTGCGATCGACATCCTCTCCCTTCAGCCCGGCCGGCCGGTCGAGCTGGCCGGCCCGGCAGGCTCCGGCCTCACCCGGATCGGTTATCGGATGCTCGCAGAGCACTCGGAGAAGGCTCCGGTGGTGGTGGTCGATGTGAGAGGCTGGGCGTCTCCGCTCGCCGCGGGAGAGGCCGGGGTCGACCTCGATCGGCTGGTCGTGGTGCGTTGCTCGGATTCCCGCACCTGGCCAAAGGTCATGGCCGCTCTCTGCGAGGGGGTTCGGGCGATCTATGCGGAGGTCCCCAGAGGTGTGGGCGACCGTGATCTGAGACGGTTGGTGGGGTTGGTTCGGGCTCGACAGGTTCATCTCGGCTTGCGACCGGTCGACGATCGACTGCCGCCAGGTGTTGCCCATCTCAGATTGCAGGCGGTGGGAGTGACCTGGACCGGGAGCGACCGGGGGCACGGGAGATTGGGATCGCGAACCCTGCTTCTCGAGGCCTCAGGGCGAGGGGTGGCGGGAATGTCCCGTCAGATCGAGGTGGAGGATGATGGTGCGAACATTGTGCGTGTGGTTTCCGGATTGGTCCCTGGGGGCATCCGTTCCGCCGTTGGTTGAAGTCCTGGTCATTGGCGACAACGGGAAAGTCGCTGCCGCGTCGGAGGCTGCCCGGGAAGCGGGTGTGACAACCGGCATGGGGCGGCGAGAAGCGGAGATGCTGTGTCCGGGTGCAGATGTCCGGGACCGGGATTCGGGGGAGGAGTGGCGTCGATTCGAGGAGGTCGTGTCGGCCATCGAGGAGGTGATTCCCCGGGTCGAGGTGATCGAGCCCGGGTCGGCGCTGGTCCCACTTGGTGGAGCGACGCGCTATTACGGGAGCGAGGAGACAGTGGTCGAGATCCTTGCCTCCAAGCTGAGTGCTCACGCTCCCCACCTGGGCCTGGCAGATGGCCCCTTTGCGGCCGGTTGGGCGGCGAGGTCGGCTTCACCCGGGAACCCCTTTGTCGTCGAAGACACCCGGGCGTTTCTGGATTCACTCGACGTTTCGTCGCTCCTGGGAGAGAGTCCGGATGCCGAGGGCCTCGTAGCGACGTTCCGGTGGCTGGGAGTCTCGACGCTCGGCTCCCTCGCCCAACTGCCCAGGGAGGCTCTCGCCTCCCGTTTCGGTTCTTCTGGTCTGGTGATGCACCGATTGGCCCACGGTGAAGACCGGATGGTGGATCCCCGTCCGATACCGACCGAATTGGCGGTCGAGTCCGTCTTCGAGGACCCCCTCGAAAATCTCGATCAGGCCGGATTTGCGGCC
>JBFHRE010000162.1:0-5079 GCA_041591895.1 Acidimicrobiia bacterium
ACCATCCGGCCAACTCCTCGGTCCAGATCGGTTCGTCTGCGAGCGGAGGAGCGCCGTGGCTCAGAAAGATGGTGGGCATCCGCATGGTGGTGAACTGTATCGCCGGCGCTCGGCTAGCCCTCGAATCCCGTCCCGAAACCGTTCTCGCGCGTCCAGGGGAAGCTGACAGACCCCTGGACTGATAAAAACCGGTTCAGAGGGTGAGACGAGCTTCGGTTTCGTCGTCGACGATGCGGCCGGTGGGCACGAAGCCGTGGCGCTCGTAGAACGGGCGGGGCGACCCTCTCCCCTCGACCCAGCTGGTCAGCAGCGTGGTGTCGCCCATCGCCCGGCACTCGTCCGAGACCAACTCGAGCACCCGACCCCCGATGCCGCGTCGCTGGTGCATCCGGTCGACCAAGAGCCGCCACAGAAATGGCTCCGGGTGATGCTCGGTGCGCAGCGCCAGCATCACAAAACCAGCCAGCTCGCCGTCGACCTCCACCGCTCGCATCCACGGCACCACCGGAGCACCGTTCACGACTTCCGGGAAGAGAGCGTCCGCGAACGACCACTCCATCGGGGCGACGAACACTCGTTGAGTCCAATGGGTCTTCAGCTTGAACACCTTGGACTCGTTCTCCTGATCTATCTGTACGAGCCGAACATCGGCCGGGGCGTGACGGGGCCGGCCGCGCCAGGCCTCCCAGTCGTCGCGGGTCATTCCGTAGATCCAGTCGTCGGACACCTCGTCCCCCACCCAGAACGATGACTTTGTGTGACCTTCGAACAACATCCCCACCCGTTCGAGGACCATGGCGGATGGCGGGTTGTCGGGGTGCAGCATGCCAAACACTCGGGTCACACCGGCCACCTCGTACAACCAATCGACGAGAGCCGCCGCTGCCTCCACGGCGTAGCCCTTCCCCCAATGACGTTTTTCGAACGTGTATCCGATCTCGGCGGACCGGCCTTTCCAGGTGAGCTGGCAGACCACCTCTCCGAGATCCTCACCGGTTTCCTTCAGGATCACGATCCCCATCCACCACTCGTCGATCTGGGGACCGTCCGCCTTCTCGACGTCGGCCAGCCAACTCTCTGCGTGCTCCAGTGAGTACGGAAGCTCCCACGCCTGGTAGCGGGCCACATCGGGATCGTTCCTGCGGGCGGCAACGCCGGCGGCGTCATCCAGCCGCGCCTGGCGGATGAGAAGCCGATCGGTCTCGAGTGGTCTGAACACGCCCGGAACGTACCAGGGCGCCGCCCCGTGTATCTCCGGAATAACTCTCCTGCCCCCGGCGGTTGTCGATGCAACACGACCTCGAAAGGCAACCATGCCGCTCACCAGTCCCCAGATCCAGGACATCCTCACACGCGACGAAGACCACGAGTGCGAAGGCATCGGGCCCGATCAGGTCTGCGTCCGGATTGCAGCCGTCGGCGATCTGCCGACCAGATTCGGCGACTTCCAGGTCGTGGCGTTCACCAACAACCGGGACGGCAAGGAGCATGCAGCCTTCGTTCGCGGTGACGTGGTGGGCGCCGAGGACGTTCCGGTGCGGCTCCACTCCGAATGTCTCACCGGGGACGCGATCGGCTCCCTCCGCTGCGACTGCCGGGACCAGCTCGAGGCGGCACTCCAGCAGATCGGCCAGATGGAACGCGGGATCGTTCTCTATCTCCGCCAGGAGGGACGGGGGATCGGCTTCACCAACAAGATTCGGGCCTATGCCCTGCAGGATCGAGGTCTCGACACCGTCGAGGCCAACCTGGCACTCGGTTTCCGTGACGATGAGCGCGACTACAGCGTTGCAGCCCATATGCTCCACTCGCTCGACGTCCGGTCGATCCAGCTCATGACGAACAACCCCCGCAAGCTGGCCGAACTCTCGAAACACGGCGTCGACATCAGCGACCGGATCCCGCTCGTCATCCCCTCCAACCCCTTCAACCGTTTCTACCTGGAGACCAAGGCCGAGAAGTCCGGCCACCTCCTGGACGACCATGGGCACGAGCACCTCATGGAACAAAGCGACCGCCCGATCGTCGAGGGCATGACCCGAGAGCAACTCGCCGCCATGGGCCTGCGCTGATCGACGACCGTCAATCGATGCGGCGATAGCGGCCGCGGAAGTGAATCAGCGGGTCGGCGAGGTCGCTCACCGTCACCGAGGCCACCTCTCCGGAGACGATGCCGGTGTAGCCCTCCGTCGCCATCGCAGCCACTTCGCAGTACACCCGGTCGGGCAGTGCATCGATGACCGGCCCGTATTCCGAGTTCCCGACATCCGTAGACGCAAAAGGCCCGCCCGGGCTCGGGCGGAGCCCGGCGAACACGTCGGCGAGGTCACGGTGGGACCAGTCGCACACATGCACCACGAATCGGCCGTCGGATTCGATTGCGTCCCACAACTCCGTGAGTGGATTCACGATCGCCTTGACGATCGGCGGGTCACCCTCGATCACCCACACCGATGACACGGTGAGCCCGGCGCGAGTGGCACCGGCACCAGCGGTGACGATGGTCACCGGAGCGGCGAGGCGGCCTCGCAGTCGACGCACCGGATCCCGGTCTGATTCCGTCGGAGTGAAAGGGTGGTCGCCGTGGATCACGCTGACTCAGAGGTGCGATCCGACCTCGGTCGCAAGCCGCTCCATCAATTCGACCTGCGCGGAATAGTCGAGTGTCGCGAAATAGCTGCGTGCCACGAAGTCGACCGGAGCACCGGCATTCGCCCGGATCTCGAGCAAGCGCTCGACGATCTGGTCGGAGCTCCCGGCCATGCTCGGACGCGACCGCAGATGACGGAGGCGCTCATCCTCCGGCAACATCGGTGAGGCGGGCGGCGGCCCCGTCCGTCGAGCCGACACCTCCATGTCCGAGTACTTCCACATCATGTGATAGACGTGCTCGCCATACCGGCGCCAGGCATCGTCCTCGCCATCGCCGGGTAACAGGACCGAGTAGTAGACCAGCCTGATCTCCGAGAAGTCCCGTCCGATCCGGTCGCACTCGTCGCGGAGCCAGCCGACCTGGGTGAGGAACTGATCGGGTTGGGCGTTGGAGAAGATGCCGTCGGCCGATCGAGCTGCCCGCCGGATCGCGGCCTCGGCGCCGCCGCCGATGAGAATCGGAATCCGGGCCGCCGGCACCGGGCGTACCGCCACTTCGGGTGACCGGTACACCGAACCCTCCGTGCGCACGACGGCTCCAGACCAGGCCTGGGCGAGGATGTCGAGGATCTCGTCCATCGCCCGTCCCCGGCGGCGCATGTCGGCGCCCAGAGCTTCGAACTCGACCGAGCTCCATCCGAGACCGAGTCCGAGGGTGAATCGCCCCTTGCTCAACAGCGAGACCGTGGCTGCATCCTCGGCCAGTCGAAGGGGATGGTGGAGCGGCGCCAGGATCACCCCGGTGCCGATTTCGATGGTCGACGTCGAAGCGGCGATCGCCGCGCTCACCACAGCCAGCGATGGCATGTATCCGTCGTCGACGAAGTGGTGCTCGGTGGTCCAGATCGACGACAGCCCGAGCCGCTCGGCCTCCGCTGCCAATCGGACCGTCTCTTCGTAGGCACGCGACCAGTCGCTTTCGTCGGGCCTCAACTGAGCGCTGAGCAGTCCAAAACCGAGTGCCATCCGATTGCCTCCTGAACGTTGGGCACCGAGGCTACACGCCGGCCGCACTCTCGGTCCCCAGTGCCGGCTGTGCGAGCTTCGACAGCACTCATCGCTGCACAACGGCGATTTTCGTCCAACGTGAACTCCTCTAGTGACTATATGGAGAACCATCATTGTGACTAGTGCCAATACCTGTAACTTGCCAGCCCGGCCGCACCTGTGTGGCCGCTCCCGGGAGAGAGATCCAGATGTTCTTCAGACGTACCGCCGCCCTGCTCACGATCGGGCTCCTGACCCAGGGGCTCGCCCTCGCCAATGGCTTCGACGCCAACCCCCGGCTCCAGTCGGTCGAGGCTCAGGTCCTCGGCGCCCGAGTCAGCAGTCCCGACCGCCCTGCCCAAGCCCTCCGTGTGAGGAAGGAGAAGAAGCCGCACCCCAACAAGCCATCGTCAACCACGACGACCCAGCCGACCACCAGCACCCAGCCGACGACGACTACTTCGAGCTCATCCACCTCCACGACGTCCACCACTACCGGGTCGACGACCACGACCACCACCCAGGCGGCACAAACCACGACGACCACCCAGGCTCCCTCGCCGGCACCCGCGCCCAGCGCCGGACGGCCGATCGGGTACGGAGCCAAGGCAACCGGTGGGAGCGAGCCGTGCCTCGTCACGAGTCTTGGCGCATCAGGGGCCGGAACCCTTCGCAGCTGCGCCGAGTCAGGCGGGAAGGCGATCACGTTCGCAGTCGATGGCACCATCGACCTGAGCGCCGAGGACATCGACGTCGGCTCGAACACCACCATCGACGGCGTGGGTCGCAGCGTGACGATCGTTGGCCGGCTCGACATCAAACGAGTCACCAACGTCATCATCCGCAACCTGACGTTCACCGGTTCGTCCGAGGACTCGATCCGGGTTCTCGGCTCGCAACACCTGTGGTTCGACCATCTGGACATGTACGCCAGCGCCGACGGGCTGATCGACATCAGCGACGGGTCCACGGACATCACGGTGTCGTGGAACCACTTCCGCAAGCACGACAAGGTGAGCCTGGTCAACGGCGTGGTGGGCGGAACCCGAGCCCGGGTCACCTACCACCACAACTGGTTCGACCACACGGGTCGGCGGTATCCGTCGGCCGAGCGAGCCGATATCCATGGGTTCAACAACTTCATGGACGGCTGGGTCAACTACGCCGTGATCGCCAGCGAGGGGACCATCTACATCAGCGAGAACAACGTCTACAAGAGCTCCGGAAACGACAACGCGATCCTCACGATCTGGCAGGACGAGGCTCCCGGGTTCGCAACCTCGACGGGAGACCAGTTCATCGGAGAAGCAAAGGTCCAGGTGTCGGGAGGACCGTTCTCGGTCCCGTACGGCTACTCGCTCGATCCGACGTCGCAGGTCGTGGCGATCGTCACTGCGGGGGCGGGCGCCAACCGCTGACCGGTCGGAACGCGACCATCGG
>JBFHRE010000163.1:0-4980 GCA_041591895.1 Acidimicrobiia bacterium
GCATCCGGACGCCACCCGTGACGCCGACGCAGCCGAGCCGCTGGTTCCACTCGCTGCCGCCCGGGCGCGGTCGGGGGACTAGTGGAGCCGTCGGGCGATGGGGTCGATCTCGGGTCGCTGGCCCTCGAGGTGGTCGTCTACCTGAAAGGCACCCGGCCGCCGGCCCTCCCGATGCCACCCTTCAAGGTCGCTCATGACTTCAGCCTCTTTGCAATGAAGTCCGTCGGTGAGGCGGTGACAGTAGCGCTTGCCGGGGCGGCCGCCGGCTGCTCGGTTGGCGTGGCGGCCGGGGACGTGCTGGTCGAGGGGGACGACCGGTTCGGGACGCCGGTGGTGGTAGCGGCTCGTCTCGCCGGGGTCGCCGGCCCGGGCCGGGTGTTGTGCGAGCGGCTGGTGATCGATCTCGCAGAGGACACCGGATTCGCTCCGGCGGCCGAATACGCGCTCAAAGGACTGCGGGAGCCGGTGCTGGCAGCCGAGCCGTCAACCGGCTGATCGAAGGTTGCCGCCCCGGGTTCGGCTCGGCTGGGGTGGCTCGGCGAGCTATTCTCCTCACTTCGGAGGGCCGCATGTCCCTCATCTCCTGTTGGCTCACCAGGGAGTCCCGCATGTCGCAACTGAATCGGCGCCGCCTGTCGCTGGCCGGCATCGACGTCTCCAGGCTGTCGGAAGGCGACCTCCGGCGTCTGGTTCGTGAGATCCTCGCGTCCCAGATCCATGGGTTGTGTTTCAGCCCCTATGTGAAGGGCCAGGGTCCTGGCGCACAGGTCGATGAGTCGCAGATCCGCGATCGGCTTTCCATCATTCAGCCATACGTCCACTGGGTCAGGTCGTTCTCCGCCCGCGAGGGGAACGAGTTGATCCCCGTCGTCGCATCCGAGATGGGTCTCAGCACTCTCATGGGTGTTTGGCTGGATGCCGATCTCGAGCGGAACGAGGAGGAGATCACCGCAGCCATCGATGTGGCCCGGGCCGGGCACGCCGCAATCGTTGCCGTCGGAAACGAGGTGCTACTCCGCGGGGATCTCTCCCAGGATCAGCTCATCGACTATCTGCGCCGAGTGAAGTCCGCACTGCCCGACATTCCGGTCGGTTACGTCGACGCCTACTTCGAGTTCGAGGCGCACCCTCTGGTCACCGAGGCGTGTGATGTCGTTCTCGCCAATTGCTATCCCTTCTGGGAGGGCTGTCCGGCCGAGTACGCGTTGCCCTACATGAAGGACATGTATCGCACAGCGCTGCGGGCCGGTGGAGGCAGGAAGGTCATCATCACCGAAACGGGATGGCCTAATGAGGGGCCGGCCGAGCGTGGCGCCGTGCCCTCGTTCGACAATGCCATCAAGTATCTGGTCGATACGTATCGGTGGGCCGAAGAGGATGGAATCGAGATCTTCTACTTCTCTGCTTTCGACGAGGCGTGGAAGGTCGACGCCGAGGGGGGTGTTGGCGCCTACTGGGGTCTCTGGGACGAAGACGGACGGCCGAAGTATGTCTGAGCGGCGAGAACTCGACCTTCTGGTTCCCGAACCAGGGCTGGGAAACGCGATCTGCTATTCCGGCTACCGAACCGGTCAGAGTCCCAGGGAGGGTGTGTACCCCTCGCGGGAGGAGGTGCTGGAGGACCTCCTGATCCTGAGCAGGAACTGGCGATTCCTCCGGCTTTACGACTCGGGGCCGCACGCCGACATCGTGCTCGATGTGATCGAGTCCGAGCACCTCGAGTTCAGGGTCATGCTCGGTGCCGAGCTGGCCGCGGAGGTGAGCAACCCGGGTTGTCCCTGGGGGGCCGACTTCCCGGAGGAAGAACTCGAGCGGAATCGGCGGCGGAACGATCGCGAGGTCGAGCGGGCGATCGAGCTTGCCAACCGGTACGGGGAGATCGTGTTCTCGGTGGCGGTCGGGAACGAGGCGGCGGTCGACTGGACCGATCATCTCGTGCCGGTGGAGCGGTTGATCGAACACGCCGTCAAAGTGAGGAGCGCCGTGTCCCAGCCGGTCACCTCGTGCGACAACTACGTGCCATGGACCAACACGCTGATCCCTCTGGCTGCGGAGTTGGACTTCGTGTCGGTGCACACCTACCCGGTCTGGGAGTACCACCGGGTCTCGACGGCACTGGCCTACACCATCGAGAACTACCGCTGGGTCGCAGAGACGCACCCCGGCAAGCCGGTCGTGATCACCGAAGCCGGCTGGACGACGAGATCCAACGGACGTGGGATCGATCCGGTCAACGCTTCGGTGGAGGCCCAGGCGGTCTACGTGGACCAGTTGACGGAGTGGGCGGCCGATGAGCGGATCCTCACGTTCGTGTTCGAGGCCTTCGACGAGCCCTGGAAGGGATCTCCGGACCCCGACGAACCGGAGAAGCACTGGGGCTTGTTCACCGTCGACCGACGGCCCAAACTCGTCGTGGAAGACCTCTACCACGATCTACGGCCGGCGGTACCGGCGCCCCGCCGATCTGCGGCCGGCTAGGCCCCGCCGGCGAAGGCGATGCTCGTCGGTCGCGGGATCGGGAGGCGAGCCAGAGTCCGGCCGGGGCCCTCGGCTTCATCGTCGACAGATATCACCGCCACCTCGTTGCTGTGTTCGTTCGCAACCACGATCATCTGGCCGTCCGGTGCGCAGCCGAAGGCGCGGGGCCACTTGCCTCCACAGGACAGGTGCATCTCGGATGTGAGCCCTGACTCCGGATCGAACGTGAACACGGCCAGTGAGTCGTGTCCGCGATTCGACACGAACACCTGGCCTCCGTCGTGAGAAACCTCGACGCCTGCGGCGAGGTTCTGGCCGGTCCAAGCCGGGAGCGTCGGAAGCGTCTGCCGCCACGCGAGGGCCCCGATGTCGCCGTCCCACTGATACAGGGTGAGCGAGTTGTCGAGCTCGTTGACGGCGAACAGCTGTGATCCATCGGGATGGAAGGCGATATGGCGCGGTCCGGCTCCGGGAAGCGTCGCCACCTCGCTGTGAGGAGTGAGCAGCCCGGTCGATCTGTCGAATGCGTGGATCTTCAGCCGGTCCGTCCCCAGATCGGCCGCGACCAGGAATCGTTCGCCGGGTGCGAACAGCGCGCAGTGGGCATGGGGCCCGGATTGGCGGTCGGGGTCGACACCCGAGCCCTCGTGCTCCACCATTGACACGACCTCACTCAGACTGCCATCTTCTCCGATCGCGAGGATCGCGACGCTTCCGGTGCCGTAGTTGGAAACGGCCAACCATTGACCACCGGGGTCGATGCCGATGTGGCACGGATGATCGCCCCAGGTCGGGGATCCGCCCAGCGGGGTCAACTGCGCTCGGTTGCCGTTGTGCTCGATCCGAAAGGCGTGGACCGACCCCCTGACCCCATCCGATGCGAGACCGGTCTCGCTCACTGCATAGAGGTAGCGGCCTCCGGGATGAACTGCGAGAAATGACGGGTTCTGCACCCCTCCGGTGGAACCGGCACCTCGAAGCACGCCTGATTCGGGATCGAACGTCAACCGGTGGATGCCGGGTTCGGTCGCCGGCGAGTAACTGCCGACGTACATGGACAGCATGCTCATCGAGCGCCGCGCACCCGGGTCACGATCGCAACCGCTTCTGCTGCCCGCCTGCCGATGTCTGCGAATTCACCTGCCGCGATCATTTGCCGTGGCGCCACCCAACTCGCACCACAGGCGGCCACGTTCGGGAGCCGCAGGTAGTCGGCGAGGTTGCCGGCCTCGATTCCCCCGGTGGGCATGAATGCGATATCCGGATACACGGCGCCGAGCGAGCCGAGGGCGCCGACTCCGCCGGCGCTTCCGGCCGGGAAGAACTTCAACATTCTCAAGCCGCTTCGGGCGGCGAGGCCGACCTCGGTCGGGGTCATCACCCCGGGCACCGCGGGGACCTCGTGCGACCGGCTCCACTCGACGACCTCGGGGTCGAATCCGGGAGCGGCGAGAAACCGGGCTCCGGCCTCGACCGCGGTGATGGCCTGTGCGACGGTGAGAACGGTTCCGGCTCCGACCAGCATGTCGGGTATCTGAGAAATGGCCGCGATCGCCGCCGCTGCCGTCTCGGTGCGGAACGTGATCTCTACGCAAGGCAGGCCGGCTTCGAGGAGGGTGAGGGCGAGCGGTTCGGCGTCAGCGACCCGATCCAGTGTGACGACCGGCACGATCCCGATCTCGGCGATCTGCTGCAGCCCACCTGGGAGCGTCAAGGGGTCCACAGTGTCCCGTCCGGCCACCTGCTCTGGGTCCATTCGACGATCGCCGGCTCCACCGGAAACCTCGCGGCCAGGGATTCGTCGAGGTCGATCCCGAGACCCGGCCGGTCGTTGGGCCAGAGGTAGCCATCTCTCAGCTCCGGGGTACCCGGGAAGACCTCGAGCAGGGTCTCCCCGAAGCCGATCACCTCCTGGATCCCGAAGTTGTGGCAAGCCAGGTCGAGGTGGAGATTGGCGGCATGGCCGACCGGAGAGACGTCCCCGGGACCGTGCCAGGCCGTGCGGATGCCGAACGTCTCGCACAGGGCGGCCAGCTTCCTGGCCGGGGTGATTCCTCCCAGCTGGGATATGTGGGAGCGGATGAAGTCGATCAGTTGCTCGGTGACGAGCGTTCGCCATTCGAGCGGGTGGTTGTGCAACTCGCCCATCGCGATCGGAGTGACGGATTGCTCTCGGAGACGCCGGAACCACTCCACCTGGTCAGGTGGAAGCGGATCCTCGAGGAAGAAGAGCCGGAACGGCTCGAGGGACCTGGCCAGCCGGATGGCGTCGATGGGCGCCAGACGCTCGTGGATGTCGTGGAGCAGGAACAGGTCGCCGCCGACATTGCTCCTGACATGATCGAACAGGTCGACCACCGAGCGCGCGTACGAGTCGGGGTCGTAATACGCGCCCGGAAAGTCCTCTCGGGTCCGGTCCAGCTGTGCTCCGGGCTGGGCTCCGGGCTGGGCTTTGTCACCGACCCGGTGGCGCCCGCCGTAGCCGCCCATCTGGCAGCGAAC
>JBFHRE010000164.1:0-4791 GCA_041591895.1 Acidimicrobiia bacterium
CTCGTCTATCTGTTCTAGAGTATCGAACACATGTTCGATCATACACAAGCAGCACGACAGAAACAACACCCATGTTTGACAGATACAGCGTTTCTCCCGGCCGATCGTGTGATGGTCGATTCCATCGCCCGGGGCGCTCGCGGTGCGAGATATCTGTCAAGGGAGGCTCGCCAGAAATCACCCGAGGCTGACGCGACCGGGTTGCGAAGATGGAGCCGTGTCGATGCATCCTGACCAGCTCCAAGTGACGACCCGGGTCGCTGCCGATCTCATCGGAAGTCAGTTTCCCCAGTACGCCGAGCTCCGAGTCACCCCAGTCCGCACGCCGGGCACCGTGAATGCGATCTTTCGCATCGGCGCACGTCTGGCGGCTCGCTTCCCGCTCCTGCCTGGAGACGTGGACCGCGTGAGGCACCGGCTGGAGCGAGAGGCTTCGGCCGCCCGGTTGCTCCTCGGCCGCACTCGGTTTCCGGTGCCCGAGCCCGTCGAGATCGGAGAGCCCGGAGGCGGCTATCCACTGCCTTGGTCGATCCAGACCTGGTTGCCCGGGGTGACCGCCGACGCGGCGCACGCCTCGTGTTGCCGCCTGGCCCACGACGTCGCCGAGCTCATCCGCGGGGTGCGGGCCATCGATCTGGACGGACGGACCTTCGAGGGCGAGGGCCGGGGCGGCGATTTCCGTTCGCACGATGAGTGGGTCGAGACCTGCCTCGAACGCAGTACACACCTGGTCGACGTGGACTCGCTCCAGGCGATTTGGGCCCGCCTCAGATCTCTGCCGAGGGCCGCGCCCGACGTTATGACCCATGGGGATCTGATCCCGGCCAACCTGCTCGTATCCGGTGGGCGGCTCAGTGGCGTCCTCGACGTCGGGGGTCTCGGACCGGCCGATCCGGCGCTGGACCTGGTGGCGGCCTGGCATGTATTCGATGCCGATCGGCGGCAGATCCTGCGTGATCGCCTCGGCTGCGACCGCGTCGCATGGGAGCGGGGAAAGGCATGGGCCCTCCAACAGGCGATCGGCCTGGTCTGGTACTACGTCGAGAGCAACCCACCGATGAGCCAAATGGGCAGGGCGACGCTGGAGCGTATTGTCCGAGATGAGGCCCGATTCCGGGCGAAGTGCCAAATAGCGGAGGTGCTCCACCCGGTATCGGTCGAACTATCTCACGACCCTTGCTGAATGCCGGAGATCCATTCCGTCAGGTACTTGTCCCACAGCGGGATCGACTCGTCGGTGATCCGCCAGCCGGTTGGGTACGGGTCGTACATGATCTCTTTGGCTTCCGGGTGGTTCGGAGCAGTCTGGTCGTTCCGACCAGCCGGTACGATCTGGTCGTGGACCTGCTCGTCGAGTTTCTCCGGCACAACACGATGATGAACCAGCGGCTGCTGGCGGTATGCCGCGAACTCACCGACGAGCAGCGCGACACCGGTCTCGAGGGAACCTACGGAACGGTCGGTGCCACGCTGGTGCATGTCGCAAACAGCCAGCTCGGATACGTTCCTCGCCACATCGCCGCCGAGCGTCCTGACTCGCTGCCGCGGGAACCGTTTCCCGGATGGGAGGCGCTTTCCGATCGGTTCGACCTCGGCAACGCTCTGCTGGAGGAGTTCGCCGCCCGGGTCGAGGAGGAACACGAGATCGAGGTGACCGGCGACGAGTCCGGAGAGCGGTATTCACTCCCGGTCTCGCTGCTTCTCCTCCAGGCCGTCAACCACGCCACCGAGCACCGGTCTCAGGTGGCCACGATCTTGACCGGGCTTGGCATCGAACCGCCCGAGATGGACGGCTGGACCTACATGCTCGATTCGGGGAAGATGCGCCGGCTCTGACATCCGTCGATCCTCAGCGAGTCTTCGTCCCGAACCGACCTCCTAGTGACTCCGACCTGCTTTGGTTCGGCTTTCAACCCACGCCGGAGTGAGCATGTTCGAAACTGACGACGAGCCCGAACACAACGACTGGGGCGGCCTTCACCTCGACATCCCGGCCCTGGTGGTCCGCCGCGACATGTTGCGGATTTTGGGTGGTTTCAGCCTGGCCGGCCTGCTGGCCGCCTGCGGATTCAACTCCGGATCCGACACTTCGCCGACCACCAACCCCGGTACCAGTTCAGTCGCGCCGGCGACCACCACCGCCACGACGACCGGACGCACGACCGCTGCCACCGCCGTCAACAATGCCGCACCCGGCCCAGAAATCCCGGACGAGGCCGCTGGACCGTTCCCGGCCGACGGATCCAACGGCCCCAACCTCCTCGACGACGAGGGTGTGGTCAGGGCCGACATCACCCGGAGCATCGGGGGGTCTTCGGGAGTGGCCGAGGGGGTCCCGATCGCGTTCAACCTCTCCGTCGTCGATGCCACCACAGGAGCGCCGATTCCCGGGGCGGTGGTCTACCTGTGGCATTGCACTGCTGAAGGCGCCTACTCCATCTACGAGATCGAGGACGAGAACTATCTGCGTGGCGTGCAGGTGGCGGATGCGGCCGGCCGTCTCACCTTCAACTCCGTCTTCCCCGGTTGCTATCCGGGCCGGTGGCCGCACGCCCACTTCGAGGTGTACTCCTCGCTCGAGGACGCAACGGCCGGGTCGCAGGCGATCAAGATCTCCCAACTGGCTCTGCCACAGGCCGACTGCGAGGTGGTATACGCCGACGGAAGGTACGGAAACAGCGCCCAGGCGCTGGCGAGGCTCTCTCTCGACACGGACGGTGTTTTCAGGGACGGATGGACCGAGCAACTGGCAACGGTGGCGGGTTCGGTCGCCGACGGGTTCGCCGCTTCTCTCCTCGTGAGGGTGTGAGAAGATCCGGCCGGTGAGCCGGCTGGGAGAACTCGTCCGCATGTTCGTCCGACTCGGCGTAACCGCGTTCGGAGGACCGGCGGCGCACATCGCAATGATGCAGCGCGAGGTGGTCGAACAGCGCGGCTGGATGACCAACGAGCACTTCGTCGACCTGATCGGTGCCACCAATCTCATCCCCGGGCCCAACTCGACCGAGATGACGATGCACATCGGCCATCATCGGGCCGGGTGGCGGGGCCTACTCGTGGCCGGGGCCTCGTTCATCATCCCCGCCGCTCTGATGGTGGGTGCCCTGGCGTGGGTGTACGTCGAATACGGGTCCACCCCGAGCGGCGAAGCCCTCCTGTACGGGGTGAAGCCGGTGATCGTGGCGATCGTGGCCATCGCCGTCATACGGCTCGGCACATCGACGCTCACATCGGCGCTGCCGGTCGTCGTGGCCTTGGCGGCGGCATCCGCCTACCTGGTTGGGCTCAACGAGATCGTGGTGCTGTTCGGGGGCGCGGTCGTGGTCTATCTCATTCGCACGATGCGCTCCGGAGGTCAGCCGCTGATGGTCATCCCGCTGGCAGCGCAAGCGATCGGTGAGGTGTCGCTGGCGAGGGTCTTCGGCACGTTCCTGAAGATCGGGGCGGTCCTCTACGGGAGTGGCTACGTGCTGCTCGCGTTTCTGCGGGCAGATCTGGTCGATCGACTCGGCGTCCTCACGGATCAGCAACTGCTCGACGCGGTGGCAGTGGGCCAATTCACTCCAGGACCCGTGTTCACCACTGCCACCTTCATCGGATACCTGCTGGGTGGCTTCCCCGGGGCGGTGCTGGCGACGGTGGCGATCTTCGCGCCCGGATTCGTGTTCGTGGCCATCCTCACCCGATTGCTCCCGCATGTTCGACGCTGGACCTGGACTGCTGCGCTGCTCGACGGGGTCAACGCGTCCGCCATCGGGTTGATGGCAGGGGTGCTGGTCGAGTTGACCGGCGACGCCATCAGCGATCCGCTGACCGTCGCGCTCGGGCTGGTGGCGATGGTCGCGCTCTGGAAGACCCGGCTCAATTCCGCCTGGCTGGTCCTGGCAGGTGGTGCGATCGGTCTAATCGGCTCGGGGCTAACGGAGCTGTAAAGGAATCACGCGGCATCCCGAATCCGGCCGACCGTGACGATCTTGAGCAGGCTCCGAACGAAGAACAAGGCGTTGCCGGTGAGGAGGATCGACCCGGCGCCGAGGATCGCACCGGCTCCACCAGCCGACACTGTCGCCAGCACCAACCGGGCGAACGGGGCCGCCGGGTCCTCGGTCAGTTCTTCGGAGAAGAGACGCTGGAAGAAGTCCACCGGACCCGCCATGCCGGCTGCGATGAGCAGCAATCCCAGCAACATCCCGGCGGCCGTCAGGCCGAGCATCCCGGCGAGGGCGCGCCTCGCCCTCGCAGTGCGGGGCAGGTCGTTCCACTGCAGATCCCAGGCCGCTGCCAGCACCTCGCGAAACATCTCCAGCCGTCGGCGAAAGCCCTCCCAAAAGCCGAATTTGGCCTCCTTGACGGTCTGGGAGATGCCCTTGAAGACCCGGTACCGGAGACCTGCTCCGTAGTGGATGGCGTAGAAGTTGAGCCCCGCCTCGATCCGGAACCGGTCCTTGTAGCGGCCAGGCAGGATCGTCCAGAGGTGCTTGGTGAGGGCCCGCTCCCCACCGAGCAGCGGGATAAACGCCATCAGCCGGTGGAGGAGGTAGATCTTCCGGTTGCGCATCAAGATGAACATCTCGCAAGCGCCCTCCACCACCGGCCGTACGGTCTCGGAGATCATCTCGTGCGTCAGTCCGATGATGTCGGCGTCGGCGAAGAAGATGACATCGGAGGCGGCGGCCTGGACCCCGACGTCCATGGCATGGCCCTTCCCCTGGTTCGGTGTGACCCGCTCGACCCGAGCCCCATGTTCTGCCGCGACCGTGGCCGTGTCGTCGGTGGAGCCGTCGTCGACGA
>JBFHRE010000165.1:0-4784 GCA_041591895.1 Acidimicrobiia bacterium
CACATCCACCTGTCGCTCTGGGACGGCGACCAGGCCGCGTTCGCGGGCGATCAGCAGTTCGGTCCCGTTCACGGATCCGACGCCTTTCGCTGGTTTCTCGGCGGGTGGATGTCTCACGTCCCCGAACTGATGGCGTTCTTCGCACCGACGATCAACTCCTACAAGCGTTTCCAGGACGGATCCTGGGCGCCCACCCGGATTGCCTGGAGCTACGACAACCGGACGGCCGGGTTCCGGGTGGTCGGTGAGGGAAAGAGCCTCCGCATCGAGTGCCGGATTCCCGGTGCCGACTGCAATCCCTATCTCGTCTACGCCGGGATCCTCGCTGCGGGAATGGACGGGATCCGTAACCGGATCGAGGCGCCGGCGATCTTCGAAGGTGACGTCTATCAGGCCCAGGAACTGCCCCGGGTGCCGTACACCCTCCGGGACGCCATCGACTTGTTCGAGGCGAGCGACTTCATCACGGAAGCCTTCGGCGCCGGTGTGAAGGAGCATTACGCCCACTTCCTCCGGGTGGAGCAGAAGGCCTACGACAACGCAGTCACCGACTGGGAGCGGATCCGCTATTTCGAGCGAATCTGAGCCCACCGACGGTTGGCTAGCGTCTCGCGCGAATCGGAGGAGATCACATGAGATTGGAAGGCAAGGTCGCCCTGATCACCGGGGCGGGGTCGGGGATCGGCCGTGAGTCGTCCCTGCTCTTCGCGGCGGAGGGCGCGGCGGTGGTGGCAGTGGATGTGAACCACGACGCCGCGGCTCGCACCGTTGCAGACGTGGCGGCAGCGGGGGGACGGGCACTGGCGGTCACGGCCGATGTGTCGCGTGACGACGATTGCCGGGCGATGGTCGAGGCTGCCGAAGACACCTTCGGGAAGCTCGATGTGATGTTCAACAATGCCGGGATCAGCCATGCGGCCGATGACGACGCCGTCACAACCACAGAGGACGTGTGGGACCTGACATTCGCCATCAATGTCAAAGGTGTGTTCCTCGGCTGCAAGTACGGGATTCAGGCCCTTCGCCGGGCGGGTGGGGGCTCGATCATCAATACGGCGTCGTTCGTCGCGATCCTGGGAGCTGCCACCCCCCAGCTGGCATACACCGCTTCCAAGGGTGCGGTGCTGGCCATGAGTCGGGAGCTGGCGATCATCCATGCCCGCGAGAACATCCGGGTCAACTCGTTGTGTCCGGGACCTTTGAACACCGAGCTCCTGATGAAATACCTCGACACCCCCGAGAAGAAGCAGCGGCGGTTGGTCCACATTCCGATGGGCCGGTTCGGAGAGGCGGCCGAGATGGCCCAGGCGGCGCTGTTCCTGGCGTCGGACGAAGCGTCATTCGTCACCGGAACCGACTTTCTGGTCGACGGCGGGATCACCGCCGCCTACGTGACCCCGGAGTGAGCGCGTGTCGGTGACGACCGTCCTCGATCCGTCCACCAATCAGCCGATCGCCGAGGTCCCGCGCCGCGGTCCGGAAGACGTCGATCGAGCGGTGCGGTTGGCTGCCCAGCGGTACGACGACGGCGTCTGGCGCCAGGCCGGGGTCCGCCGCCGACGTGACGTGCTGAGGGCGATCGCCGATCTGATCCGCCGCGATCGGGACCGACTGGCGTCGCTCGAATCTCGCAACGCCGGCAAGCCGATCTCGGCGGCGCGTGGGGAGATCGGGGCCGTGGCTACCACGTTCGACTACTACGCCGGGGCGGTCGACAAGTATGGGGGTCAGACCATCCCTGGGAATGCCGCAGGGACGCTGCTCACCTTTCGGGAACCCATCGGTGTGTGTGCCGCCATCACTCCATGGAACTTTCCGATGGTCATTCTCGGGTGGAAGTCGGCGCCGGCGCTGGCGATGGGGAACTCGGTGGTGGTCAAACCGGCCGAGATCACTCCCCTCACCGCCTTGGCGCTGGAAGAGTTGGTGCTCGAGGCCGGCCTGCCCGAGGGCGTGTTCACGGTTGTGACCGGGAGCGGATCGGTGGTGGGAGACGCCCTGGTGTCGCATCCGCTGGTTCGCAAGGTCAGCTTCACCGGTTCGACAACCGTGGGGACCCGGGTGATGCAGCAGGCGGCCGCCGGGATCAGGCGGGTTTCGCTCGAACTGGGTGGCAAGTCGGCCAATGTCATCTTCGCCGACGCCGATCTCGATGCATGTCTCGAGTCGTCGTTCTGGTCCGTGTACGACAACGCCGGTCAGGACTGTTGCGCCCGGAGCCGGCTTCTGGTCGAGCGCTCGATCCACGACGAGGTGGTCGAGCGATTCGTCGAGCGCGCTCGCTCGGTTCGGCTCGGCGACACCTCCGACGAATCGACCGAGATGGGTCCGCTGATCACGGCGACGCACCGGGAGTCGGTCGAGTCGTATCTCCAGGCGGGAACGTCGGAGGGTGCGATCAAGATGTGCGGCGGGGAGCGACTCGACTCGGCCGGTAACTACTTGACGCCGGCCGTGTTCACGGGAGTATCGCCGGACATGGTGATCGCCCGCGAGGAGATCTTCGGACCCGTGGTTTCGGTGATCCCGTTCGACACCGAGGCGGAGGCAATCGCGCTCGCCAACGACTCCATGTACGGGCTGTCGGGTTCGATCTGGACCCGTGACATCGGACGGGCGCTCCGGGTCGCTCGTGCGGTCGAGACCGGGATGCTCTCGATCAACACGTCGTCGAGCGTCCACATCGAGGCTCCCTTCGGAGGCATGAAGCAGTCGGGGATCGGGCGGGAGCAGGGAATGGCCGCCCTCGACGCCTACACCGAACTCAAGACCGTCTTCATCGCCGAAAACTGACCGGCGTTTTTATCAGTCTGGCGGGCCCTGAGCGCCCGCCAGACGCGCGAAAAGGCTTCCGACCTCGTTCTCGCGCGTGAAACGGATGCTGAGCGCCCGCTGGACTGATAAAAAAGAGCCATGCGGGTCGGTTTGTTGGTTTGTGATCACGTGCGGGAAGAGTTCCGGGGGGTGGCGGGAGACTACCCCGACATGTTCGAGGCGTTGCTCGGCGACCGACTCGAACTCCGCCCGTACTTCCTCGTCGATGACGAGTTCCCCGATGGACCGGGCGAGTGCGATGCCTGGCTCACAACCGGATCGCGGGAGTCCGTCTACGACGACATCGGCTGGGTGCACCGATTCGCTGACCTGACCCGGAAGGTCGCCGCCTCCGACCACAAACTGGTGGGGGTCTGCTTCGGTCAGCAGATGATCGCCCACGCCCTCGGGGGCCGGGTCGAACGGTCAAATCGGGGTTGGGGGATCGGTGTCAAGGAGGTCACCGTCACCGAGCCGCAGCCGTGGATGGATCCTCCGGCTTCGGCGTTCAGGATCCTCAACAGCCATCGGGATCAGGTAACCCGTCTTCCACATGGAGCCCAGGTGATCGCCTCCAACGAACATTGCCCGGTCTCGGCCATCGCCGTGGGCGACTCGATCATCGGGTTTCAGGGTCATCCGGAGTTCGTGCCTGACTACTCGGCCGCACTGATGGAGGCCCGGCGGGGGACGTTGATCCCGGACGACGTGGTGGACGCCGGTCTGGCGTCGCTCCAGACCGGGCCAGACCGGCGGCTGCTGGCCGACTGGATCGTCGCGTTCATCTTGGGATAGAGCCCTGTCGAACGCGTTCGAATCGACTCGGGACGGATCAGCGGTTGCGCAGCGAGTCGCGGATCTCTCGCAACAGGACGACGTCTTGCGGATCGGCGGCGGGCTCCTCCGGGGCCGGCTCGTCCTGCATCCGGTTGTACGCCTTGATGACCAGGAACATGACGAATCCAACGATGATGAAGTTGATGAGCGCGCTGACGAAGGCACCGACGCTTCCGGCCGGAAGCCCGGTCGCATCATCGATGGCGCCGAAGGTCATCGTTCCCGAAAGATCCGGCACTTTGAAGATCATGGCGATCAAGGGGCTCACGACCCGGTCTGTGAATGTCGACACCAGGCCGGCAAAGGCAGCGCCGAGCACGAACGCGACTGCGATGTCCACCAGGTTGCCCTTGGTGATGAAGTCGCGGAATTCCTTGATCAATGTCCCTCCTCCGATTCTGGGCCTGCGGCCACTCTAAGGCCGACCCGACCCGGCGTCGAAAAGGGTCCGCAGCCTCATGAATCCCATTCGGCCGACCTTGTAGGCTGCCTGGATGCTCGAAGAACGCCCGCAGCTAGCCACCATCGACCAGCACATCGACGACGATCGGGCGACGGTGGTGGTGACCCTTGGCTCGGCCGACGTGTCCTACTCCGGTGCCGCCGAAGGCCCTTCGGACCCGGTGCACCGGGCGCGGCTCGTTGGCGAGGCGACCCTGAGAGCGATCGAGTCGGTGGTGGGCCAGTCGATCTCCTTCGATCTCACCGCGGTGGGGACCTCTGACCTGGGTCCCGTGAAGATCGCGCTCGCCCAGGTCCGGCAGGAGGGCTGGAGCGACTATTTGATCGGATCGGCGCTGGTGCGGGGTGGGGACCCGGCGGCGGCGACCGCCAAGGCGGTATTGGATGCGATCAACCGGAGGATCGCCTCCGCTTGACTGCAATCGGAGCACCGGCGGATTCGCCAAACTTGATAAAAGATGACTCAGATTTTATCATGAGAGTCATATGGATCTCTCCCGTCTCACCAACAAGAGCCAGCAGGCGCTGATCGCAGCCCGCGACCAGGCGACCGCCCGGAACCATTCCGGCGTTCACCCGGCTCATCTCGCCCGGGCGTTGATCGCCCAGACCGATGGGATCGTGCTGCCGTTGCTCCAGGCGATGAACGTCGCCCCCGCGACCATCCGGGC
>JBFHRE010000166.1:0-4689 GCA_041591895.1 Acidimicrobiia bacterium
CGGCTTCGTAGGTGTCAAGATGCTCCTGATCGACGTCTACAAGATCCCGACCGTCGTGTCGCTAGGTGTTGTCGTCGGCATCCTGGCCGTGTCCGTGCTGGTCTCCCTCCGACTCACCCGCGGACAGCGGGCAGGCGTGGAGGACCACCGACCGGTCGAGAGCGAGACCGACCGGCTGGATGTCGAGGTTTGAAATGCGCCTGGCCGGGTATACACCGTTTGTGGGCAGATCCGGCCGCGGAGACGCGGCCGGCCGAGCCACCCGGGTTCGAGTCCGGCGTGGCGCCTTCGGGGCGCTCGGTTGCCCACGGCGTCGATATCCGCCCCGACCCGATAGGGTTCGGGTTGGTCGAAGGCGACCACGGCGGTGGATTCGACAGCACGTTCCAATCCCGAGCCCAGGCTCGGAAGGAGGCAGCCATGACCGACCACCTGACACCACTTGCCCGGAGGGTCCTCGCTCTGAGGGAGCGTGGGGAGACCACCGAGCAGATTGCGGAGCGGCTGAAGTGCAGCCCGTCACATGTCGAGCGGATCGAGGAATGGGCGTCGATTCCCAGAACCGGGGAGCGCCCAAGACGGCATCCAACCGCGTTTGCGCGGCGGATCCACTCACTTCGTGAGGCAGGGCACACGCACGACGAGATCGCAGAGAGGTTCCGGCGCAGCCCGGACTTCATTCGCCGGGTGGACGGTCTGGCCCACTACCAGATCGCGCTCCGCCTGCTCAACAAGTGAGCCGCGTCGGCCAGGACGAGCGCCAGAGGGGAGACCACCCATGAAGAGCACCAAGCTGATGGTTTGGATCGATCAGGATCTTTGCACGGGGGATGGGATCTGTTCCGAGATCGCACCCGATGTGTTCGTTCCGCGCGACGACGGTCTTTGGGTCGTCAAAGAGGAACCGTCTCATTTCGAAAAGAAGATCGTGTTCGACGGTCTGGAAGGGGAAGGCCATGGCCCGGAGGGATCCCGAGGCGTGGCCCGGGTCCCCGACGACCAGATCGACATCGTGATCGAAGCCGCCGAGGAATGCCCGGGTGAATGCATCATGCTCGAGCCGTACGACGAGAGGCTGATGTCGGAGAGGGGAGCCTGACCTCCCCCGCCGCTGGATCGGATGCTGAATGTTCAGAGGTGAGACGGCGCCGGTATCGCCCGTGACGAAGGCGGGGTCGGTGCGGTAGAGCTCTCACCCGCATACGCCTGGCCCACCATCGTCAGGAACTGGTACAGGCTGGTCTCCCACGGGCTGAGCGGCCCGGGTCGGAATCCCCGGTTGGCGGTGCCGGATTGGACTCGTTCGCAGGCCGCCCAATCTTCGTGGTTCGTCAGGTCCCAGAAGTCGACTGCGTAGGCCGGATCGAATCCCTGTCGTTCGATCGACTCCGGGGCCCACAGCCAGTCGCACTCGACCGCCGTGCGATCGGGGGCGAGAGGGGTCAGGCGGTGGGTCATCACGTAGTCGGGGTGCCCGCTGATCAAGAGGTTGGGCCACACCCCGAGGTAGGTGACCGTACGCGCCATGTCGTCCGGCATGCCCCGGAACCGCGCTCCGAGGCTCTGTCCCGTGAGGGACATCGTCTCGGCGTGATCCTTCAAGCTCATGGTTCCGCCCTGCCACAGCCCGGTCGGGTAGTAGTCACTCCCTGAGTCCACCGGGGTCACCTCGCAGAGCGCCGGGTGGATGCTCGTGCAGTGATAGCACTCGTGATAGTTCTCGACCAGGAGCTTCCAGTTGGCACCGACTTCGTAGCTGCTGCGAGCCATCCGGACCAACCGATCGGGCTCGAACACTGCCAGGACCTCGGGCAGGTTCCCGTAGGCGTCACCGATGTCCGGCGCCGTGCCCGAGAGGTCGACGAACAGCCACCCGGCGATCTCGCCGAGGCGCAGTGGAACCAGCGGCCAATCGGCAGTGTCGAAGTCCGGCGTCTGGGTCATCGACGGAGCCGAACGAAGCGTGCCATCGAGCCGGTAGGTCCAGGCGTGATACCCGCATCGGATCAATCGGACGTCGAACGCCTCGCCGACCTCTGCCAGCGGATGACCCCGATGGCGGCAGACGTTGGAGAACGCCCGTACATCGTGGTCGTCGCGGGTCAGGAGCACGGTCTCGGCGCCGAGTGCAAGAGCTCGGGCTTGTCCGGGCTCGAGCAGGTCCGTGGTCCGTCCAACCGACACCCAGCCGCCTCCGAAGATGTGTTCCTGCTCCCACTCGTACAACTCGCGTGACCGGTACGCCTCGGCCGGCAGGGTGCGGGAGGTCCCGAACGGGCGGCGGACGTCGGCGATTGCCTGTGGATCCAATGGTGCGTGCGGTCGCATCGCGGGCGGGCGCATATCGGTCACTCCTTCACGCACTGCACAGCGTAGCAGGGTAAACTGAACGGCGGTTCAATAAAGGAGACCTGATGGTGACCACAGCCCGGGCTGCGGACCAAGCCGCGATCGAGCGGATCATCCAGCGAGAAAAGTCGACCTTCTTCGAGCGGATGAAAGGTTCGGCCGCCGCTACGGCTCGCGCCAAGTCGGTGCTGGTCGGCGGGGTGACGTCGAGCTGGCAGATCTCCGACCCGCACCCCATCTGGATCTCTCACGGGAAGGGCTCGCGGGTCTGGGATGTCGACGGCAACGAGTACGTCGACTATCACGGCGGTTATGGCGTCGGTCTCGCCGGACACGCCCACCCGGCCATCGTGCGTGCAGTTCAAGATCGCGTAACGAAGGGGACCCATTTCGCGCAGCCGGTCGAGGACGCCGTGGTGGTGGCAGAGGAACTGGCTACCCGATACCGGCTACCCAAGTGGCGGTTCGGCAACAGCGGCACCGAGGCCACGATGGACGCGGTCCACCTGATGCGGGCCGCAACCGGTCGGGATCTCATCATCAAGTTCGAAGGCGCCTATCACGGCCACCACGACTCGGTCCAGGTGTCCACCTGGGTCGAAGAGGGACTGGGTTCCGAACGGCGCCCAAAGAGCGTTCCCTACTCGGCCGGTTACCCCCAAGCGATCGTCGAGTTGACCAAGGTGGCGCCCTTCAACGACCTCGAGGCGGTGGAGGAGATCTTCGCCGAGTATCCGGGCGAGATCGCCGGCGTCATCGTGGAGCCTGTTCTGATGAACTGCGGAATCATCGCCCCCGAGGACGGGTTCCTCGAAGGTCTGCGGCGGGTGACCCGCGAGAACGACGCGCTGCTCACGTTCGACGAGGTCAAGACCGGCTTCACCGCCGGGTACGGCGGCATCACCCGCAGGTACGGGGTCACGCCCGACATCGTCTGTCTCGCCAAGGCGCTCGGTGGCGGTGTCAGTACCTCCGCGATCGGCGCCACCGAACCCATCATGGATCTGATCGTCAAGGGCGTCTACGACCAGGTGGGCACCTTCAACGGCAACCCGCTCGGAATGGCCGCCGCCCGGGCGATGCTCACCGAAGTTCTCGTCCCCACGACGTACGAGCACATGGACATGCTCCAGACCCGGATGGGCGATGGTGCGGAGCGGATCGTGGCCGAATACGGCCTCCCGTGTTACGTGATGCGGATGGGTGCCAAAGGGAGCATCACATATGCGCCGGAGCGGATCCGCAACTACCGCGAGTCTTTGCGGATGGATGGCCGGGCGGCCCTTGCGGCGTGGCTCATCCAGTTCAACCGGGGCGTGTTCCTGCCCCCATGGACCAAAGGCGAGCAGTGGCTCATCTCGGTCCAGCACCAGACCGAAGATGTGGACCGGTATCTCGACACGCTGGAGGTGTTTGCCAAGGCGCTTCGCAATGGCGGGGAATAGGCTGGCGGGATGGCAGGCGGTGCGGTTCGACTGGTAGGACTCGAAAAGCACTTCGGCGAGGTGGTGGCGGTCGACGCCATCGATCTGGAAGTCGCGGAGGGCGAGTTCTTCTCGCTGCTCGGCCCATCCGGCTGCGGCAAGACCACGACGCTGCGTTTGATCGCCGGCTTCGAGCGGCCAACCGCCGGACACATCTACATCGACGATGTCGATACCGCCCAGATCCCGCCTCACCGTCGTCCGGTTTCGACCGTGTTCCAGAGTTACGCCCTGTTTCCTCACATGACCGTGGGCGAGAACGTCGCCTTCGGTCTGAAGTACCAGGAGGTCCCGAAGGACGAGATGCGGCGCCGGGTCGGCGAAGCTCTCGAGCTGGTGCACCTGTCGCAGATGGAAAAGCGGCGGCCGACCCAGCTCTCGGGCGGCCAGCAACAGCGGGTGGCACTGGCACGGTCCCTGGTGCTCAACCCATCGGTGCTGCTGCTCGACGAGCCGCTCGGAGCCCTCGACGCCAAACTGCGAAAGGCGCTCCAGGTGGAGCTCAAATCACTCCAGGAAGAAGTGGGGATCACGTTCATCTACGTCACCCACGATCAGGAGGAGGCGCTGACGATGTCGGATCGGCTGGCGGTGATGAACCACGGCCGGATCGAGCAGATCGGATCCCCATCGGAGGTGTACGAGCAACCGGTGAGTCCGTACATCGCCGACTTCTTGGGCCTGTCCAACCTGATGTCGGCGACGGTGCTGGGTCGAGCCGATGGCGGAGGCTGTGTGGTTGGCCTCGGTGATCACCGGCTCACGGCCCAGGCGGGCCGCACCGAGGCCACCGGACAGGTCTCGGTCTGCATCCGGCCGGAGAGAGTGGTGCTGAACGGCGGCGGTACCAACACAC
>JBFHRE010000167.1:0-4622 GCA_041591895.1 Acidimicrobiia bacterium
GACGCCGAGCCGCCGGGCTTCTGGGAGATCCTCATCAGCGTGCTTCCCTGGCTGTTCCTCGTCGGCTTCATGGTCTTCATCTTCATGCAGATGCAGGGCTCGGGAAACCGGGTCATGCAGTTTGGGAAGGCCAAGGCGAAGACCGTCTCGAAGGACCAACCGAAGGTGACGTTCAAGGACGTCGCCGGTCTCGAGGAGGCGGTCGAGGAACTTCTCGAGATCAAGGACTTCCTGCAGAACCCTGACAAATACAGGGCTCTGGGAGCAAAGATCCCCAAAGGCGTCTTGTTGTTCGGGCCGCCCGGAACGGGTAAGACCCTGCTGGCCCGGGCTGTTGCCGGCGAGGCCGGTGCGCCGTTCCTCACCATCTCCGGATCCGATTTCGTCGAGATGTTCGTCGGCGTGGGTGCCAGTCGCGTCCGGGATCTGTTCGATCAGGCGAAGCAGAGCGCCCCGGCGATCGTGTTCATCGACGAGATCGACGCCGTGGGCCGCCATCGCGGTGCCGGTCTCGGGGGCGGCCACGACGAGCGTGAGCAGACCCTCAACCAGCTCCTGGTCGAATTGGACGGATTCGAGGGCAACTCCGGGGTCATCGTGATGGCTGCGACGAACCGTCCCGACATCCTCGACCCTGCGCTCCTCAGACCGGGCCGTTTCGACCGTCAGATCGTCGTCGACGCGCCGGACATCGAAGGCCGCAAGGCGATTCTCGAGGTGCACGCCAAAGGCAAGCCCATCGACACCGAGATCGATCTCGAGGTGCTCGCTCGCCGCACTCCGGGCTTCACCGGTGCCGATCTGGCCAATCTGATCAACGAGGCTGCGCTGCTCACCGCCAGGCGCCGGCTCACCACGATCGGCATGTCCGAGTTGGAAGAGGCGATCGACAGGGTGATCGGCGGTCCAGAGCGCAAGTCCCGGATCATGACGGACGAGGAGAAGAAGCTCATCGCCTATCACGAGACGGGCCACGCGCTCGTCGGGTGGGCGCTCCCCATGGCCGATCCGGTTCACAAGGTGACGATCGTGGCGCGAGGCAGGTCTCTCGGGCATACGCTGGCGCTGCCCACCCATGACAAGTACCTCGTCCGGCGGTCCGAACTGGTCGATCAGCTGGCGATGCTCCTCGGCGGTCGCACCGCCGAAGAGGTGATCTATGCCGACCCCACCACCGGTGCGGCCAACGATCTGGAGAAGGCGACGTCGATCGCCCGCCGCATGGTCATGGAGTACGGGATGAGCGACCGCCTCGGTCCTCTTCAGTACGGAAAGCCCGCAGGCGAGGTCTTCCTCGGGAGGGACTACGCCCGGAATCGCGACTACTCCGACCAGGTGGCTGCATCGATCGACGAAGAGGTGCGCAAGCTTGTCGGCGCGGCCCATGAGGAGGCCCGTCAGATCATTCGACAGCATCGTGCCGCTCTCGAACGGATGGTCGAGGCTCTGCTCGAGCGGGAGACACTGGGCCAAGACGAGGTAGCGGAGATCTTCAGCGACGTGCCCAAGTGGGAGCACACCTCGGCAGGTGCGCTGAGGATTCGGCCGCCGGCCGACATGGCGTCCAAGGACGACGGCATGGCTGCTGCGAACCAAGCCGAGGGATTGATGCCCTGAGGAGGGCCAGATGAGCAACGTGGACCAGGAGGCGATCCGCGCCGCCGTCCGGCAGATCTTGATCGCCATCGGGGAAGACCCCGATCGCGATGGGCTCCAGCAGACACCCGACCGAGTGGCCCGCTTCTTCACAGAAGTGACCTCGGGGATGTGGGAGACCGCCGACGAACATCTCGAGGTCCAGTTCGAGTCGCTCTACGACGAGATCGTCATGGTGCGCGACATCCCGCTCTACTCGCTGTGTGAGCACCACATGGTTCCCTTCCGGGGGAAGGCACACGTCGCCTACGTACCCGCGGCCGACGGATGCATCACCGGCCTCTCGAAGCTCGCCCGCCTCGTCGACATGTTTGCCAGACGCCTGCAGGTCCAGGAGCGGTTGACCATGCAGATCGCCGACGAGATCGAGCGAATCCTCAAACCCCGCGGCGTCATGGTGGTGGTGGAGGCCGAGCACATGTGCATGTCCATGCGCGGGGTCAAGAAACCCGGTTCGACGACGGTCACATCTGCTGTCCGCGGGTCGTTCCGGACCGATCCGGCAACCCGTGCCGAGGGACTCCGGCTGCTGATCGGGACGAATTGACCGCCTGGTTGGCCGGGCCGGCAGCCCTTCCACTGGGCGAGCCGCTGGTGATGGGCATCCTCAACGTGACGCCCGATTCGTTCTCAGACGGGGGCTCGTATCTCCCGGCGGAAGCGGCGGTGGCGCACGGATTCGCCCTGCGAGCCGCAGGTGCCGACATCATCGACGTCGGGGGTGAATCGACGCGTCCCGGAGCGGAACCCGTTCCCGTCGCCGAGGAGATCCGCCGGGTCGTTCCGGTGATCGGTGAACTGGCCAAAGGTGGATGCACCGTGTCGGTCGACACCATGAAGCCGGAGGTCGCCTCGGCGGCGATCGCGGCCGGAGCCTCGATCCTCAATGACGTCGCAGGGCTGAGAGATCCGCGCATGGTTGACGTGGCGGCCGAGACCGGAGTGGGCGTAGTGATCATGCACATGCGCGGATTACCGGGGACCATGCAGTCCGCGCCCGAATACGAGGACGTCATCGGGGAGATCAGTGACTACCTGGGCGCTTCCGCGGAAAGGGCCATCGACCGCGGTGTTCGGAAGGGGTCGATCGTCATCGACCCCGGTGTCGGTTTCGGAAAACGACTTGTCCACAACCTGGAGATCCTCCGCAGGCTCGACGAGTTCTCCCGGCTCGGCTTTCCGATCATGATCGGCACGTCTCGCAAGTCGTTCCTCGGTGCCATCACCGGTAGGGAGCGGCCCACCGACCGTGACCTGGCGACCGCGGTGACGGTGGCGATGGCGGTGGAGCGGGGAGCGTCGATCGTGAGGGTCCACGAGCCGGCATCGGCCCGGGAAGCGGTCGCGGTTGCCCGAGCTATCGTCTCAGATTGATGATCACAGGACTCAAGCCGCGTGGATTCACCTGGATAATCGCCGATCGGCTGGCGGTTTCAGAGCGTATCGGGGGTTACGGCTTCCAGCACCGCCGGGTTCGCCGCGAGGAGGAGATCAACTGGCTGGTGAGGGAGGCCGGCATCACCACGGTCGTGACCATGCTCGCCGGCAACCAGAACGCCCACGCCTACCGACTGGCGGGAATGACGGCCCTGTCCGTCCCGATCGGAGCGACCGTGGAGCCGAAGGCGGTCGCCGCGCTCTATGCGGAGCTGGACCGTGCTCTCGCGGATCCCGAGGCCAGGGTGCTCGTCCACCGTGAGATCATCGACGACACGGTGGCAGGGGTGCTCGGCGGGTATCTGATCGCCTCGGGCCTCCTCAAGGACCGAATCCTCGCCACGGCGGTCATCCAGCAGATCCTCGGTCGCGCTCTTGGCCCCGAGGGGCGCTCTCTGATACCTGAACCGTGAAAGACCGGGTTCGACTGGCGGGGATCGAGGTCTTCGCCTATCACGGCGTGTTCCCCGAGGAGAAGGATCAAGGCCAGCTGTTCGTCATCGATGTCGAAATCGAGACCGACCTGCAGCCGGCATCGGTGAGCGACGAACTAGAAGACACGCTGGACTATGGCCTGCTGGCTTCCGAGATCCACGATCTGGTGGCCCGCGAACGCTGGAATCTGATCGAGCGGGTCGCCGGGCGGGTGGCCGATCTGGTGCTCGAAAAGCCGCTTGCTGACGCCGTCACGGTGACGGTCCACAAACCGCATGCACCGGTGGATGTGACCACCGGCGACATCTCCGTCACCCTGCATCGAGCCGCACGGTGAGGTTCGCCCTCGGGTTGGGATCCAATGTCGGTGACCGCTTACAGCACATGCGGCACGCAGCCCGCGAGCTTGGGGAGATCGGCCAGGTCGTCGCGGTGTCCCGGCTGTACGAGACCGAGCCGGTGGGGGGCCCCGAACAGGGGAGGTTCCTGAACGCGGTGGTCCTGTTGGACTCGCACCTCGATCCCGAGGAGATCCTCGCCGAGGCACACCGAATCGAGGCTGGCAGGGATCGAACCCGGGAGGTTCGGTGGGGCCCGCGTACCCTCGACATCGACGTTCTGGTGGCGGACGGGGCCACCCGGGATTCGGCCACCCTGGCCCTCCCGCATCCGAGGGTCTCCGAGAGGCGGTTCGCTGTGGCGCCGCTCGCCGAGGTGTGGCCCGACGCCGATGTCGGCGGCGGGCTGACCGCTTCGGCCGCCCTCCGAAGGCTCTCCGGTCAGAGGGTCTTCCGGTGGAGCGGCGACTGGGTGTCCGGCACGCCGGGGCTGGGGATCCGGGCCAAGGCCTGGGTGTCGGCACAGCTCGTGTTGATGGTCGCCTGGCTGTGGTTGGCTCTTGTCACCGGTTCGCCGTCGCCGAATGGATGGGTGGTCCTCGGAGGAGGCGCGGTGGCCCTCGCCGGTGGGATCCAGGGTCTCTCCGCCCTGCGCCTACTGGGCTCCGAGCTGAGCGCCTACCCACAGGCCCGGGAAGGGACGACGCTTATCGCAGTCGGTCCGTACAAGCTGGTGCGGCACCCGATCTACGGCGC
>JBFHRE010000168.1:0-4490 GCA_041591895.1 Acidimicrobiia bacterium
CGAGGCGGCGAAACGTACGCTCGGCCAGCGTCACTATGACGTCCAGTTGATCGGCGGCGGCGCGCTTCATCGGGGAATGGTGGCCGAGATGCGCACCGGTGAAGGCAAGACCCTCGTGTCGACGTTGCCGGTGTACCTCAACGCGCTCGAAGGCAAAGGCGTCCACCTCGTCACCGTCAACGACTATCTCGCCTCCCGTGACGCCGAATGGATGGGCCGGGTCCACAACTTCCTCGGCCTCGAAGTCGGACTGATCCAGTCGGGCCTCCAACCGGCCGACCGCCGGCCCGCATACGAGGCCGACATCACCTACGGAACCAACAACGAGTTCGGGTTCGACTACCTGCGCGACAACATGGCGATGCGGACCGCCGACATGGTTCAGCGCGGTCACCACTATGCCATTGTCGACGAGGTGGACTCCATCCTCATCGACGAGGCCAGGACGCCGCTCATCATCTCCGGTCGGGTAGCCGACTCTGCCCGCTGGTACAAGGACTTCGCCCGGATCGTCGCTCGCATGCGCAAGGACGACCATTACGAGGTCGACGAGGGCAAGCGGCAGGTGCTCGTCACCGAGGAGGGCATTTCCCGGGTCGAAGAGATGCTGGGGATCGAGAACCTTTACGACCATGCCGCTGTGGATCTGGTCCATCACATGGAGACCGCCCTGAAAGCCAAGGAGCTGTACCACGTCGATGTCGACTATCTCATCGACCATGGTGAGGTGAAGATCGTGGACGAGTTCACGGGTCGGGTTCTCGAGGGCCGGCGATATTCGGAGGGGCTCCACCAGGCGATCGAGGCCAAGGAAGGGGTGGCCATCAAAGAGGAGTCCCAGACCCTCGCCACCATCACCCTCCAGAACTACTTCAGGCTCTACGAGAAGCTGGCCGGCATGACCGGCACCGCGGAGACCGAGGCCGCCGAGCTCGCCTCGATCTACAACCTCCACGTGGCGGTCATCCCCACCAATCGCGACATCATCCGGGCGGACGAGGCGGACCTGGTCTACAAGACCGAAGACGCCAAATACGACGCGGTGGTCGACGACGTCGAGGAGCGTCATCGTCGAGGGCAACCGGTCCTGCTGGGCACGGTCTCGATCGAGAAGTCGGAGCGGTTGAGCCGCCAGTTCCACAAGCGCGGAATCCCCCATGAGGTGCTCAACGCCAAACAGCATTTCCGTGAGGCGGAGATCATCGCCCAGGCCGGCCGCCCCGGTGCGGTCACCGTGGCCACCAACATGGCCGGGCGAGGTGTCGACATCATGCTGGGCGGGAACGCCGAGGCGATGGCCCGCCTCGAGCTGCGCAAGCGCGGGGTGGAACCGGGTACCGACGGCTACCACGAACAGCTCGCCGAGATCTCGAAGGAATTCACGGCAAGTGTCAAGGTCGATCGCGAGAAGGTGCGGGACGCCGGAGGCCTCTACGTCATCGGCACCGAGCGTCACGAGTCTCGCCGGATCGACAACCAGCTCCGGGGACGTTCCGGGCGTCAGGGGGATCCTGGCGAGTCCCGGTTCTATCTCTCATTGACCGACGATCTGATGCGCCGGTTCCAGGGAGATCGGGTGGCGTCGGTGATGGAGCGGCTCAACATTCCCGACGACGTTCCGATCGAGCACAAGATGGTCAATCGGGCGGTCGAGCGGGCCCAGCGCCAGGTGGAGTCGCAGAACTTCGAGATCCGGAAGAACGTCCTCAAATACGACGAGGTCATGAATCGTCAGCGTGAGATCATCTACCGCTGGCGATCCGGCATCCTCCACGGCGACCTCACCGACCAGTTGGCCTCGGAATGGATCGACACCGTCATCGAGTCGGTGGTCAGCGCGTCGATCGACCCGACCGCTGCCCCGGCGAATTGGGACTGGGAGCACGTCAACCGGGAGCTCTCGATCTTCTACCCATCGGAGCTCGGTCCCGACGATTTCGGTGGCCGCCTCGACCTCGACGCCGTCATCGACCTGGCCATCGAGCGCGCCCGGGAGTCCTACGCCGAGCGAGAGAAGGAACTCGGCAGCGACGTGCTCAGGCAGGTGGAGCGCTCGGTGATGCTTTCCGTGATCGACAACAAGTGGCGCGAGCACCTCGCCGACATGGACTACCTCCGGGCGGGGATCGGCCTGCGGGCGATGGGTCAGCGCGATCCCCTCACCGAGTACCAGCGGGAGGCCTACGACATGTTTTCCGACCTGGTCGAGGTGGCCAAGGCGGATGCGGTCCGGTATCTGTTCCATGTGCAGCTCGCCAAGCCGGAGGCGGCCCCGAAGCGGGTCGAGGCCTCTCAGGAGGGTCCCCGCGGCCCGGCCAAGTCATCCGACTCGGTGGGACGGAACGACCCCTGCCCGTGTGGCAGTGGCAAGAAGTACAAACGGTGCCACGGCGCCGTGGCCTAACGTCAGCACTCGGATGACCTTCGAAGACGCCGACCCGAAATCGATGCTGCCCGAGCTGCGACAGCGCCTGGCCGACGCGCGCATGTTCCTCGACGTGGAGCAGAAGGCCAGAGAACTCGACGAGCTGCGGACCCAGGCCTCGTCGCCCGATCTGTGGGACGACCCCAATCGAGCCCGCCAGTTGACCCAGAAGCTCAACCGGTACGAACAGATCTTCGACATGATCTCCGGTCTCGAGAGCGGTCTCGACGATGCCGAGGTGCTGGTCGACTTCGGCGATGCGGACTCGCTTGGCGAGGCCCGCACGGTGGTTGGCTCGATCTCGAAGGAACTCGACCGGCTCGAACTCGAATCGCTGTATTTCGGTGAGTATGACGAGCGGCCGGCGATTCTCACGGTCTACGCCGGCGCCGGCGGGGTGGACGCGGCCGACTGGGCAGAGATGCTCTTCCGGATGTACCAGCGATATCTCTCCGACAAGGGGTTCTCGGTCACCGTGGACGACGTCACCGATGGGGAAGAGGCCGGAGTGAAATCGGCGACCATGACAGTGGTCGGCGACCGCGCCTACGGGACACTCGAGTCCGAGCGCGGAACGCACCGGTTGGTGCGAATCAGCCCGTTCGATTCGAACGCTCGCCGCCACACGTCCTTTGCCGGGGTGGACGTTGTCCCCGATCTGGGTGATGAGGTGGACCTGGAGATCAAGGACGAGGATCTCAGAATCGACACGTTCCGTTCCCAGGGCGCAGGCGGCCAGCACGTCAACACCACCGACTCGGCGGTACGGATCACCCACCTTCCCACCGGCATCGTCGTGTCGTGCCAGAACGAACGCTCGCAGCTGCAGAACCGGGCCCGGGCGATGACGATGCTGAAGGCGAAGCTGGCGCAGCGTCAGCGAGAAGAGACCGCAGCCCACCTGAACGAGATCCGCGGAGAGACGGAGGAGGCGGCGTGGGGGCGGCAGATCCGCTCGTATGTCCTCCAGCCGTATCAGATGGTGAAGGACCTCAGAACCGGCACCGAGATCGGAAACATCCAGGGAGTGCTCGACGGCGACCTCGACGAGTTGGTGGAGGGCTATCTCCGCTGGCGGCGGGCCGCCCACGAGGCGTCTGGCGAGGCCGACTGATACCGCCACCGGGCGTGGCGGGCGGCCGCGAACGGGGGCTGGATCGCGGCCGATTGGCCGAAGTTGCCATTCGTCACTGTTAGCCTCTCGGCACACTTCATTTCTCACGTTGTCTGAGCGCTTGCCAGAAGCGATCGACCGTTCGGAGGGTCTCCAATGATCCGTCTTCAAGATGTGACCAAGGTCTATGAGGGTGGCACCGTTGCCGCTCGCGACATCACGCTGGACATCCAGCGTGGTGAGTTCGTGTTCCTGGTCGGCGCGTCCGGGTCCGGCAAGTCAACCCTGATCCGGCTCATGCTCCGCCAGGAGCCGGTGACGCGTGGCAACCTCTGGGTCGCCGGCAAGGACATCACCAAGCTGCCCGATTGGAAGGTGCCATATCTGCGGCGCTCGATCGGGACGGTGTTCCAGGACTTCAAGCTGCTGCCGAACAAGACTGTGTTCGAGAACGTCGCGTTCGCGCTCGAGGTGCTGGGTCGTCCCCGGAGCGTGGTCAAGACCCAGGTCGAGCAGGTTCTCGATCTGGTGGGACTGGGCGACAAGCATGTGCGCTTTCCCCGCCAGCTGTCCGGAGGCGAGCAGCAGCGGGTGTCGATCGCTCGGGCTTTCGTCAACCGTCCTCCGATTCTGCTCGCCGACGAGCCCACCGGAAACCTGGACCCGGCCACTTCGGTGGGACTCATGAAGCTCCTCGACCGCATCAATCGGACCGGAACCACCATCGTGATGGCTACCCACGATCATGCGATCGTCGACGCCATGCAACGCCGGGTGGTCGCGATCGACAAGGGCCGAATCGTCAGAGACCAGGCCACCGGTCGCTACGAGGCTGTGTTCCGAGCGGGCGAAGAGGCAGCCAGCGTCGAGCAGGCATCCGACCTGGCGACGTTGGCCGCGGTTCCGGAGGTCTCGACCGAACTCGATGAACTCGCCGCCACCGCCGCAGAG
>JBFHRE010000169.1:0-4441 GCA_041591895.1 Acidimicrobiia bacterium
ATACCGGCGGCAATCGCCAACTTCTTCTTCCCCGGTCTCGGGTATCTGATCGCCGGCGTCAAGCGAGGGCTGGCAGTCCTGTGGCTGGTGGGGGTGATCGGGCTCACCTACGTGGAGTTCGGAATTCGGGAGCCGGAGCCCACCCTCTACGGAATCATGTTCGCGAGTGTGCTGATCATGAACGTCGCTTTTGCCATCGACGTGTATCGGATCTCCAAGAGCGACTGATCCCATCGGCCGGCGATCGGGATGTCGAAGTCGAGGTCATCCGATCGTCGTACTGACGTAGCCTTCGATCACGGGGATCGAAGCGAGATAGGAGCTGTCATGGCAGAGAAGCCGGTCGTCCATTTCGAGATCATGGGCCCGGACGGGTCGGTGATGAAGGAGTTCTACGAGGCGCTGTTCGGTTGGAAGACCGAAGAGGTCCCGGGGTTCGGCGGGTACTACATGGTCTCGCCGGATCAGGCTGGTGTCGGGGGTGCATTGGGGAAGGGCAACGAGAACATGCCCTCCTACATGACCATGTACATCGAGGTCGACTCGATCGATGATCACCTGGAGGTGGTCAAAGCCAACGGCGGCCAGACGCTGGTGCCCCGGACGGTGGTGCCGGACACTGTGGTTTTCGCCCTGTTCAGCGATCCGGCCGGAAACATGGTCGGGCTGGTCGAGCCGGGAACCCCGTCCGCGGAGTGATGACCGCATCGGTATCGCCGCGGGAGATCCTCCCAGGCCTGAACGGCGGGTTTGGGGCCCCGTTGTTGCGGGTACTGGTTTTGTCGACCCACGGGAAGCCATCCGAGGGTCGTGAAACCCAGTAAAGGAGGGGTTCAATGGACAACCACAAGCCCGCAACCGCCGACATCCGGTCGGTCTGGCAGGAGCGTCTTCAGATGGAAGGCGCCTGGCAAAGGATCAGCGGAAAGATCCGCGCGGAATGGGGCGACATCACGGACCAGGAACTCGAGCAGGTGCGCGGGAACTGGGACCAGCTGGTCGGGACCATCAAGCAGAAGACCGGGGAGGCTGCCGAGACCGTGGAGAACAAGATCCGCAGCTTCATGGACTGACGATCACGCGATCGTCACTTCGGACTCCCGTCGAACACAGGACAAACTCTCAAAATCATCCTGGTAACCAGCCTGATCCTGGCGGGGGCAACCGAAGCGAGAGAACCCCGGGATACCGGGGTTCTCTCGCGTGTGCTCGTTCCGTTTGTGTACCCCGTCACGGGAGCTGGTGGGAGAGAGGAAACGAGGTTTGGAAGCCCGCCGGATTGGGCACATACCGGCTGTACACACCAGATCGAAGGGAGAGAAGAGTGAGTACGGACACACAACACGACCACACGGTCGAGAAGAAGTCGGGCGCCGGCGCCCTGGCGGCGGTCATCGTCACCGTGCTTCTCGTCGTGTTCGGCTTCTGGGCCGTGAACACGTTCATCGCCAACGATGGCGAAGAGGGCGTGAACGTCCAGATCGAAGTACCCACCGAATCCGCACCTGCGGACGGCTCGGGCAGTTGAGAGGAGGAAAGAATGGACATTCTCTGGTTCTTGGTCATCGGCTTGATCGTCGGAGCAATCGGACGCTTCCTGGTGCCGGGCAATGACCCGCTCGGCGTTCTCGGAACGATGCTGCTCGGCGTCGTTGGTTCGTTTGTCGGCGGCTTCCTGGTTTCCCTGGTCTCGTCCGGGGAAGCGCGGCTCACGCCGGCCGGTTGGATCGGTTCGATCGTCGGAGCGGTCTTGGCCCTCCTCGTCTACCGCTCTGTGAAGGGGCGTCGACTCGTCACCTGACCGGCTACACGGCCGCCGATGGAGAAGGGCCCCCGACCGGGGGCCCTTCTCATGTTTGCGCGTGTTCGATCACGGCTCGAGCCGCAGGACGAGCACGGTGGCATCGTCGGTTACGTCGTCCGACCAATCCAGGAGTGCTTGGGCGAGTTTTTCGGGCTCGGGCTCGAAGCCTCCCAGCCACCCGCAGACCTCGGCCAGCGATCGGTCCAATGCCTGGTTCCGACGCTCGACGATGCCATCGGTCAGCATGATGAGCGCTTCATCGGGCCGGACATCGATCGTTGTCTCCTGGAGCGGCCGATCCGACGCCCCCAGTGGAGGGTTGACGGGGATGTCGATCAGGCTGGCTCGGCCGTCTCGCACGACCACGGGCGGGATGTGCCCAACGGACACGATGGTCGCCCGGGCGAGCTCCGGATCGACGTCCACACACAACATGGTCGAACCGAGGGTGTTGGGCTCCGACTTGGTGAGGAGGCCCACGGCCTCCAGGGCCTCGGCCGGTGATCGACCTTCGATGAGGAGGAGACGGATCGAGTGGCGCAGCTGAGCCATCGCAGCAACCGCGTCCATGCCCCGTCCAACCACGTCACCCACGATGAAAGCGAAGGTGTCTCGGGGAGTCCGGACGATGTCATACCAGTCACCCCCGATGCCTCCGACACCTGCCGGCATGTACCGGGCGGCGGCCGCGATGCGATCGAGTGCCTCCACGGGTGGCGGGGCGAGTGCCCGCTGAAACTGGGCTGCGACCGAGCGGATTTCGTCATACAGCCGCCCTCGCTCGACAGCCACCCCGATGTGTGAACCCAGAGCAGCGAGGAACTGTCGGTCGTCCACGTCGAACGATCTCGCGTCGGTGAACACGAGTCCAAGCGCTCCCACCACCTCGTTGGACGAATGAAGCGGAACGGCCGCATATGAGGTCGGGCTGGTCGGCCGAACCCGGTTCAGGTTGGGATACCGCTCGAGCAACTCCTCCGTGGTCCCGCAATAGACGGCTTCGCCGGTGGAGACCGCATCCGCGAGCGGCCCCGGTTCGTCGATGATCCGTCCGTACGCCTCGAGGGCCCCCGGCTCGAAACCGATGCCTGCGACGATCGCCGGCCGGCCGTTGTCCACGAGAACGACGGAACCGCGCGCGGCGCCGAGTGATCGAACCCCGTGGTCGAGGGCCGCCTTCGCCACTGAATCGATGTCGGGCGCCCTCGACAGTTCGCCCACCAGCGTCGCCAGCAGGGCGAGTCGATGCGACTTCTCCTCCGCGGTTTGGTGCGCCTCCACCGCCTCGTTCATCAGCCGGGCGTTGTCCACCGCCATTCCTGCTCGGCGCCCGAACTCCTCTGCGAACGCCACGTCGTCCGGACCGAACCGATGGCCGGACTCGGCAGAGACGATCGACATCAGACCGAGCACATGTCCTCGCGCTTTCAACGGTGCTGTGATCGCCGACCGCAGTCCCAGTGACTTGATCAGCTCGAGGTGCCGTTCGTCACGGGCTGCTTCCAACAAGAGCTCTTCGGGGATCTCTTCCAGGAGGATCGCCCGACCGGTGGCTATGACCTCCGCCGCCAACCCGGTCGGTTCGGGATCGGGCGGGTACTCCTCCTGCAGCCGTCTCGCGAGTGCGACCCGTTCGGGGTCGCGGTGGGAAGTCGCTGTCGTTCTCAAACGGCCGCCTTCGAGCATCTGGACGCTGCACCAGTCGGCGATGCTGCTGACCAGCATGCCGGCGACACTCTGGAGCATCTCGTCGAGGCTGATCGTCGAGACCATCACCTCACCGGCGTCTGCCAGAAAACGCTCGAACTCCTGCTTGCGCTTGCGGGCCGTGATATCCGACACCACCCCCACGATCCGAACCGTCCGGCCTTCGTTCATCACGGCGTGCCCACGGGCCGTCAGCCACTTGACCGATCCGTCGGGCCAGAGGGCCCTGATGTCGAATTCGTAGTCGGTCCCGCTGGCCAGCGCCTCGCCGACGGCGGCCTGCACCCGCGACCGATCCTCGGGGTGAACGAATGTGAGGAACTCCTCATACGAACCGGGGCTGTAGCCGCGTTCCCGACCGTAGAGCGGTCCGGTGTTGGCCGACCAGCGAATTTCGTCGGTCTCTACGTCCCATCCCCACGCCGCCGTACCGGTGCCTTCGAGGGCATCGAGTACCTGAACGAACGTACCGAGATTCGAAGTGGGCAACGGGCTCGGGTTCCTTCTGATCCGGAGGCCACGAGCTTACGCCTGTGAGGGCCGATCATGCCATCGAGACCCGGGCCGGCGCTTGGGTCGGCGGTCCGCTCTCAGGCCACCAGGTTTCTGAGACGGTCCACCGATCGTGCCAGCAATCTCGATACGTGCATCTGGGAGATGCCGATTGCCGAGGCGATCTCGTCCTGGGTGCGCTCCTCGAAGAACCGCATGTAGACGATCGAGCGCTCCCGGAGGGGGAGCGACTCGAGTGCGTTGAGCAGTGCCAGTCGGTTGTCGGTCAGCTCGAATCGGGGGTCGTCGCCCCCGAGGCTCCAACCCCCCGGTGGCGAGCCTGGATCATCGCCGGACCCGGGATCGAGAGATGCGGCCGTATAGGCCGAAGCCGCCTGCATCGCCTCGACCACCTCCTCGAGCGGACAGTCGATCTCC
>JBFHRE010000170.1:0-4297 GCA_041591895.1 Acidimicrobiia bacterium
CGGCTGCGAGCAGTCAAACCGCCTGCAGCGTTCTCCGGAGCTCACGCTCGATATGCCGACACTCTCTCAGGCCTCTTCGAGCAGAGGCTGGAGTCGACCGAGCAGTTGACCAGCATCGAAGCCTGGGCAGAGTGGTTCGGGTCACTGGGCACAGCCACCAATGCCTACCTGGACTTCGTCGACGCATGCGAAGACCTCGAGGAAACAGCGGAGCGCGAGGGGTTCGTGCTCGATCTGACGTGTCCGGCTCCGCCGCCAGAGGTCGTCCATGTCCGGGTCGAAGTCGGAGCGGTATGGCGAGCGGACCCCGATCTGATCGCCGCCGATGGGGTGGTTCTCGAACTATCGATCACCAATAGCGGCGACCACCCCGTTCGGGTGGTGGTACTTGACGTCTTTGGCGAAGATCCGCTCGACCTCCCCCTGGCAGGTGGCCTTGTGGACCTCACCCAGCACGGTGTCGGGTTTGGGATCGCCTATCCGGATCTGTTGACCGGCAACGACAACACGCTCACGGGCCTGCCACCGGAGGTCCTTCCCGGCGAGACGGTTACCGCCACCGTGTGGAGCTCGGGTCCCGTGGTGGTTCTAGATCACTCGGTGGGCGCTCTCGAGAGCGGCAGATACGTGGTGATCGAGCGCGACGACGGGACACAATGAACCACGAAGTCACAGGGTCGAGGGGTACGGGATCATCCCGGGGACGCAGGTTGATGAAAGCCGCGAGTCTCGTCGTGGGGGGCTTGTTGCTTGTCGGCTACGCAGGCATTGGCTGGTACGTGTCGGGGGAGATCATCAGCAGCGGTCTGCGAACCAGCCCGCATGTGATCGTGTATGACACCGACGTCGTTTCCGTCGATGCCGATGAGATCACGATCAGGGTTCCCGATGAGGAGTCGATAGCCTTTGACCGCGACGCCGTGATGGGTCTGCGCTGGAAAGGCGGATATGGCCGCGTCGGCCCCGTTACAGCCATTGATGGCGACATCGAAACCCGCCCCTTCAGCGTGATCCAGGGGAGTCTGCCGGCGATCGGCGAGAACATCGTCGACTTCGACAACTTTGCATATCCCAACGACCCGTCGGTCTTGGGAATCGAGTACGAGGTGGTCTCCTACGTCACGTCGCTCGGTGAAGTCGAGGCGTGGCTGTTCGCGGGCAGCAGCGACACCTGGATCGTGGCGGTGCATGGGAATGCCGCCGACCGGACTGAGTACCTGAGGTTTGTCGACTCGATATCGAGCCTGGGCCATCCGGTGCTGGTCATCCGGTACCGCAACGATCCCGACTCCCCCACCAGTGGTGACTCGCTGATTCTCATGGGTCAAGAGGAGCATGAAGACGTCGCCGCAGCGGTGGATTATGCGCTGGCCGAAGGTGCCTCCGATGTGATCGTGTACGGGACGAGCCTGGGTGGCGCTCTGGCCCTTGGCTATGCGCTGGACGAATCGAGGGGTGTCATTCGCGGGCTGATCCTGGAGGCGCCTGCGGCCGACCTCCGCGAGATCGTCCGGCTTCGATCCGGCGAGGCTCTCCCTATTGGCGGTCCGATCGGTGACTCTTTTCTCGCCGTAGGTCGGCTGGTCGTGAGCCTTCGAACAGGCCTGGATTTCGACACGGTCGACTATGTCGAGCGGGCCGCGGAGTTGGACATGCCGATCCTGCTCTTCCACGGAGCCGACGACCCGAAAGTGCCCGTCGAGATCAGTGAGAACCTGGCTGCAGCTCGGCCCGACCTGGTGGAGTTCCACTCGATCCCTGACGCAGCCCATGTACGGGCATGGAACGAGGATCCGGCCGTCTACACCAGCACGGTGACGGCATTTCTCGAGAGAATCGGGGCGAGCAGATGACCTATGCGCGGTTCATGCGGCGTCTGGGCCGGGTGCTGCTCGCGGTTTCCGCACCCGTAGTGGTCCTCGGCGTTTGGGCTGCGCTCAGCTTCGCGGGCACATACGGCTGGGGCGGGGTCGGGGGCGTCTTCTCAGATGCGGTCACCATCATGGCCCTCGCCGCCGTGCCCGCCGCGGCCGGCTGGCTGGTTCTCCGAATCGGCCGGAAGGCGGACTGAGAGCTCTGCTTTCCGGGTGGCCTTGCTACCGCCGCCGGGGCTGTCGGTTGCTCGGTTCGATCACCCGGCACCGGACGGATACTCGGGACAAGTGGACCGGTAGGGACCAAATGCGCCCATCAGGCCCTCCCACTCCGGCAGGGTCATATTCCGCCCGGCGAGCTTGCAGGCCGCCACGGCCAGGTGTTCGGGGTCGATGTCCCAGATCATCACTCCGTCCTTCATGGTGACGGCGAGTTCGCGGCCATCGGGCCGGAGAAACCCCGGGAAGATGAGGGGAGCGTCGACCGGGATCGGATCACCGACTCTGCGGTGGGTGACAACGTCGTACACCGCCACCGTCTGATCGTTCGACGTGGCGAGCAAGACCTTCCCGTCATTGCTGAACTGGAGCGAGTTGATCTCGCCCCGAGCCCCGCCGAAGACTGCGATCGGTTCCATCGTGTCGAGGTCGTATTCGACGAGCTCTCCGCCGTGGGCTCCGACGAGAGTTCCATCGAGGCTCACCGCCGTGACCGATGGCCCCGTGAGAGTCGTGCCGACCTGTTCGCCGGTGCGCCCGTCGTGGACTGTGGTGGTGATCCCCTCGGGACCGGCCTGCGTCACCACCACCAGCTTGCCGTCGCGGGTCGCCGAGACCGACCAGGCTTCGCCCGTCAGCGGAATGGTCGGCTCGATTCGCTCCCCACTATCCGTGTCGACGGTCCACAACTCACGCCGTGGAATCCCGATGTAGGCCCTCGCCCGATCGGCCGACGGCCAGAGGTGGTTGGATTCGAGCGGCACATAGGGACCATCGATATGTTCGAAGGTGGTGGCATCGAAGTAGACGATCCGGTCCTCGAGGGGTGAGTAGCCGGTGAGTGAATTGACTCCGAACCAGCCCACACCGAGCGCTTCGCCCGGCACGCGACCCAGTTCGACGTCTGCGGACGGATCCCAGAGGGCGTGCTCCGCGAAGTCGAAGTCGAGGGTCGCCAACGGGTCACGCGCCATCACGTGGAGCGACTCGCCCGTGGTCGAGTAGCCATCACCCACTACATGACCTTCCGCCACCAGGCGCGACACCAGACCCGAGCCGTCGGTGTGCCATCTCGAGACAGCCGCTACTTCGGCCCCGAAGGCAACCAACTCGTCACCGTCGGGGCTCACCGCGAGCGTGCCCACTCCTCCCAGCTGAGGGTCGAGGACGGTCCCGGTCAGGGCCCCTGTTTCGGCTGACCTGACTTGGATGGTGCCGAAGAAGGTTCCGCAGTAGATCACACCGCGGGCCGGGTTGACCGCGAACCAAGGGCATGGTTCTGGATGCTGGCCGTCTCGGAGGTCGACCGTCCAGGCGAGTGATCCGTCCGGCTTGAACGATGCAAGTGCTTCGGTTCCGGCGGTGAACACCGTGCCATCTGGCGCCACCACCACGAAGTTGTTCGATGAAAGCGCCGGTGCTTCGTAGGTTTCCTGGATCTCCAGGGTTTCCGGCGCTATCACCCGGAGTGGGCCCGACATCGATCCGAGGTAGATTCGCCCGTCCGGTCCGAACGCCACACCGGCGTTTCTCCACACTCTCAAACCCTCTGGACGCGGAATCCCGTCCAGCCGCCCGACCGGCTCCGAGTCGGCCACTCGATAGACGACCAGGTCGCCGTCGAAACCGCCGGTGATCGCGACCAGTGAACCGTCGCGGTTGATTGCCAGCTCTCCCAAGCCAATGGGAGGACTGATGATGTTTCCCGCCTGCTCACCGGTCTCGACCTGGTGAACTCGGAGTGTCGCGCACTCGGCATCGTCCCGGTCCTTCAGCGATTCGAGGGTCCGGCAGGGCAGATCCCCGATTCGACCCGTGTACTGGGCGACGAACCGCCCGTCGGCACTCACTTCGAGACGGGATTCCCGGCCTAGATCCGGCGGCGGTTCCCCGAACGGGTCGTCGAGGGCCCCTGTGGCCAGGTCCAGGATTCGAAGGTGGCCGGTGTCGATGGCCAACACGGCTTTGGTGCTCCGCGGAACCAGGGCCCCGTCCAGCGATTCGGCCCCGGGCAGATACTGGTATCCGACGAACCCGGGGGTAGCGGTGAAGGTGCCCAGCAAGGCGGACCACGAGGCTGCGTCCGGACTCATCCGGTAGGCCTCCACCGCCATCAGTGCCGCCGCCGCTCGGTTCGTTCCCCTCAAGGCGAGCGACTGTCCGACCAACGCCTCGAGACGCGCCGCTTCGCGTCCGTTGATCGC
>JBFHRE010000171.1:0-4288 GCA_041591895.1 Acidimicrobiia bacterium
GCCGCGGCCGAGGCCGAGGCGGTGGCCGCGGAGTTTCCGGGCCTCGAGATGATTCACGGGAAGCAGGTAGTCGAACTGGTTGCTCCGGGAGGAGGGAAAGGCCAAGCGATAGAGACCTTCCGGTCCGAGAATCCAGGTCCGGTGCTGTTCATCGGTGACGACGTCACCGACGAACAAGGGTTCAGCGTTTTGCGCTCGGAAGATGTCGGCGTCAAGGTTGGCGACGGCGAGACCGCTGCCCTCCATCGTGCGGGCTCGGCCGAGGAAGTGGTGGAACTGCTGGTGCTCCTCCTCACCGAACGCCGGAAGTCAGCGAGCGAAGGCTTCGAGGCCGAAATGTGAGTACGGTTGAATCATGAGGAGGGCCAACCCCTCATGACGCGGGTTCGATCCGGAGGCATCGTCCCGGTTCTCCAGGTTTCCCTGGGATGCCTGGTGATGGCAGGCGTCCTCCTCGTCGCAGCACCGGCCGATGCCAAGCTGAGTGGTCCGTGCTCGGGAAGCGCGACCATCAACGGAATCGAATACGACGCCACGTTCGACACACCGCAGCGACCGATCGTGATCCCGGAGCGGCGGACGGGGCTGCAGATTCCGTACAAGGGATCCATCACCGTCGCCAATACGAACTACCTGGGAGCCGTTGGCGTCGTCGTCGGACCGGCCACAATCACGGTCGCCGACTGGGGTTTCGAGGAGAACGACGACGACATTCGCTCAACCGACCCTGGCGCAACCTATGTGCTGGGCAGTGACCTCGACGACCTGGTCGGCTTGTATCGCGTCACCGCTTTTCACGATGCAGATGGTGGCAGCTGTGACGCGGATGCGTATGTGAAGTTGGAGGGTCCCGTGCTCACGACGCCGATCGGCGCCGGCTCGACGGCCGGTACCGTCCTCCTGGGGGTCGGCCTGCTGGCCGCCGGGCGCGCCAGAAAAGGCATCGCGTGAGGGGACGACCAGTACTCGGGGTCGTTCTCGGTCTGTTCTTCGGCGTGTTCCTTGCCGTGACGCTTCAGCAGTGGTCGATCTGGCCACTCGACAATCTGTCCGTCTTCGGGTTGCCCGCCTTGGGTGTGGTGCTCGGCCTGATCCTCGCCCGCTGGGCGCCGTTTGGTCGAACGACCGCCGGGAACGGCGACACCGAGGGTTGAGCCTCAGCGGTCGAGCAGGGCCAGTTGCCGGCTCTGCGCGACCAGGTGCCACGTCGAGTCCCACACCTGGAAGAGGTGGATGCGACCCACCCGAATCGGGGCCGGCGACCTAACCCCACTCCCCTCCGAAACCGACCAATTCGATTGCATCCATCACCTGATCCGGTGCGGTGAAGACGGCGAGGTGGTTTGCGGCGATCGAGACGCGGCGCCAACCCCGCTTGCCGGCTTCGATGAACTCGACGTCATAGACCGGGCCAAGCCGGACGTAGCCGCAGTTCCAATCGCTCCAGTCCTCGGGCACGGGTACCACCTCGTCATAGAGAGCGCGAGGGACCTGAGGCGAATCATGGCGAAGCGCCGCCTCGTCGGCGACATCGGGAAGCAGGGCACGCACTGTCTCGCGAGGCCACCAGTCGAGCCATGGCGCCAGCAAGCCCGCCGTTGTGTTCTCGTCGAGCAAGCGCTCGACCCGTGACGACGTCCGGTGAGCCCCCGATCGCGGCGGGACCACTGCGTCGATGAACAAGAGTCCGTTCAGGCGGTCGCCAAGCACTCGACCGATCTCCGGAAGAAATGCACCCGCCCCGGAATGGCCGACAACCGTCACCCGTTCCTCGAGGGCGCCCGACGAACCAACAACCGCCTGCACCAATCGGTCCACTCTCGGTGGCGCCCCGATGACAGCTCTCCTCAGATCGGGTGACGCGGCTTTCACACCGCGCCTCTCGGCCTCAGCCGCCAGGCGGGATAGCGAGGACGGACCCAAAAGCGGGCTGTGCACGAGAAGGAACGAGGGCACTGCTTGGTCGCTAGAGATCCATCACCTTGTCGAGGCCGCGATGGAGCCCGACCAGACCCCCGACATTCCTGATGGCGAGCAACGCCCCACCGACGTACGGCTCCGGACTGGGGCCGGCGTCGTGGCGCAGGGTGAGACGCTCCCCTTCCTGGGCGAGGATCGACTCGATAGAAATGACAAAGCTGGGGAGCCTGACGGAGTGGACCCTGGTCCCACTCATGCCGGCGCCGCGCGTTTCCTGCTCGCCGTGGGTGTCTTCGGCGGCTACCGGCTGATGGGAAGGTCCTATCGCACCAAGTCGGTCCGCGAGTTCGCGTGCCGTCCCGCTCGGCGAATCGACCTTGGAGGCTCCGGCGTAGTCGATGACCTCCCAGCTCTCCATCCAGCGGGCAGCGATCTCACTGAAGTGCATCATCAGGACGGCCGTGAGCGAGAAGTTCCCGCAGGCGAGGACCCCGAGACCCCGCTCTTCGGCGGTTCGCCCGATCAGTTCGTAATCGCCCGCGTCGAGACCTGAGGTTCCGACCACGACGTGCGAGCCGGCGTCGAGGGCGGCGAGGATGTTGGCCCGAGCCACCGCCGGCTTGGTGTACTCGACAAAGACGTCCGGCGGCTGGGACAGCGCTTCACCGGCCGTCGCCGAAACCACCGGCCCGAGCGCATCCAGCCCCAGAGCTTCGCCGAGCGGACGGCCGGCAGCCGAACGCGACACCGCCCCGATCAGTTCGAGGTCTTCGGCTTCCAGGATGGCTCGGGCGAGAGCCGATCCGGCCCAACCGGTGGCTCCTGCGAGTACGACTCTGGTCGAGGACATGCTCCGAGGTTAGGACCAGCGGGCTCAGCCGAAGAAGTCGTCCACCGCGTACTGGTCCGCCTCGAAGATGTCTATCTCGACGATCCGGTCGTCTCTCACCTTGTAGACATTGACGCGCCGGAGTTCGAGCCTGCTATCTCCGCGCTCGACCGCTTCCTCCAGCAGCAGCGCCACCCGGTCTCCCGATACGAGTCTGTCGATGACCAGCACCTCGGCTGCGAACTCGGACGTGCGATCGAGGAGGGCGCTGATCGCGGCAACGACCGCTTCCTTGCCACGATGGATCCCCGCCAGCGCTCCCCGCCCCGGCAGCCGCATCACCACGTCGTCGGAATAGAAGGTCCAGGCCCGGTGGGGATCGCCCGCCTCCCATGCCCCGGCGTATGCGAGCATCACGTCTTCGGGACTCACGCGCCGAAAGCTACACCCTCCCGGAGAGGGGGGCGTGACGCTCCTTCTGAGGACGCGCCTGGCGATGGATCGGCCCCATCCCGGTATCCCTGATGCTTGGATTCGAAGTGAATCGGTCATGTCGGCTCCACCTCACCAACCACCGGTGCAGAAGTTCCACCGCTCGTTCGAAGACCCGGACGAGACGCTCGAGTTCGATCGGCTCGAATCGCGGGTCGTGTACATGGGTGGGATGGCCGTCGCCCACAACGTTCACGGGATCGGCTGGAGATGGTCGGACCATCTCAAATCATCAGTCGGCACCGAATGGTGCGAGGCCCATCACGTCGGCTACGTGGTCTCGGGACGCTTTCGTTTCGGCCTGCGGTCCGGTGACGAGCTGGAGGTCGGCCCGGGCGAGGTCTTCGACATCCCGGCCGGTCACGACGGTTGGGTGATCGGCGACCAACCGTGCGAGACCATCGAATGGACCGGTGCTCGCACCTGGCTCCCCGACCACGAGCTGCAGGTCGAACGGGCGGTGACGACCCTGGTGTTCACCGACATCGTCGGCTCCACCGACGCCGCGCAGCGTCTCGGACCGGCACGCTGGTCGGAGGTGATCAGGCTTCACGAGGATCGGGCTCGAGACGTCATCGCGAGGTTCCGGGGTCGCGAGGTGAAGCAGACCGGTGATGGCGTGCTGGCCATGTTCGACAGCGCGGTCCGGGCCGTTCGCGCGGCTCAGGCGCTCCGCAATGCCGCAGAAGGGCTCGATCTGAAGGTCCGGACCGGGGTCCACACCGGCGAGGTGGAGGTGGCCGACGCGGACATCCGCGGGATCGCCGTGCACGAAGCCGCGCGGATCATGTCCCTGGCAGAACCATCCGAAGTCCTGGTTTCCTCGACTACGCACTCGCTAGCCGATGAGTCCGGTCTCGAGTTCGAAGACCGCGGTCAACATCTCCTCCGCGGCATTCCCGGACCTCGGCACCTATTCCGGCTGATTTGACAGTCGGCTATTCGGCGAACACCAGGAACAACGTGACGACTACTCCGACCACCGTCGCCGCCACAACGCCGAGCGAACGATCCCGCTCCCGTGCCATCGCCGACACCCCGGTGACC
>JBFHRE010000172.1:0-4286 GCA_041591895.1 Acidimicrobiia bacterium
ACTCGTTGGAGATCGGATACCAGCCGTAACGCCCGGCGTTGGAGCGGAGCCACTCCCATTCCCGATTGCCCGGGCCGACCAGAGAGCCGTTGGTGACATCCACCGCCAGGCCCACCCCGTGTTCGGAATGACCGGGTGGGGCCACATACGCCGACTTCTGCCCGTTCAGGTACTTCTCATGCCCGGCGGCCTGTGCGTCCCATGAGCGGTAGGTGTCGATGGTACGTAGATCGACGCCGTCCGCCGCTGCTGCCGAACGCATCTCCTCCCAGGCGGCGGCCGCCGGCGGGAGCAGCCGGGCCGGGCGATCGTCCCAGGCACCCGAGATCGGCACCAGGTCCGATTCACCGAGGTGCCCGTTGCGAGATCGAGCCTCCACCGAGTCGAGGTAGGCCGCCAATTGTCCCCGCGAGGCGACACCCGCCACCGGTGGGAGCTGGACCGGGAGAAATCCTGACGCACCGAGCATCCCACCCAGCATCGACCCGAAGGTCATCTGGCCAGGAGCGGACACGAACGGGGACGACATGAACTCGAGTGAGGATGGCGACCCGGTGCCCTGTTCCGCAGCCGCGAGAGCCGCGGAGAACCGGCCGGGGTTCGCCCCGAGCTGGTTCTGGATGGCTTCGATCCTCGATGCGACGCGTGCGATGGACTCCATCGGTGACTCCCGTCGGCCACCGAGGGCTGGACTTGAGTCGTAGCCCGTCCTGCGACGGGGCGTTGTGCGGGCGCCGTCGCGGCATTGGTACCCTCGGTTCCGTGACTCGGGAACCACTCCAGATCCTCCGACCCGACGGCAGCCCCACCGGTGCCCGGCCGGAGCATTCTCCCGACCTCCTGGCAGAGATGTACCGCTTGATGGTCCTGTCGAGGGAGTTCGACCGGAGGATGCTGGCCCTCCAACGGCAGGGACGGATGGGCACCTACGCGATGCTCGAGGGCCAGGAGGCGGTGCAGATCGGCTCCGGCCTGGCGCTCGCCTCCCACGACTTCGTGTTCCCGTCGTATCGAGAGCACGGGCTCCAGATCGCACGTGGCCTGCCGGTCGAGGTCGTGATGGCCTACTGGCGTGGACTGCCCAACCGGGACTGGGACATCCGCCGGCATCGGATGGGGATCGTGACGGTCCCGATCGCCACTCAGATCGCCCACGCCGTCGGTCATTCGTACACGACGAAGCTGCGGGGTGAGGACACCGTCACGGCGGTCTACTTCGGGGACGGAGCCACTTCCGAGAACGACTTCCACTCCGGGATGAACTTCGCCGGCGTGTGGCAGACGCCAACGGTGTTCGTGTGCGCCAACAACGGCTATGCGATCTCGGTCCCCCTGTCCAAACAGACCGCGTCAGAGACCATCGCCCAGAAAGCCGAGGCCTACGGGTTCGACGGAGTCCTGGTCGACGGAATGGACCCGCTGGCCGTGTTCGAAGCGACCCGGCAGGCGGTGGACAAGGCTCGCCAGGGGGGCGGGCCCACCCTGATCGAGGCCATCACCTACCGCTACGGTCCCCACGCCACCGCCGACGATCCGAATCGCTATCGGGATCCGGCCGAGACCGAGGCCTGGAAGCAGAAGGACCCCATCGATCGTCTGCGACGTCATCTCCAGGCACGCGACCTGTGGGACGACCGGATGGGAGAGAAGGTGGCGATGGAGGTCGCCGACCTGGTCGAGAGCGCAATCGTCGACATCGAATCGAGGCCCCTGCCCGGACGAGACGACGCAGTCCGCCACGCTTTCACCCGCATTCCGCAATCGGTCGTCGAGCAACTCCACGCCACCCAGCGCGCCCACGGTGAAGAGGAGACGCGATTCGAGTCCGATGAGGTGTGGACGGTGGTCGAGGACCCGACCCCTGACGGGCCCACCGAGCGCTGGACGATGGCCGAAGCGATCACTGCCGCGCTGGATCAGGCGATGTCCACCCGACCCGAAACGATCATCCTCGGAGAGGACGTCGGCAAGAGTGGCGGAGTGTTCCGGATCACCGAGGGACTCCAGGATAAGTACGGGCCGGACAGGGTGATCGACACCCCGCTCAACGAGTCGGGCATCGTCGGCACTGCGATCGGCATGGCGATCGCCGGGTCCCGCCCGGTCGCCGAGATCCAATTCGACGGGTTCGTCTACCCGGCGTTCGATCAGATCGTCAGTCACCTGGGTCGCTTCCGGTACCGAACCCGGGGCCACGTCGGCATGCCGGTGGTGGTCCGGTTCCCCAACGGCGCCGGCATCGGAGCGCACGAGCATCACTGCGACTCTCCCGAGGCCTATTTCGCCCATGCCCCCGGCCTGGTAGTGATCTGTCCGTCGACGGCCTTCGACGCCAAGGGTCTGCTGGCGGCGGCTCTGGCCGGGGACGACCCGGTGATCTTCCTCGAACCCAAGGTGCTCTATCGCGCTCAGCGGCAGGACGTGCCGTTGGATCACTACACGATTCCGATCGGGTCGGCCGACATCAAACGGTCCGGCACGGACCTCACACTCGTCACCTACGGCGGGATGGTGCCAGTGAGCTTGGCGGCGGCGGACGAGGTCGAGTCCGAGGGAATCTCCGTCGAGGTCATCGATCTCCGCACCCTCTTCCCATGGGATCGAGACACAGTGATCGAGTCGGTCGAAGGCACCGGACGGTTGCTCTGCGTCCAGGAGCCACAAGGAGCCTGTGGCATCGCAGCCGAGGTGGCAGCCACCGTCGCCGAGAAAGCCATGTATTCGCTCCAGGCACCGATCCACCGCGTCACCGGCTTCGACACCCCCTGGCCCCAATTCGCCATCGAGCGCCATGCCCTCATCGACACCACCCGGGTGGCGGCAGCGATCCGGCAAGTGATGGCTTCCTGAGTTGGTGATCTCTGTGCTGCTGCTGGACGCCGACATGACGTCGATCCGTTACCGGGAGCCGCGGCTTTGAGCGGCATCGAACCGCTCTTCGATCCATTGTGTGCTCCCTTCCGGCTGGAAGGCACCCGCGACGAGGCGGTGGTGCTGATCCACGGCTTCACAGGGGCTCCTGCCCACTGGCGGCCCATGGCGGAGTTTCTCAACTCGCACGGCTACACCGTGAATGTGCCCCTCCTGGCCGGTCACGGAACCTCGATGGAGGACATGGCGCGCACCACCTGGAGGGACTGGCTGCAATCGGCCCGGTACGCCGTTGACGCAATGAGCGGGTTCGAGCGCTTGCATCTGGTCGGGCTGTCGATGGGTGGTCACATCGCCTTCAAGCTCGCCGGCACGTCGGCGGCTGCCACAGTCACCGCGATCAGCGCACCTGTCCTCGCGCGCAACAAGCAGATCTACCTGGCACCGCTCCTCCAGCGGTTGCGGCCCAGAGTGATGTGGCCCGAGACCGAGGTGGACATCGAGCCGGAGATGGAGAGGTATTGGCTCACCTATCCGGGCTTCTACACCTCCAAGGCCACCGATCTCCTGATCCTCACGGCACTCGGGTCGCTGGCGGCCGGCCGCCTCAGGCGGCCGTCGCTCGTAATTCAATCGAAGGTCGATGAGAGCGTCGATCCAAGGAGCGCCCACTTCCTCGCCCGTCGGTTGGGAAGGAGTGCGGAACTCGTGTGGCTGGAGCACGCGTTCCACAACGCCGTGCTGTCGAGGGAACGGCATGTGATCCACGCTCAGGTGCTGGCGAGAATCTCGTGAACGTCGCCGTGTTCGGTTCGTCGACGGTTGACGCATCGGAACCCGACTTCAGAGTCGGAGTGGAACTCGGCCGCTTGCTGGCCAAAGACGGCCACGCGGTGTTCACCGGCGGGTATGGCGGCTTGATGGAAGCCGTTTCGATGGGGGCGCGCGACGCCGGCGGCAGAGTCGTCGGAGTGGTTTCGTCGGCAGTGTTTCCTGGCCGGTCGGGACCCAACCCGTACCTGACCGAGGTGGTCGACTGTCCGACGCTGTCGGGGCGCATCCACGCCCTGATCGACGCCACAGAGGCCGCGATTGCGCTACCCGGGAGCATCGGGACGCTCACCGAGCTGATGGTGGCCTGGAACGACGCCTTCGTGGCCCGGTTCTCTGGTGGTGGTGCTCGACCGGTCATCGCGCTGGGTGACGGTTGGCGACGTTTGGTGGCCGAGTTGGGGAGAACGGTGGCAACCGACGCCGGTCTGGTGACATTCGCCGACGACCCTCGAGCCGCGATCGAGATCCTCCGAACGCTCAGGCGGGGGGAATAGGCTGGCGGTCATGAGCGAGCGAACCGGCCGCAGGAGCCGTCGTCTTGCCCGGGTCGACTGCAACATGGGTCGTCACCGGTACGGGTC
>JBFHRE010000173.1:0-4202 GCA_041591895.1 Acidimicrobiia bacterium
GACGAGCATTATCAGACCGCGACCGACGTGCAGAGGATCCTCCAGCGGTACAAGGACCTCCAGGACATCATCGCCATCCTCGGCATCGATGAGCTGTCCGAGGAGGACAAGCTCATCGTGGCCCGGGCCCGCCGCATGCAGCGATTCTTGGCCCAGCCGATGTTCGTGGCTGCGCAGTTCACCGGTCAGGACGGCGTGTACACCCCGTTGAGCGACACGATCGCTTCGTTCCAGGCCATCATCAGGGGTGAGATGGACCAATACCCGGAGCAGGCCTTTTACATGGTCGGCGGTGGCGACGACGTGATGGCCAAGGCGCGAGAACTGGAGAAGGTCGGTACCTGATGGCGAAGCCCTTCCGGCTCGACGTCGTATCTCCCGAGGCCACCGTGTGGAGTGGTGAGGCGACCTTCGTGGTCGCCCGCACCACCGAGGGAGAGATCGGCATTCTCGCCGACCACGAGCCTCTGATGGCGGCGCTCGCCACCGGGGCCGTGATCGTCGAGAACGAGTCGGAACGCACCACCATCGGTGTCCATGGGGGTTTCCTACAGGTGCTCAACAACCAGGTGACTCTGCTCACGGACCGGGCGCAGATCGCCAAGGGTGGACGGGAGGAGGCGGCCAAGGTCGCCGCCGACCTCCAGGAGACTGCGGTCGAATAGGCTCCGAACTCGATACGACACAAACGGGCGGCCATGCGGCCGCCCGTTTCGCGTCTCAAGTCGTTTTGACGCTCGTCACCCGAGCCGGGTGACCTCGATCGTCGCCACCGGTCCGGTCCAATCGTGGACAGCGTGCATCAAATCTGAGAATCCCTTGATTCCCTTGTGCAGCCGGATGACTCCACCCTCGGCGAGGGCCGGGTTGCTCATGCCTGTGCCCCCCTGATCGCCAAAGCCCGTCAGCATGGCGCACGGAGGCACGAGGTCGGACCAAGCCTCGGTGTTGACCTCGGTCCCGGCGTCGTAGGCGTTGACGTTGCGCGTCTGTGTCTGCCCCGGATGCACCGGGAGCAGCATGCCGTCGATCCCGGCGAATCCGTCGTTGGTGCAGATCAGCATCGAGGCGAACGAGAGCCGGTCGCCCGGGGCTCCCTCCAGGGTGAACGTGATCGACGCTCCGGGAGCCAGGGGCGGGATCGGGTTCGACACGGCCACCGCCCAGTCGGTCACTCCAGAAGCGGAACCCAGGAGCCCCACCATCGGCGTCAGGTTGCCGTTCTCTGCGATTTGCTGGATCTCGTATGACGCCTGCTGGTTCTTGGTGAACATCGCGACCGAGCCGTCATGGGTGGCTGCCGCAGGGGGTGTGAACCACTGGGCATAGGTCTGATTGGTGATGGTCACCTCGTAGGTGGCATGGTCGTCGGCCGCCGCAGGCAGCAGGCCAAAGGACAGCACCAGTCCCATCACCAGTGCTGCGACGATCGAATGTCGCGTCTTTTGCATCTCTACTCCTTTCGTGGGTATGCGGGTGCATCCCCACTTCAGGATCGGTCATGGATGTGACGTGGCCGGTAACCGCCGAGAAACAAACGGTGAAACCGCTACCGGCTGCCTGCTAGCTGCTGCCGGCCCTGTCGAGGAGCTCTGCCACGTAACCGGATCGGTCGAGGCGAGCCGCGGTGGCAGCCTCGTCGAGGCTATCCAGGTCCGACCGGGGGATCAGCAGCGCAACCTGGACCCGGCCCGGTGCCGCCCGTCTTCGCAGCGGCCGAAGACCGAGGTCGGTGCTGGCCAGCACGGAATCCACCTCCGCCTGGATCTCGTCCTGACCATGGATGAAGGCGTCCAGTATGAGATCGAGGTAGTAGCGCCCGGACTCCTGGGACATCTCCTTGAGCCGGGCTGCGGTCTCGACCGGCAGCGAGAGGGTGATCCTCTTCTTGGGAGATCCGCGACCCGCGAGGGCCGAACTGCGGCGGGCCCTCGGGGTGGGAGCCGAAGGTCGCTGGGGTGCGACGGGTGGTGGAGCTGGGGAGCCGGAAGGGTCCGGCGGCTGTGCCGCCGGTCGAGGTGGTTTGGGAACGGCACCGAATCCGCTCAGGTTGCGACGGCGTTCGCTCATACCGAAAACCTCGTCAGGATCTCGGATGACAGGTTCACATAGTCATTGGCGAGTCCGACGCTGGCTCGTGAGAACCTCTCAACCGACTCGCCGAGGCGCTGCGCCTCGATCCGATCCCTCACAGAACCCAGGGCGGCCTCTGCCTTGGCCTGGTACTCGTGGGCCAGGAGCCCGAAGCGTCGCATGTCGAACGCACTTCGATGTGAACTGCGGATCACGGTGTCGAACATGGTGGCGATGCCGGCGAGTTCCTCGTCCACCAGGGCCCTCACCTCGGCCCGTATCGCCGTGGCCTGGGTGGAGACGTCGAACAGGGCGACGCCCATCAGTTCGACCTGGACATCCGGAAACTCTCGGAGGGTTTGGAACGCGCCGGCGATCAGCTCGAGGCCGTCGAACGATCCCTCGTCGGCCCGGATCGGGACCACCACCCATCGGGACGCCGCCAGGGCCGACTCCACGAGCGATCCACCCGCCGGCGGGCCGTCGATCACCACCAAGTCGTATTGAGCGAAGGTCGGCGCCAAAGCCAGGCCGAAGTCGAGCACTGCATCGTCTCGGTCTGCTCGGGCGATGGTGAGGTGATCGGCCAGCGCCCGGTTGCGACGGCCGCCCGGGATGACATCAAGCCCGGGTCGAACGTCTACAAGGACGTATGGAGCGCCGCCATCGACGACGGCTCTGAACAGGCCCTCCCCGTCGTCAGATGACTCGGTCTGCCGGTATCCGAGGTCCGAGCCGAGATTGCCCTGGGGGTCGAGGTCGAGGGCGAGGACTCGCCAGGCGTTGGCGGCGGCAACTCCGGCCAGGTTGGCGGCGATCGACGTCTTGCCGACACCGCCCTTCCCGTTGGCGATCGTGATGACGTTTCGCATACGTGTTCCAAACATTACATAGACTATGTATATGTTGTGTCTATGATCGTCGCCGCCAGGTCGAGCTGTACCGCTTTCGCCTTCGATCGAGCCGAGCTCTGACTAGTCACTCGGAGGGCTGGCGGAACCGCCTACAGACAGCCTTTTTCAAGCCGATCTCATAGTCACCCCCGACCGCCAGGCCTGCCAGGAACATGAACATCAGGATCCCCCTTCGAACTGCCGGAAGTCGTCGCGTGAGAGCGGCGTTTGTTGCGTCATTCGGCGCATTGGCCGTGTTCGCATCGACGCTCAGCGCCGGGGCCGGGATCTTGACTCCTTTCGAACTCGATGGCAACGCAGTCGACAGCCCGGCCGGTGCGCCGGATGACTGGGCGAATGTCTACGCGGGTAACTCGAGCGCGATCGCTTCCGCATTCGTGGCGGACGGCACGTCGACCACAGGCGACACCACCTACTTCACCGGCGGCGGATCCAAAGACACCGAACCGATCGCCAACTGGAGCTGGGGAGGGAGTTCGGTACCCGACAAGAACGAGGTGACCAACGCCGGCGTCGCCACCTATCTCGACACCAACGGCGACATGCTGCTCTACCTGGGGATCGACCGGTACGACAACAACGGTGCCGCCTCGATGGGGTTCTGGTTGCTCCAGCAGCCGATCGCGCTCGGGTCGGGCGGGAACTTCGTCAACACCCGCACCGGCGCGACAGCGAGCCACGAAGAAGGTGACATGCTGGTCGTCGCCGACTTCCAGGGGTCCACTCCGACGGTGCGGGTGTTCTTCTGGCGGGGCGGAGCGTTGGTGCTCGACAGCACCAGTGTTGTCGACTGTCGAGTCGCCGCGGCCACGGCACCCATTTGCGGAAGCGCCAACAACGCGGTCGTGACATCGCCATGGCCCTATACGCCGAAGTCGGGACCGTCGGGATCCTTCCCGATCGACGCATTCCTGGAGGTCGGGCTCAATCTCAACAGCGTCCTCAGCACACCGCTGGGTTGCATCAACACGGTCGTTGCCGAGTCCCGGTCTTCGACCGTGGCCAACGCCCAGCAGAAGGATCTCGTGCTTCGGCAGTTTGCCGCCTGCCGGATCGTGGTCACCGCAACCTCAACCGCGCTGTCGACCGACGGCGAGAACGTTGCCACCACGTTCACCGTGACGAACACCGGAGCGGTGAATCTCACGTTGAGTAGCTTCACGGACACCATGCTGGGCAATATCGGGTCGGCCGCCACCGCCGCGGGATGCGGCA
>JBFHRE010000174.1:0-4007 GCA_041591895.1 Acidimicrobiia bacterium
CAGCTGATCGGACCGATCCCTGCCAGAGAGAGGCGGGCCTCCGGGCCCGCCTCTCTTGCGTCTACTCCGTGCTTCGCAGGCCGCCGGCAATCAGTGCCAGGGTGAGCAGCAGCCGGACGTCGACCGCCCCTGGCGTCATCGACACCTGGGCTGGTTTGCGGAATCGGTTGACGACCCACAGCTTCGCGCCACCGGTTCCCGCGCCCCTGCCGGACCAGGCCGGGCGGCCGGCCGCGGTCCGGGCCGCTTCCACGATCGCGGTGGCTGCCGATCCCCGAAAGCGGACCTCGGTACCCGGGCCGGTGGCGATCAGGCGCAGACTCAGCGTCGCAAGCGATGGCAGCGGGCGGTAGGTGATTTCTCCGACGCCTCCGATGGTCCACCGGTTGCCTTTCCTGGTGGCGTTCCAGGCTTCTCCGTTCCATTCGACGGTGATCTCGGACAGCCGCCGACCGGGCTCGAACCATCCGACCTCGACCCCGCCAGAATCCCGGATGACCCGTCGCGGACCGAGCCGGGACACGAGCTCGTATTCGAGGTTGATCTCGTGTGTCACCTATCCCATTCAAGCCACCTCAGGTGCTGGAACCGGACCCCGGCGGTTCCGTTAGCCTGCGAGCGAGCCGATCAGGAGCCGTCCACATGCCCAAGACCGTCCCCGTTCTCACGTCCGCCCCGAGACCGCTGGCGCCTTATTCCGTCGCCACCGAAGCGAACGGATTCGTGTTCATCTCGGGCCAGGTGGCGATCGATCCGACCGGTGGTCCCACCCCCGAGGACGTCACCGATCAGGCCCGTCTGGTGATGCACAACATCGGGAACATCCTCGCCGACCTCGGCCTCGGTTACTCCGACCTGGTGAAGACCACCATCTTCCTGGCCGACATCGCCGACTTCGGACGGGTCAACGAGGTGTACGGGAGCTACTTCGATTCCGATCCGCCGGCCCGCTCGACGATCCAGGCCGGGGCTCTGCCCAGGGCCGAGTTCAAGGTGGAGATCGAGGGCATCGCAGCCCGCTGAGCCAAAGGAGCAGCAGTGAACCAATCTGAGATCTTCGAAGAACTCGGTCTCGCCGATGTGAACTCCGGTGCATATGCCGGAAGGTGGTTGGCGGCCGAGGGCGAACCGGTCGAAGTGTTCAATCCGGCCACCGGTGAACGTCTGGCGACCGTGGCAGCCGCCACTCCTGCCCAGTACGACCAGGTGGTGTCGAGTGCGGCGGACACATTCGACCGCTGGCGAATGGTTCCTGCCCCTCGCCGCGGTGAGTATGTGCGCCAGATCGGCAACGCCCTTCGGGAGAAGCGGGATGCGCTCGGCGCTCTCGTGACATTGGAGATGGGAAAGATCCTTCCCGAAGGGGTGGGCGAGGTCCAGGAGATGATCGACATCTGCGACTTCGCAGTTGGGCTCTCCCGCCAGTTGTACGGGCTGACGATCGCATCGGAGCGGCCTCAACACCGCATGTACGAGCAATGGCACCCCCTGGGACCGGTGGGCATCATCACTGCGTTCAACTTCCCGGTGGCGGTTTGGTCGTGGAACTCGACCATCGCCGCGGTGTGTGGTGACACCTGCGTGTGGAAGCCATCGGAGCTGACGCCGCTGACCGGGGTGGCCGTCACCAATATCGCCGCCGGAGTGATGGAGGGAAGCGGCTTCGAAGGTGTGTTCAACCTCGCCGTAGGCGCCCGGGACATCGGCGGTCTCATGGTCGACGACGAACGTCTGCCACTCATCTCGGCCACCGGTTCGATCCGGATGGGCAAGGAGGTCGGTCCGGCGGTCGCAAAACGGCTCGGTCGGTCCATTCTCGAGCTGGGTGGCAACAACGCGATCGTCGTGATGGACGACGCGGACCTCGACCTCGCGGTTCGGGCGGTGCTCTTCGCCGCCGTGGGAACCGCAGGTCAGCGCTGCACTTCGCTGCGCCGGCTCATCGTTCACCGCTCGATTGCCGACGACCTGCTCGAGCGCCTGGTCAAGGCTTACGAGTCGGTCCCGATCGGCAACCCGCTCGACGACGGGACTCTCATGGGGCCGGTCGTCGGGGAGCGGGCGGTGCAGGCGTACCTCGCCGCGATCGAGACCGCGCTGGGTGAGGGTGGCCGGCTGTTGACGGGTGGCAACCGCGTCGACCGTCCGGGCCATTTCGTCGAACCGGCCATCGTGACGGTGCCGAAAGAGGCGTCGATCATTCAGGAAGAGACGTTTGCCCCGATCCTGTGGGTGATCGCCGTTGACTCACTCGAGGAGGCGATTGCCGTCCAGAACGGGGTCAAGCAGGGCCTCTCGTCGGCGATCTTCACCGACTCCGTGCGCCGGGCCGAGCGGTTCCTGTCGCATCTCGGTTCCGACTGCGGGATCGCCAACGTCAACATCGGCACCTCGGGAGCAGAGATCGGAGGTGCGTTTGGCGGCGAGAAGGAGACAGGCGGCGGTCGCGAAGCGGGATCCGACGCCTGGAAGGCGTACATGCGCCGGCAGACCACCACCATCAACTGGGGCGACGACCTGCCGCTCGCCCAGGGAATCCACTTCGGCTGAAGCCGAGGCCGAAGGCCTCGGCGCCGCCGGCTGCCAGTCTCCAGCCGCCAGCTGTCTCAATCGTCCGGCTGGTGGCTGGTGGCTGGTGGCTGGTGTCTTCTGGGGCGACTCCCAAAACTCCGGTCGGTCCTGACGGGAGGTGAGTTGTGGTCCGGCCGGGACCGGTGGGTGCGTTCGTTTGCCCTGGTCCCCTGCGTTGACTGGGGCCCGCGACTCGCGACCCGGGACGCCGGCCTCTGGCCGGCTAGGACTTATTCCCCTATCTGCATATGCGGAAATCTGCACATGATGCAGGTGAGCGAACTATGCAGACCACCACCAAGACCCTCTTCACGGCGGCCGAAGTCCAGGAACTCCTGGATGTCGACCGCTCCACCGTGTATCGGATGGCAGCCGACGGCCGCCTTCCAGCGGTGCGCGTGGGTCGGCAATGGAGATTTCCCGCCGATGAGATCCAAGAGTTGTTCGACCTCGGGATCTTGGCGGCCCAGACCACGATCGATGGTTCCGACGCAACTCGAATCCTGGAAGCGGTCGCGCCGACACTCGGCGTGATGATGGTGGCCACCGACCTCGACGGGCGGCCGGTCACACCGGTCGTCAACCCGATTCCGTGGCTGGCGCAGCAGTCCGATCAGGAGCAAGCGCTCACGGCCTGCCTCGACGAATGGCGGGAGATGGCCGCCGATTCCGATCTGTCACCCCGCTTCTCGCCGTCTGCCCTCGGCTTCGAGTGCGCCCGGGCGTTCGTGCGCTCGGGCTCCGAACTCGTCGGCATGGTCCTGGCCGGCGGTGTTGCGCCCGCCGACGCCGAGTCGTCGCCGTTTGTCGCGCTCGACGCGGCCGGAAGGGTGAAGGTCCTCGAGGCACTGCCCAGGGCAGCGGCCCTCGTATCTCGATTCTCGATCAAGAAAAGGAGCAACTGATGAAACGACTCGTCGTCCTCGGAGCGGGCACCGCCGGAACCATGGTGGTCAACCGTCTCCGTCCCCGCCTGGCGGAAGACGAGTGGAAGATCACCGTCGTCGACTCGGCCGATCGGCATCGCTACCAGCCCGGCTATCTGTTCATCCCATTCGGGGAGTACCTGCCGGAGCAAGTGAGCAAGCCGATCGCCGACTTCATCCCTCGCGGCGTCGATCTGGTCAAGGCAGAGATCGAACGCATCGATCCCGAGGCGTCGAAAGTGATGCTGGCGGACGGCTCCGAGCTCGCCTATGACCAGCTCGTGATCGCCACCGGGACCGCTCCCCGCCCCGATCAGACCGAAGGCACCCTCGGTGCCGAATGGCGCAAGAGCGTCCACGAGTTCTACACGTTCGAAGGCGCTTCGGCTCTGGCCGACAAGCTGGCCGGCTGGGAAGGAGGCCGGCTCGTGGTCCACATCACCGAGATGCCGATCAAGTGCCCGGTAGCACCACTCGAGTTCTCGTTCCTCGCCGACTCCTGGTTCAGGG
>JBFHRE010000175.1:0-3983 GCA_041591895.1 Acidimicrobiia bacterium
GGCTTCTCAGCTGCGACCTCGAGCGCCGGAGGCGGCGAGGCCAGGAAGTCGGCCTTCATCGACTCCCACTCGGCCAGCAGCGACTCCAGAAACGTCGGATCCTCCAGGGCGGCGGCCGGCAGCGGAATCGAATACTCGATGGACCAGTTCGTCCGCGGCGGCAGCTCGAGAACGAGGGCCATCACTTCCTGGCTCGAGTAAACGGCGGTGACGACATCGGGGATGTCGAGTGCCAATGAGGTCTCGGTCTGCTGCGTGTCGGGGTACAGGCGGTCCGCCAGAGCCGAGGCATCCTGACCGAGGGATTCGGGGAAGAACTCCCACACATAGCCTCCTACCGCCTCACCACCGCTTTCGATCGCCACCGACATGAACAACTGGTCACCGACCAGTTCCCACCGGCGATCGACGGTGACTCCCCAGCTCATGTCCTCCTTGTGCTCCAGCTCCGTCAGCGGGAGGGCGGTGGTGGTCGTGGCTCCGCTGGTTGCTGTGGTCGCCGGCGCCTCGGTTGTCGGCGGCGTGGCCGGGGCGTTGTCGAACATGGATGCCGCTCCGATCCCACCCAGGGCCAGCACGAGCAACCCGGCCACGGAGGCGACTGCCACCTTCCGCTGGCCCGCCAACGCAGTCACCCGGCCCTTGAGACCGGGCCTGTCCGCCGGAGGCGACGTCGGGGCTCCTGCCTTGGGCAACAGGGTCGCCTCGTCGTTGGCGGCTGCGGGGGACAACGCGGTCGGGTCCAGATCCGGGCTTACGTCGGCGATGCCGAAGGGCGCCGGGACCGTCGCTCCATCGGTGGGGGTCTGGTCTTGGACCCGGAGAGCCGACATCCAAATGTCCACCACTTCGGGAGCGGATGCAGGGTCGGCGAGCAGACCCTCGAGGGTCGAGATCATCTCCTCGCGGTCGACTCCCTCCAGAGCGTGCTGAGGGATACCCGCCTCGGCTGCTGCGACTACGGCTTCGATCGCTTCGCGGAGTGCCGATGCATCCGATCCAAGCGTGTCGGTCAAAAGACCCTTGAGACGCCGGGGATCTTCGATCAACCGTCGTCCAAACTCTGTGATCACCTCTTCGAGGACGGATGCAACACGCCTCAGGTCCTGGACTCCCATGTCTGCCCTCTCTCCCTCTGATGAGACGACCAAGGAGGCCGCCTGCTCGATCGGCTCAATCGACCCGAAGGTCGTCGTACTGACCGATCGTGGCTTGCGAGCCTTACCGTCTCCCTACCGCCGCCTTCACCCGAACAGGAGGTTATCAGGGTGCAGCCAGGTCCACCCCGGCAAAAGCCCAGGTAATTGGCTATTCGACGTCGCGGAACGTGAGGATCGTGTCCCCGACCTCGATATCGTCGCCGGACTCCAGAAGGTGGGTGCTCACGCGACGCCCATTCACCGACGTGCCATTGGTGGAGCCCATATCGACCAACAGGTACCCCTCTGCGGTTCGTCGGATCTCGGCGTGTTGCCGGCTGGCGTCGGGGTCGTGCAACACGACGGCGCGATCCGGCAACCGGCCGATGGTCGTCACCACTCGGTTGAGCTGAATCCGCAACCCGTCGAGCAACAGGAAGGCAGTGGTGTGAACTCTCGTCGACCGGGTGACGGTCGGTGGAGCCTCGTCGAGGTGGCTTCGGAAACCGCGTGTCGCCAGCACCGGATCATGGTTGAGGACCTTCATCTCCAATTCCTGGATCTCGGGACCGGGCTCGATGCCGAGTTCCTCGGCGAGGGTGGTTCTCAGGGACGCGTACGTCGACAGCGCTTCCACCTGTCTCCCCGACCGGTAGAGAGCGATCATGTGAAGCGAGCAGAGTCGCTCGTCGAGCGGGTTCTCCGATACCACCTTCTGCAGGTCCCCCAAGACCTCGACGTGCCGGCCACGCTGGATCTCGCAGTCGTAGTAGTCGCTCATCGCCGTCAATAGGGCTGACTCGAATGCCTGGGTCTCCTGAAACACGAAGTCCTCGTCGGCCAGGTCCGCCAACAGAGACCCCCGGGGCAGCGTCAGCGCAGCCTTGAACTCCTCTGCGGCCACATCCAGCCGTCCCGCGGCCATCGACCGACGAGCCTTGGCCACAGCGGCATGGAACACGAGCAGATCCACCTGTTCGTGAGCCAAGTTCAATCTGTATCCGGGTCTCACAGTCTCGACCGGGTTGGCACCGTCGCCGGGAGGAGCCAGGGCCTTGCGCAGCTTGGCAACGTAGACGTGGAGAGTTGATTGTGCTCGTTCGTTCGAATCATCACCCCACAGCAGGTCGATCAGTCGGTCGACCGACACCGTCTTGTTCGCCGACAGGAGGAGAACTCCCAGCAGCAGACGCTGTTTCGGGCCGCCGACATCGACTGCCACGCCGTCGCGTTCAACCCGGAGCGGACCGAGGATCGAGAACCTCAACTCAGAAGCCGCTTGTGTCACGAAGGTCGACCTACCCGCTGCCCGACGAAGAAGGCATCATATTCGGTCGGGCGATCCGGCCGGTCCTGTCATTCGATCGTCGAGGAACTCGATCGGATCATCCCTCGCGCGACTCGAACCAGGACTCGACCGCGGGAGCCTCGATCCCGGCCACAGCGGCTACTTCCGCAGTTGAAGGGCCCCGACGCCGGCGACGATCGCCCCGGCGTAATACACGAGCGCCCCGATCACGGTCAAGAAGCCCGAGCCGAGAATGCCGTCCCGAACCTCCTCCAGAAGGAAAGACACCCCCAGCACGCCGAGCACTCCGCCTGCCACCAACATCGCCGTGGCGTGGGGCACCGGTGGCTCGGTGGTCCGTTTCTGATGCGCCATCGAAGCCAGGACGATGAACACCGCCAAGGCAAAGGACGCCACGTCGGTGCCGTAGTCGTCGATCAGCAGGTCGAACAGCACCCACCCCCCGAGGACGACGATCGCGCCGAGGAACACGAGTGTCTCGGCCGGGCTCATCTTCGACATCATCCCCGCCGCCGTGCTTGCAGGCTCGGCGTGTCCACCACCCGAGTCGGAATTGGCCATATCGTGGCCTTCACCGTCCGTCACATCTACCTCCCGCGGTTCGGTCATTCGAGCCTACGCCTTCACGCCGACCCGCGGCTCGGGTTTGGGCACCTCAAGCTCCCGGTTCGAATGGTCGATGTATCGGCCAGGCAGGACAGGCGCCAGGTAGGAGCGCGAGGGAAATGATGCAATCACAGCTCGGCCGGATCACTCTGGCCACGACCCCGGCCACGGCGGACGAGGCGACGATGAAGCTCGACCCGGAAGGTGGATACGGCGACCTGGACGAGATCGTGGCGATGACAGAGGCGCTGCTCCGAAACGTCGGAGGCTGATCAGTCCTCGCCGATGTCCTCGTTCCAGAGGTCGGGACGGGCAGCGATGAAGTCCGTCATCATCCCGATGCAGCGAGGGTCGTCCACCACCTCGAGTTCGACCCCGTTCGAACGGAGCAGTTCCTCGGCCCCCTGGAAGGTCCGGTTCTCGCCGATCACCACCCGGGGAATCCCGTACAGCAGGATGGCGCCGCTGCACATGTGACACGGTGAGAGGGTGGTGTAGATCGCCGACCGGCGATAGACCGCCGCCTGGAGCCTTCCGGCGTTCTCGAGGGCATCCATCTCACCGTGGAGGATGGCGCTTCCCTTCTGGACCCGGCGGTTGTGCCCCCGGCCGACGATTTCACCGTCGAACACCAGCACCGACCCGATCGGGATCCCTCCCTCGTCCAACCCCGTTTGCGCTTCTTCGACCGCTGCATCGAGAAACGGATCCATCACCAGCAAGAGCGTACAGCCCGACCATTACGATCGGCTCGTGGAAGCTCTGCGTCTGAACGTGGTGATCAACGTCGAAGACTTCGAGGCCGAGGTGGCGTTCTACCGCGAAGTGCTCGATATGCCCGTCGAGATCTCATGGAACGGGGAGGACGGGCCGGGCGCAATCCTCCGGGCGGGCGACGGTCGCACCGTCGAGTTCTTCGGCCCGCCATA
>JBFHRE010000176.1:0-3947 GCA_041591895.1 Acidimicrobiia bacterium
GGCTCTCGGGCAGGCACTCCTGGGGTTCTGGCTGGTGGGAGTGGGTACCGCCACCGTGTTCCCCATTTCGATCATCCTCGCAACGAGGGTGGCAGGGGCGGGTCGGGAGCGGGCGGTTTCGGTGGCTTCAGCGGCGGCGCGAGTGGCGCTGCTGGCGACACCGCTGGTGGTAGGACCGGTCGCCGAGGAGTTCGGGTTTGGACCGGCGTTCGTGATCCCGCTGGTGCTGGCCGGTCTGGTGACGGCCTGGGCGGCGGCCGGTGGTAGGACCGAGCGCGTCGGCTGACGAACCAGGCGATTGCCGATTCCCGGGTGGGTACGGGTCTACCGTCGGTTTGTGCCATACGACGATCGTCCGTATCTGGTGGAGCGCCCCGATGCCCTCGTCGCCCGCCGCGAGCGGTGCCCGCAGATCGGCAGGAAGCCGACCAGTCAGCCGCGCTGGAACCTCGACCGCTGGCAGATGGTTCGCGACCTCATCGTCGGGTGGTACGGCGACGACCGTCCTGACGCCGAGTCGGTGCCGGACCTGGTCGAGCGACTGGCCGGATGGGCCGATCCCGTGCAGCGCGAGGTGGTGGAGCGGCTGTTTGCCAGTTGGCGCATGCTCTATCCCAAGGATCCCGACTTCCTGGTGAATCTCGATCCGGCTCGAGTCTCGTTCATCGATCACGATGCCCGGATCGAGTTGCGGGTGGCCCCGACGATCGCCATCAATCATCCGGGGGGCGAGGTCGAATACGTCCGGATCAAGACCGGCAGCGGTCGCACCACCCGAGAGGAGGCGGCGGTGCTCCATCACGACCCCGATCCCGGCTGGTTCTTCACCGATGCCATGCTCGCCACTGGTTCGGCCGAGGAGATCCCGGTGCCCGACGACGGTGCCGGGATCCTCGAGCGCCTCGTTGCGGCGGCAGACGCCGGTGATCGCCCGGAACTCTCACCCGGGCTCCACTGCTTCTCGTGTGACTCGGCGGCCAGGTGCGGTCAATACCCCCTTGCCAACCGGGGCCGGATCTACAACTCGACGCGAGCACTCACGATTTCCAAGTCGTTGCTCGACTGGATGGGCACGTGCGAGCGCCGGGTGGCCTGGGATCGGGTGTTTCAGGTTCCTCGGGAGCGCGATGACGAGTTGGAGGCGAGGGGAGGTCTGGCGACCGGCCTCATCTTCCACCAGATGGCTGCGGCCGCCATCCTCAGTGACAATCCCGACGAGGTGGTGGCTGCGGCGTGTCGCGAGTCCGCACCGTCCGAAGCCGACGACCTGGTGAGGATGTGGGAAAACCACCTCAGGCTGTGGGAGGCGGATGGGCGTCCTGAACTGAGGGCGACCGAGGTCTGGGCCGGGCTGACTGTCCTGGCTCCCGGAGTCCGTGTCGACAGCAAAGGCCGCGAACACGACGAACCGGTGGCGGTGACCTTCGCAGCTGCTCTCGATGCCACGGGACGGTCGGTAGACGGTCGACCGATGGTGATCGAACACCGCACAGGTGGAACTGGCGAGCACGGTCACAAGGAAGCGGAGTTGTACGCCGTCGCCGCAGCGATGGCGGTACACAGGTCGCAGGGTTCGTTACCCGAGGCGGTCGAGGTCCATCTGCATCATCTCCGTCCGGAGGAGCCTGTGTGCTCGAGATCCGTGTTCGACGAAGCTGCGCTTCGCGACGCCTTTGAGGCGCTCGAGGCGGTGGCGGCACGGGCCGCAGCGTGGCATCCCCTCCACACCTTGACACCGCGTTACTCGGTCGGTCCGTGGTGCACCGGCTGCCACCATCGGGCCACCTGTGAGCGTCACAGATCCTGACATCAGTGGACCGTCGCTGGGCCTCAGCCGGTGATGTCCGCCACCTCGGCGCCGGTGAGTGTGATCAGGTCGGCCGGCGAGAGATGAATCGCCCATCCGTGGACACCCGAGCCGAGGGAGATCTCCTCCTGACCGGCCAGTCGCGTGTCGAGGATCACCGGCCAGCCGCCGGCCTCGATCGGAGTGATGGCGCCTCTCGGGTATCCGGTCGCTTCCAGTGCCTCGTCCGGAGAGGGCATGGTCAATCGATTGACGCCGAGATGTGATCTGAGCTTCCTGTAGTCCAGGCCGGCGTCGCCCGGGACGAGGACGAGTACGTACCGGCCCTCTTCCACCCGCACGACGAGTGTCTTCACGAGTTGTTCGAGCGAGATCCCTCGCCGTCGGGCAGCCTCCTCGGCGGAGTCGACCTTGCCGTTGTGGACCAGGCGATGGCGGATGTCGGAGGCGGCGAGCCGTTCGGTGGCCGGTGTGACCGGGTTCTCCATTCGGGCGAGTGTACGAAGCCGTTACCCTCCTCGCTCGATGAACAGCATCTACGAGAGCCAGGAACTGTCCGACATCCGGGCGATGACCCGGCGCTATGTCGAAGAGAAGGTCGTGCCCCGAGGAGAGCAGTGGGAGGACGCCGGCGGTGTGCCGCGGGAGGTCCTGCGTGAGATGGGCGACCTCGGTTTCTTCGGCCTCCGGGTGCCTGAGGATGTCGGTGGGCTCGGCATGGGTGCCCGGGCTAGCGCGGTCCTGGCAGAAGAATTGGGACGCTCGACGTTTGGAGGGTTCGCGGCCACAGTTCTGGTTCACACCGATCTGGCGTTTCCGTACCCGATCCGGAGCGCGAGTCGCGAGCAGCAGGAGCGTTGGTTCCCGGAGATGCTGACCGGGGAGACGATCGCGGCGATCGCCATCACCGAGCCCGATGCCGGATCCGACGTGGCGGGAATGCGGACGACAGCGGTCCGCGATGGCGCCGGTTGGCGGCTGAACGGTTCGAAGATGTTCATCACCAACGGGGTCAGCGCCGACCTGGTGTTCGTGGCTGCTCGCACCAACTCCGAGGTCAAAGCGTCGCGGGGGATCTCGATCTTTGCCGTCGAGAAGGGCTCCGAGGGCTTCTCCGTCAGCCGAGCACTCCACAAGATGGGGTGGCGATCTTCCGACACCGCCGAGCTGTCCTTTGCGGATTGTTGGGTGCCGGACGAGAACGTGATCGGTGACGTCGACTCCGGGTTCTATCAGATCATGTCGAACTTCCAGAACGAGCGTCTGGTGCTGGGGGCGGCCGCGATCGGGGAAGCGACTCGAGCCCTCGAACTGACGGTGGAGTACGTGAAGAACCGTCACGCGTTCGGACATCCGTTGTGGCAGAAACAGGCGATTCGTCAGCGGCTCTCGATGCGGGCGGCCGAGGTCGAAGCCGGACGGCAGCTGGCCTATCACGCGGCCTGGCTGATGGAGCAGGGTGTCGATGCAGTCAAGGAGGTGTCGATGCTCAAGGCCTACGTCGGAGAGCTCGTCAATCGGGTGATGTACGACTGCGTCCAGTTCCACGGCGGGATGGGCTTCATCTCCGAGAGCGCCATCGAGCGGATGTACCGGGACGCCCGGATCCACTCCATCGGTGGCGGCGCTACCGAGGTCATGCTGGAAGAAATCGCCAAGCGCTCCTGATCAACCTGCCTCGCGGTCAGGGCGTTGTACCGATCCCTCGAGACCAGGGTTGATTCAGTCGAAGACCGCGGCGAAGAGCTCCATTGGTTCCGGCACGCCGGCCAAGGAGTGGCTACCGATCGACGTGAAGCTGAAACCCGCCGCCAACGGGATCGCTTCGAGCGATGTCCGGCTGACCAGGATCTCGCCCCCTCCCGCCATCGCCGTCACCCGGGCAGCCTGGTGCACCGATAGCCCCACGTAGCTGCCGTCGACCACCGAAATCGGGCCGGTGTGGATACCGACCCGAATTCGGACCTCGGTTCCTTCCGGCCAGCGCCGGTCGGTGATCGCCTTTTGAAATGCGAGGGCGGCCCGTACCGCGGACTCTGGGTCGGTGAACACCGAGACGGTTTCGTCGGCTCTGGCTTCTATGAGGATGCCGCCGGCTGCGGCCACCTCGCGGCCGACGATCCGACGGGTCGCGGTCAAC
>JBFHRE010000177.1:0-3944 GCA_041591895.1 Acidimicrobiia bacterium
GAACCAGGATCTCGGTCACCACCCCCGACACCGGAGCAGGGACCTCGGTATCGACCTTGTCCGTCGAAATCTCGACCAACACCTCATCGGCCGAAACCGAATCACCGACCTGCTTCGCCCACCGAAGAATCGTCCCCTCGGTGACCGTCTCACCCAACTGCGGCATCGATACCGTCGTCGCCATGGCTCCTCCTATCAGTGCAATCCTCGACCCGCCGAAGCGAGGAGCGTCTCCCCCACGGCTTCCGACAACGTGGGATGGGCGTGGATGAACGCCGCCGCCTCGCTGGGCAGCGCCTCCCACCCAACGGCATACATGAGCTCGTGGACCATCTCGCCGGCCTGGGGACCCACCACCGCAGCACCCAGGATCGGACCGTCCTTCTGAGCGATGATCTTGGCAAATCCCTGGTTCTCGCCGATGATGATCGCCCGTCCCACGCCGTTGAACGCATGCTTGGTCACGTCGACCTCGCCCATCATCTCGCGGGCCTGAGCCTCCGTGAGTCCGACTTCGGCCACCTCGGGGTGGGTGTATGTGACCCTGGGAATCGCCCGATAGTCGACCGGTGCCACCGATCCCGTGGCGATGTGCGTGACTGCCGCGATCGCTTCGGCAAACCCGACATGAGCCAGCTGTGGAGTACCTGCCACGATATCGCCCACCGCGTACAACCCGGGTTCTGCGGTTTGCATGGTCAACGGATCGACCTCCACGAAACCCCGGTCGACCACTGCCTTGGTGGACTCGAGGCCAACGCCTTCCGTGTTCGGACCTCGACCGACCGAGACCAGGACCACGTCGACCTCGACCGAGTCGTCGCCAAAGGGAACCACCACGGTGTCGGTACCCGTCTGGGCCGGGCCCACCCCGATGCCGGTGCGGAACTTGACGCCGCGCCGGGTCAACTGGCGCTCCAACTGCCGGGCGGCGTCGGGATCTCCACCTGGAATGATCTGGGCCATCATCTCGAACACATGCACCTCGGCCCCGAGGTCGGTGAGCAAGCTGGCGAACTCACAGCCGATGACTCCGCCGCCGATGATGGCTACACGGTTGGGTCGGGCCGGCCAGTCGAGAGCGTGATCCGACGTCACGATCAGGCGGCCGTCGATCTCATATCCGGGGATCGTGCGGGCGTGGGATCCGGTGGCAAGGATGATGCTGCGACCCTCGATCGTCTGGGCGCCGTCCGGGCCCGCCACGGCAACTCGACCCGGACCTTCGACGCGGCCAAAGCCGTTGATGACGTCTACGCCCCGCTGCTTGAGGAGGCCCGCCAGTCCCTTGAGAAGCCCCTCGACTGTCTGGTTCTTGCGGTCGAGGGCAGCCGCCCAGTCCATTTCGGGTTCGCCGACGACCACGCCGAAATCGGAGGCGTGGCGAACCGTCGAGAACACCTCTGCCACGTGTAGCCACTGCTTGGCCGGGATGCAGCCCCGGATCAGACATGTGCCGCCGGGCCTTTCCTTCTCGACCAGCGCGACCCGAAGCCCGAAGTTGTGGGCATACAACGCGGCGGCATACCCGCCGGGGCCGCCTCCGATCACAACGATGTCGTACACCGCTTCAGTCCTTTCTGCACGCTCGCACCCGAGGGTAGCCACCGATGAGGGCTGGGCTAACGTCGCAATCGATGAAGACCCGGTATCTCATCGTCGCCGCGGCCATCACCGCCGTAGTGATCCTGTTCGCGGCCGTCGTGTGGTTCGGGATGGCATTTCGTTGAAGTCCCTCGGGAGGCCGCCGGTCGACCGAGTCGGCTGATCGGCGAGCTGGATCATCGAGGCAACGAGCCCGGTCAGCGGGGTCGAAAGCCCCGGTTGACCGCCTCGATCAGGGAATCAGGGGCGAAGGTCGAAACCATCGCCAGGTCGACCAGGTCACGCAGCGCGATGCGCTCTTCCAACTCCCGCAACTGTTCGGGATCATCGGTGTCGAAAACGGTCATGCTCTCTCGGTCGCCGATGAAACGGTGGGACTCGAGGCGCCGGATTCGGCCGCTCACATCGCTTCCCGTCTCATTCGCCGCCGTCGGTCGGGTAGCCGGTCTCGACCTCCGACCCACAATTGGGGCAGTTGGCGACCGAGATCGCACCGACGATGAAGCTGAACTCACATTCAGGACAGGAGATCCTCGGCGAGGGCGGCGCCGGTGGTGGAGTTGGTGGCGCCTGCGGCGGCATCCCGCCTGGCATCGGCTGGGGTGCGCCCGCCTCGGAGGCCGACCGCACCATGTTCACCGAACCACAGACGGGACAGCCGAAACGGCCCGGCCCCGGAACGTCGAACTGGGTTCTGCAACTACCGCATCTCACGATCACGGTTCATCCACCTCACTCATGTCACCCGCCCCGCCTTCGACCGGCTCTCCCACCACTCCGATGGACACGAGATAGCCGTCCTCGTGGACGAGAACCTCTCTGATTTGGTCGGGAGAGTAGGCCGCCCCGTGCTTCTCGGCGATCTGAGCCCGGATGAAGTCGACCGCCGGCTCGTGACCGCCGGCCACGGTCTCCACCTGCCGCCATCGCTGAGGTTGGGCGAGTCCCTGAAGGTAGTAGACCTCCCATTCGATGATCCGCTTGACGTCGGCTCGAGCCAATCCCGCGCCGGAATCGAGCCGAGGAAGGATGAAGTCGACCGCGTCCTCGATCACGTAGGTCGCGGCGTCCTGTCCCGGACCCCGCTTCGCCTCTTGCCAGACGAGGAGTGCCGCAACAGCCACGAGAATTGCCGCCAACAGGCCGATGAGAGCAACGGTGGATACCGGAGACATCGTGCTTCAGCGTAGAGATCGAACGGCCGTCAGAGAACGAGATCGGCGAGTCGACGCCGGTGATGTTCGGGGTCTCCCATCATCACCTCGGAACTGCGGGCCCGCTTCAGGTACAGGTGGGCGTCGTGCTCCCAGGTGAACCCGATCCCGCCGTGGATCTGGATGTTCTCGCCGGCGCAGTGGGTGAAGGTCTCCGAACAGACCGCCTTGGCGAGAGGTACGGCGGTCCGCGCCTCGTCGGCCCGGGTCGCGATCGTCCATGCTGCGTAATGGGCTGCGGCCCCGGCCGCCTCGACTCGCACCAACATGTCGGCACACTTGTGTTTGATCGCCTGGAACGAACCGATCGGGCGACCGAACTGCTGTCGCTCCTTGGCGTAATCCACGGCCATCTCGAGGCATCGCTCGGCGCCGCCAACCTGTTCGGCCGCCAATCCGACGGCGCCGACATCGAGCACCCGCGCCAGGGTGTCTACACCGGCCTCCGAGTCGCCCAGGAGAGACTCGAGAGGGACCGTCACGCCGTCCAGCCGGATTTCGGCCTGCTTGCGGGTCTGGTCGAGGGTATCCAGTGGACGACGGTGTACGCCAGGTGAGGTTGCCGGGACGAGGAAGAGCTCCATGTCGGAGCCGGTCATCGCCGACACGACCAGAAGATCGGCGGTGTGCCCATCGATGACGTTGGTCTTGGTGCCGGCGATCAACCAGCCGTCGGCTGTCCGCCGCGCAGTGGTGTGGGCGTCTCGACCCCGGAGCCCGGGTTCTGCGTGTGCCACTGTCGCCGTGGTGTCCCCTGAGGCGATCCGGGGCAACCACTCCGACTTCTGCACCTCGGAACCTCCCTCGAGCAACGCGGTGCCCGCCAGCACCACCGACGAGAAGAACGGAGCGCAGAGCAGAGATCTTCCCTGTTCCTCGAGAATCACGAACAGCTCGAGAAACCCGAACCCGGCCCCGCCGTAGTCCTCGGGAACGGCCATTGCCTGCCAGCCCATCTCCGCCATCGCCCGCCACTGGGCCTGGTCATAGCCGTCCACCGACTCCATGAGCTTTCGGACCTCGGATGAAGGGCTCCGTTCGTCGAGCCATTGACGGACATAACGCCGCAGTTCCTCTTGCTCCTCCGAGAACGCGAACTCCATGGAGCCACGATAACGCCTCGAA
>JBFHRE010000178.1:0-2297 GCA_041591895.1 Acidimicrobiia bacterium
GATCGGGATGCAAGGCATCGTCATCGCCTACGGGCCCTCTCATGTCACTTCCCGCGCGGCGAAAGCCGTCCGCCGTCTGGCGAATCCCTGGCTGAAGGTGGTGGTGGTCGCCGCGCACCCCGGAGTGGATGTCAGCGACCTTCCCACTGGATTCGAGGTCGCCTCAGGACACGGGAGCCGCCGGGTCCGCGAGATCCTCGCCTCGCTCGCCCCCACCGAGCCCGTGCTGGTCATGCACGACGACGCCGCCATCACCTCACGCGGTCTCCGCAGGATGATCGACAGCCTGTCACCCGACTCACCGGTGGTGATCCCGTTCACGAACGACGTCGGCACCGACCACTACATCGGCACCCTTCCACCACCTGGTCAAGCGGAGGCGATCCTCGACCAGCTTCCGCTGCCCGAGCCGTCACAGATCCACGCGTTTCGGCCCTGTGTGGTCGTCGGCTACGCCGCCGGACTCCACGGCATCGCCGGCGATGGGTACATCGATCCCTTCCGCCTGGTTCACGATCCGGCGCTCCCCACCCGATCGACCCCCGTGGCGGCTTCCCACGCCGGAACGTGCTCACAGGTTCTCTCTGACCCGGCCGACGACCACCGGCCACTCGTCGTCGCTTCGATGATCGTGAAGAACGAGGAAGCGATGCTCGACGACTGCCTTGCGTCGTTGGCCGGGACGGTTGATCGAATCGAGGTCTGCGACACCGGCTCCACCGATCGGACGGTCGAGATCGCCGAACGCCACGGCGCGGTCGTCAGCTCGTTCGCTTGGACCGGCGATTTCTCAGAAGCACGGAACTTCGTGCTCGACCGCTGCCGCGACGCCCGTCTCGTGCTCCACATCGACGCCGACGAGCGACTCGAGACATCCGACCCCTCCAAACTCAGGAGATACCTCGCAACATACGGATCCGAGTACGACGGGTTCCAGCCGAAGATCTCGAACATCGACTCTCGGGGAACCGTCACTTCGAACTTCCGCGCCACCCGGATCTTCCCGGCCGACGGCACGAGGTTCGACGGTCCGATCCACGAAGTGCCGATGCGGGAAGGCATGACCACTCCCATCCACGGCACCAACCTCGATCTCGTCGCCCTCCGCCACCTCGGTTACGCGGAGGAGATCTTCGCCCAGCGTGACAAGGGTGGCCGCAATATCGAGATCGCCCGGACCGCCTACGAGGCCGGTCCGGGTTTCAGGACGGCGTACGACTATGCCCGTTCGCTGCTCGTCGACGCCGGTTCGAGCGCACGCGCCGCCGAGTTGTTCGAAGAGGCGCTGTCCGACATCGAGGTCGGCAACCCGCAGGCGCAGGCGTACGTCTACGGAGTCGTGGCCGCCAACCGATTCGCCGGCGGTGACCACCACCAGGCGATGACTCTCGCCCGGAAGGGCCTGTCGATCGTGCCGCGAGAAGCCGGGGCGGCACTCGCGTTCGCCAAGGCGGCTCTGGCGGCGGAACTCCCGGAAGAAGTGCTGGAACTCCACGACTGGCGGGCCACCACACCGTCGCTTGCTCCGCTGTTCGACGTGACGGCCGTCGAGGCGGAATTCATGTGGAATGTGGCCATTGCCCGCACCCGGGCCGGACTCCTGGGCGAGGCCTACGACGCCATGGCCGAGTCGATCGCCCTGAACCCGCAAGGTATCGGCGGCTGGCACGACCTGCTGCCCGCATTCTCAGCAGCCGGAATCGACGTTGTCGCGGCCTTCGGCCCGATGGCCGAGATCGAGAGCAACGGTCGGATCATCAAGGATTCGGCCACCGTGATGCCGCCCGCCACAACCGCGGCTCTCGGGCTCGACTACGTCCAACGAGGCGGGACCGACGCCGACGCGATCTCGATCGCCACCCTGGCGGCGATGGTCGCCGGCGAGGACGAGACCGCTCTGCGGTTGTTGGAGCATGCAGACATGTTGCCTCCCGAGATGAAGGACCAGTTGACGGCGAAAGCCGTCGAACGGGGTTTGAGCCTGCCAGTCGCGTAGCGACCAGCCTCCGGCCACCACCGGCCACCAGCTTCCGGCTACCAGTTGCTGGCTGCGAGGGGGAAGCATCACGGGGACCGGAGGACCTGAGACTGGTGACTGGGGACTGGGGACCGGGGACTGGCGACTGGCGACGTCGGGGCCGCAGGGCTCGACAGCTGCTTATCCCCGCCGGGTGACCGCCGACAGGGACTCTCGGAACCCGGGTGACACGGACGTCGACCCGACACGCACCGCAGACAACAAGGAGGTACACAATGTCTCTGCGGATCAATAACAACGTTGCGGCGCTCAACGCCTA